>CAYTGC010000058.1:0-23858 GCA_964437195.1 uncultured Myxococcales bacterium | reverse complement strand
CCAGCTCGGCAAACAGTGGCACTCGCTGCCCGGTCTCGAAGTCGAGAAGCTGCACTGGCGAGCTGACCTTGAGCGAGTCCTCAAATCGCGCGGCTGTGGGCAGGTTCGCAGGATCAATCGCCGTCGGGAAGTACGCGACGATCTGGGTGGCGGGGCTAA
Source organism: uncultured Myxococcales bacterium (assembly GCA_964437195.1). Taxonomy (GTDB): domain Bacteria; phylum Myxococcota_A; class Polyangia; order Palsa-1104; family JAEUJZ01; genus JAEUKA01. Next base: position 23,699 of record CAYTGC010000058.1, on the reverse strand, counting down.
AACCATCGCGCGCCGAGAGCAGCGCTGGGTCGAGTGCCACGCCCTGACCTGAGACCGGCAGCACGCCCTGCGGGAAGGTGACGCGCAGCACGCCTTGGTCATCTCGCCGGAGGTAATGATTCGACGGAAAGGGCAGCAGGCAGTCTTCTTTGTCACCACCACCGAGAGGGTTGCAGCCTGCGGCGAGAGGTGGCTCGGGCAGCGGTGTCGGATCGACGTGAACCGTACACGATGCCAGAGGAATGCCGACGACAAACAGCGAGGAAAAGAGCAGCGAGAAGCGAGTCGTCCGTGTGCGCATAGGTCGCAGCATATGCCAGAACTGCGAAGGCCATGATGCGGCAAATTTCACCGTTCCCGGGCTAGGTCACGGTTTGCAGTATCGCGAGTGCTTTTTGTTTGCGCCCGGCCTCGCTGCGGAGTGCTTCATCACTGATGACGTGATAGCGGTGCAGCAGCGGCAGATAGTCGAGCCGTAGCTCGGACGATGGCCGCATAAATACCGCGGTCAGGTGCGCGTGGCGGGCCAGTTCCGTCACCATTTCTTTGGGAATGTGGCACTCCGCGTGGGTGACAAGGTAAAGCGAGACCCGCGAGCGCTTGTCAGCACCAAGGGACGACAGCTCGCGGCACAGGTCACGGAACACCCGCCGATAGTTGCGTCCTCGACTGGACCGGAAGCCGAGCAGGAAGGGCAAAAGCCGCTTCGGGGATCGGTCCGCGCGCACCGCATCGTGTAGTCGACTGTCGAAGAAGCGAACCAGCACCGGCTGCTTGCTGCGCAGAAGGCGCTGGCACAAAGACAGTGCCAGCCCGCGAGCAAACACCTGCCGCAGTCCTCGCATCGACGGCGAACAGTCGACCAGGATGTAGCTCAGTGGATGCGGTGCTTCGACCTGGCGCTCGCGGCCCAGGTACAGCAGTTCGTTTAGGGCAAAGCGGGTGTGGAACAGGTCATCGTCGCTCGCCAGCTCGCTGGGAAGCAGCGCATCGAGCGAACCACGGCTGAGCAGCCCCGCATAGCCTCCCGTCGGATAGCTCTGTGCACCGCTTACATGTTGGGCTTCCAGCACAGACGGCAGCAGATCGAGTGAGAAGCGCACCGTGTCGCGCAGCTCGTCCGCATCAAACAGCGACTCCAGCTCCAGCAGGTCGGCCCGGTCTTCGCTCGCGCGGGCCAGCAGGCTGGCACTGCCTTCGTGAACGTGCAGCAGCCGCACCGCCTGGGCATCCAGAAGCTCCAGGCGCAGGGTGACAGGGACGGCCAGCTTGCACAGCTCGTGCAGCACGGCGGCGGGCTTGGCCAGCTCGCGCACAAGCTCGGCGGGCGTCACGCTGGGGTGTGCCGGTTCGCTCGGAAGGTCGGCGGTCACTGAATCGAGCGACGGAAGCTGCGACAAGAGCGGCCGCATGATCTTGCCGAGGAGCACCGCGACCAGTTCATCGGACGGATGCAGCGCCGCCACTTCGGCAATCGACTCAATCCCGGTCAGCCTGCGCAGAAGGAGTCGGTATTCGTCCGTCACTTCGCGAAGGGGCCCAGGCAGCGGAGCATCGGTGCCCAGCCGAAGCTGCGCCACCGGCACGGCCAGAAGCAACCCTAGGTCGTGGACAAGACACAGCGGCAACGCCACCCCGAGTCGGCAGAGCAAGTTGTGCCAGGCAATCGCCCGCGACGTAGTCCCCGCGCCCGCGTGAACCTGCGAGAGCCGGAGCGACAGGTGCTGCCTAACCACAAAAGCGCGCAGCGACATCGTGAGCCTTCACCTTAACCGCAAATTCCGCCGCCGTCTGCGTGCTATACGGTTGGGATGGCACTTCGCAAGATTGCTCAGATTGGACATCCGGTGCTGCGGGTTCTGGCCAGACCGCTCACCAAGGACGAGCTTCTGTCGCCGCAAGGCCAGCAGCTTATCGACGACCTGATTGCGACGATGCGAGACGCCGATGGGGCAGGGCTCGCGGCTCCGCAGATTTATGAGAGTGTGCGCATCTGCGTCATCGAGGTCGGCCAAAACGCTCGCTATCCATACAAGCCGAAGATTCCGCTGACGGTGCTGGTCAATCCGCAGCTTACGCCGCTCGGCGAGCGCACGTTTTCCAACTACGAAGGCTGTCTGTCGGTGCCCAACCTGCGCGGGCGCGTCGAGCGCTTCTGCGAGGTGCGGGTGACCGCTTGGGATCGGCACGGCAACGACCTCGACTTTGTGGCGCGCGGGATCTCGGCAGGGACGTATCAGCACGAGGTCGATCACCTCGATGCAACGATCTTTGTCGACCGGGTGAAGGACTCGCGGTCGCTGTGTACCTGGCAAGAGTTCGAGCGGCAGCACCGCGAAGGCTTCATCAAGGAAGTCCAGTCCATCGTCGCCGAGTTTGGCTCGTAGGTCCTCTTGGCTGGGGACACAGAGAAGTCCCCCGCGAGAGGTCAGTGGTCTCGCCTGGGACACAGAGAAGTCCCACGTGAGAGGTCAGTGGTCTCGCCTTGGACACTATGAAGTCCCCGTGAGAGGTCGCTCATCTCACCTGTGACACTGCGAAGTCCCGTGCGAGAGGTCAGTGGTCTCACCTGTGACACTGCGAAGTCCGGCGAGAGAGGTTGCTGATCTCTCGGGGGACATCCCCTAGTTCCGTGAGAGAGGTCGCTGGTCTCTCAGGGGCCATCTCAAAGTCCCTCGCGACAGGTCGCTGGTCATCCCAAGGGGTTGGGCACGGCGGTTACTTCCACTGGGACACCGTTGAGGGCAGCGGTGCCACTCAGCGGATCGAGCAGGTGGTCGAGCGTCAGCAGGTTGATGTTCACGCCTGGCAGCGGTCCAGCGACCCGGAGCGTGGCCGAGACCTGCTGATGACCAAAGCCGTGCGGGAGCGATACGACGCCCGGCATCACTTCATCGCTTGTCGCCAGCGTGACCTCGACCGCCGCATGCGCGCTCCGAACCTGGACGTTCTGCCCGGCGACCAAGCCCAGGCGCTCTGCATCGCTCGGATGCATCACCAAGTGGCTGCGATCTGGCCCGCGAACCAGCGATGGACAGTTGTGCATCCACGAGTTGTTGGTGCGAAGCTGCCGTCGCCCAATCAGCACAAGATCCTGCTTGCTGGTCGGGTGGAGCCAGGTCTTCACCCGCTGCACGTCATCGAGAAGGATCTGTGGCATGAGGTCTATCTTACCGTCTCGGGTCTGGATCCGATCGGCCAGACATGGCGTCAGCGGGCCCAGATCGATGCCGTGCGGCGTGGCCTTAAGCTGTGACAGGCTGAGCCCGGGCCTGCCGGGGACAAAGCGACTGCCGTACGGCCCGGTCCGCAGGGCGATATCGACGATGTGTTCGGGGGTGGGCCGCAGGCCGAACCGGTGCGCGAGCACGAGTGCCTTGTCGAGCGGTTTGAGACCCGACCGAATCCCGCCAAGCCGCATGGACAGGTCGTACAGGATGTCCCAGTCGGTGCGGCTGTTCGCTTTGGGCTCGATGACCGGCAGCGAGTACTTGGCGGTGTTGCGCACTTGCAGGGCATGAAACACGACGTCATAGGTCGACCGCTCAAGCGCATGGCGACCGGGCAGAATGATGTGTGCGTGTCGCGACGTCTCATTTACGTAGTAGTCGAGCGACACCATGAACTCGAGGCTGGCGAGCGCTTTGTCGAGCCGGGCGCTGTTTGGCACCGACATCACCGGGTTGCCCAAGATGCAGACCAGCGCGCGAATCTGGCCAGGTCCGGGGGTCTCGATCTCTTCGGCCATCACGGCGGCTGGCAGGTTGCCGCCGACTTCAGGCAGTCCCCGCACCCGCGACCGCCAGCGACCATGGTGATTGTCGACCACCTTTCGGCCAAGCGCGCCCAAATCGAAGGCTGGGCGCGGAAACATCGCTCCCCCTTCGCGGTCGAAGTTGCCGGTACACAGGTTCAGGACATCAATGAGCCAGTTTGTGACGGTGCCGAACTCTTGCTGGCAGGTGCCGATCCGGCCATAGGCGACGGCACGCTTTGCATCGGCAAACTCGATCGCCAAGCGGGTGATGGTGTCTGCCGAAATGCCTGTCGCCGTGGCCACCGCAGCGGGGGCAAAGTCGGCGACCAGCCGCTCGATGTGCTCGGCACCGTGGGCCCACTTGCGGACGATGTCCCAGCGGACTTTTTGTTGCTTGCACAGCACATGCAGCATTGAGAGGAGCAGCGCCGCATCGCCACCGGGCCTTATGAAGTGATGCTCGCTGGCCCACTCGCTGGTTTCGCTGCGGCGCGGGTCGATGAGCACGAGCTTGCCGCCGCGTTCCTTGATGCCGCGCACCCGGTTTTTGACATCGCCCATCGACATCAGGCTGCCGCCCGACGCGGCTGGATTGGCTCCGAGCATCAGCATGTAGTCGGTGTGGTCGATGTCTGGAACCGGAATCACCGTCTGTTCGCCGTAGAGCAGCAGGCTGGTGAGCAGGCGGGGGTTGGCATCCTGAGAGTTGGCGTCGAAGCGGTTCTTCGTCCCAAGCGCGCGCAGAAACCCGGCATAGCCGAGCAGTGCTTGCAGGTTGTGGACGGTGGGATTGCCGGCGTAGACACCGACTGCATTTTTGCCATCGCGGCGACGGATGGCATCGAGCTTTTCGGCCACCTCGGCGAGCGCTTCGTCAAAGGAAATGGGGACAAAGCCGCTGCTCGTGCGGCGCATCGGCTGGGTCAGGCGGTCCGGGTCCTCGTAGGTCTCGCGCAGGGCGACTGCTTTGGGGCAGACGTGGCCGCGTGAGAAGTTGTCGTCGCGGTCGCCGCGGATGTCTTTGACCTTGCCGTCTTCGACAGTGATCGCGAGGCCGCACATCGCTTCGCAGAGGTTGCAGGTCGTAAAGTGGGTGGTCGAGCTGGGCATGGGGATTCCTTTGCGGGGCGACTAGCCAACCGGGGACTGGCTCACGACGCTATCGAGGAGTGCATCAATTTCACTTATGGCGCGCTGGCTGTCGTCACTGCCGTAGTTTTGCAGCGCCGCCCGCAGCTCGCCGAGGCTGCGCAGCTTGGCAAAGAGCTGAACATCGGAAAGCTCGCCGGCCCTTTGCAGGCTCTGGCGCAGCGAGCGCAGCTCGTCGAGCATGGCCACAAGACCTTGTTCATCTCGGGGCCCTGTTGCGGTCTTGCGATGACGGCGCAGCACTGGATCGACCAGACCTGCCAAGAGCTCTGCCTGTTCGACGGTGTTCCAGGTGTGCTTGAGGACAAACAGGTCACTTACGTCCGCCTGCGGTCGTCCGTCCACAAGCGCCGACGCCGCGCACAGCTTCAGGATCTTGATCAGTCGCCGGTCGGACAGAAAGATTCCCTCGCTGCGGATCTGCGCGACGATGGCCTTGTACTCGGCGAGAAACTCATCGGAAAAGGTCAGCCGTGACGCCAGCTCTTTGCGCAGCGCCAAGATGTCCTTGGCTGACAAAAGCGTCGTCCGTGGCGAGCCACTCTGCGGCGAGCTGCCCGCCAGCAGCTTCTTTTCGTGCTCAAGGCCAATGCGCAGAAGCTCGCGGAAGTGAAATCCTTCGAGGTTCTGCGACCGCACACGCAAAAGGAACCGATCGAGCAGTGCCGCCAAGCTGTCATCCGACGGAACTTCATTGCTGGCGGCAAACAGTGCAAGCAGCGGCACATCGACTCGCTCGGCACCAATCTGAACCCGCCGCTCGTTGAGGATGCCCAGCAAGCTGTTCAAAATCGCCGAGCTGGCCTTGAAGATCTCATCGAGAAACGCGATCTCGGCTTCCGGAAGCATCTGCTCGGTGCGGCGGCGGAACGTGCCTTCGCGGAAGGCCTGGATGTCGACCGGCCCGAGCAGCTCATTCGGTTCGGAAAAGCGCGTTAGCAGATACTCGAAGTAGCGCGCATCCAGTCGCTGCGCGAGCGTCCGAACCAGCGCGCTCTTGGCGGTGCCCGGTGGTCCAACGATCAGCATGTGCTCGCCGGCTACGATCGAGACGAGCAGAAGCCGAATGATCTCGTCTTTGGCCAAAAACTCGCGGCCCAGCCGCTGCCCCAGCTCTTGGAGCAGCATCGGCAGCTTGGTGGAACCTGGCTCTTTTGTCATCGAAGGTCCAAAGCTAGGGTTTTTCCGTCCATTGCGAGCAGCGGGCGAAGGTGCTGAGCACAGAGAGAAAACAGCCTCTGTTGCGTGTCTGCACTGCTGAGCTGCTGGCAGTGGCGTCGATAGCGCAGCACCGTATCGAACAGCGGCCCACTTGATCCCAGGTCGCGTGGCTCGGTCACGCAGGGAAAGTGGGTCGATAGGATCGCGAACAGCGCCATCGACTCGCGCAGTGGTTCACTATCGGCAGTCGGCAGCGCCTTGTCTTCCGCGACGGCGACCCGCAAGTGAAAGAGCGAGAAAACCGACAGCAGCGTCAAAAGGTCCGCCGGGGTCAGCGAAGCTGGACTTGGTCCGCTTGGGGCAAGTGCCTCGGTCGCGACCTTGCCGATTCGGCTGAGTGCGGAGTGGTGACCGTGGCGTAGCTGCGTGGTCACAAACAACCGCGAGAGCCTCGCCACCCGCAGCCACGGAATCAGCTTGGTCATGGATAGCGGCGCAGGCGGGGGTCGCAACAGCAGCGTCAGCGGGCTGGCTTGCGAAAGGCACTCGAACAGTGGCTGCTCGGCAGTGCCTGTTGGCACGGACAGTACGTCGTTTTCGATCGAGGCAGTCGGAGTTGGCAGTGGCTCACCGGACTTGGGGCGCAGCGCCCACAGACCACACAGCAAGCTGTATCGTCCGTACAGAATCGCGAGCAGGTCTTCGTTTTGGGCAAGCTGCGGACTGACTGCGGGCAAGGACTCGGCACACAGGACCAGGCGCTTGTGTATCTGCTGAAGCAGTCCCGCGCGGCGACTGGGCGCCAGCGTGCGTCCGCGCGGGTGAAACAGAAACAGCGAGTCATGCAGGGCCGCGAGCAGCAGCAGCGAGTCAGGGTCGAGCGCAAACACCGCTGGCTCGGCGAAAATGCCCAGCTCTCGGAGATGCTGCCGTCGGACTTTCTGGAGCGATTCGGCAACCGGCGTCGCGTCGATTCCATGCGCCACTCGCCGCAGTCGGTCTGTGCCTTTTTGCAAAAGTGGCATTCCCACTGACAGCACGCCGCCCGAAAGCAGGGGATAGGCAAATCGCGACACAAAGGCGACGGCAAAGTCGAGGTCTTTCACTGCTTCTCCGGTTCGCTCGACAGACCCCACAGTGGCAGCGTCGAGAAGAATGAAATCGGTTCGCAGTGCAGCACCGGAAATGGCTCGCGCAGAGCCGATGGTTCACCGACGGTTTCGGTCACTTTGCTACTGAGCGAACTCAGCAGTCGAAGTGACAGGGGCGTCGCCAGTGCGCGCGGCACGGCGATGGGTTGTGTCTCGGGTGGCAGGAACACCACGAGCTGATCGTCCGTTTGCCCAAGAAGGGTGCGAAGCTGCGTCGGCAACAGCTGTGGGACCAGTCGTGATCGCATCGGCACAAAGAGCTGCGGTGCGACTTCCTCGAAGATCTGGCCCGTGCAAAGGTGCAGCACCGCGTCGCTACCAAAGCAGAATAGGCCCTGCTTAAGTCCGACGGCCTGCAACGCGAAAATCGACTCGCCGCTCAGCAGCCCGAGCGTGCGCTGCAAGGTCGCCAGCCGGGACCACGGTACCAGCGTCGCCGTAAGTCGGTCGCGGCTTGGCTGTCCGCCTTGCGGGATGAGCTGGAGCGTCATCTTGATCGGCGGTGGAGACGAATCCGCACTCGCAACAAGGCGCGGCTTGAGCGGTTGGCTGGCTTCGATCGGGTCGCCGGGCAGGGAAATCCGCTGCTGGAGCAGTCGTGACAGCGGCATCCGGCTCGGGTTGCGGGCGCGAAGTGGCCCCCGCTGGTTGGCCGGGAACAAGAACAGATCACTCGACGGAAACAGGCTCTGGATGGAGGGGAGCCGCAGCGGGTGCGTGAAGCCCAGCTCAACCAGAAAGTTTGTGCCTTCGCGACGGAGGAGCCGCACCGATGGCAGATCGTGCAGTCGCAAAAGCAGCGCAGCGGGCGGTGCTTCCAGCCGCAGCAGCGGCGTCCGGACTGTGCGCTCGTTTGGCAGGCCGTCGGGAGGCGGCAGTGGATCGGGAAGCAGCAGCTCGCCGCGCACACCCGCTTGCCACAGATAGCGAACAAGGTTTGGCACAAGCTGGGACCCGCATGACACGAACATGTCTTGCGGCGGTTCTGCGACCATACCCGTGCCATCGGGACCGGCTTCGGGCACAAGGGCGCGACGCACCCCACCCGGCAGTGACAGAAGCTGAAGCTGAAAGACCAAGTCGGCGACCGACAGCTCTCGCATCCGTCGACATGGCTGCGACATGGCCTGCGTGTACAGCGTTACGTCGGCTGGATCGGACTGTGGCTCTACCACGTCATACCCGAGTGGAGCAGCTTCGTCGCGATAGGCGACAAAGTGTTTGCCTGTCCCCACGAGAAGCGGTGCCGATAAAAAACGTCCCAATCGAGACACTCGGTCGAGCAGCAGAGAGTCGCTGCTTTGAAATGACACAAGATACAGCGTCGAGCCGAGTGGGTTTCTGTGCAGCTCAATGCGCAGCGTGGGGAGCAGATCGTCGAGAGACAGCTCTTCACAGAGCAGGCGAATCAGCGACACCACGCGCTCGATGCTGAGCAAGACGACGACCGCGCTTTGGCCAACCACAACGCCTCGACCGTCTTGGAACAGACCGGCGAGACGAAAGCTGAGCTGGTTGCGGGCGACGGGCTCAAGCATCGGCAAAGAGCGAGGATATCAGCATCCATGATAAAACAGAGCCCATGGTACAAACGGCGCGTTTGTGTCTGCTTCGGCGACGGGCCAGCCGATGGGGAATGATCGGGACCTTCGGTCTGCTTGCGGGCTGTGGGGCGACGCCGCCGCCAACCTGGGTCGCTGCGGCGATCGGCGATGTGCTGGAGGAAAACTACGTCCTCACCGTGCCGCAAGCGATGCCTGGCGAAGACCGGCAAGCGCTGCGCAGCAAGATCGCGGAGCTTGGGCTACAGGTCGAGCACGAGTATTCGGGGAGAGTCGGTCTCGACGGAAGTCTAAGTGTCCACGGCGATTTGGATTCCGTGCGCAGGCTGCAAGGACTGTTTCCTTCCCTGCGGGTGTCGGCGGCCGTGCTGCGGAAACCGCTGGCCGCAACGTGCGGAAACGGAGCCTGTGATTCGGACGAAGCCGCGACGAGTGATCGTGGCACTCTGTGTAGCCTCGACTGTGGCGCCCAGCCGATTCGGCCACTGCGCGACGAGCTAAGCAACAGCTTTTACGTGACGCAAGTCGGTGCGGACAAAGTCTGGCCGCAAAGCCAAGGCGCAGGAATCTCGGTCTGCGTCATCGATACGGGCTACGATCGCGGCGCGGCTTCGGTCCATCCCGATCGACCGACCGGGCTCGGGCCCGGATATAACTTCGTCAATCGCACGACGGATTATTCCGATGTGTCGCAGCACGGCACTCACGTCATTGGAATCGTGGCAGCGGCCAAAAACGGCGTTGGTGCAGTCGGTGTGGCGCCGCTAGCCACGGTGCGGATGTATCAGGTCTTCCGTCTGAAAAACGGCAGTCCAGTCGCCAGTGATGCCGATGTCATTGCTGCTATCGACGCGGCCATCGCAGATGGCTGTCGCATCATCAACCTGAGCCTCGGCGGCGCCAACGACAGCGAAGCCGAACACATCGCCATTCGCAAAGCCTATCAGTCTGGTGTGCTCGTCGTGGCAGCCGCCGGCAACAGCGAAGATGCCTCGCGCGGTGCTGTCGGGACCGCGCAGAGCAGCTTTCCCGGCGCGTATCCAGAGAGCTTTGCTGTCGGTGCGGTCAATCGGTCGGACGCGCTGGCGGGTTTTTCTGGGACCGGGCCGTCCGTCGGCATTTCTGCGCCAGGCGTCGGAATCTATTCGACCGTTCCCATCGGTAGCGGTCAGCGCGAGGTCGTGGCGTCCTTTGTCCAGAGCGGTCGCGCGCTGGCTGTCGAGACTGGGCTGCCCGAAGGCAGCTCTGGCAGCGCTCTTGCACAAACGGAAGTGATCGGGTGTGGCTTCGGCAGTGCGAGCGACATCGAGGCGTGTCGCCCGGCTGGGAAAGTAGCGCTGATTCAGCGTGGTCCCGGCGGTCCCGGTGAGACGGCGATTTCTTTTTACGACAAGATTCGGGCCGCGCGACAAGGTGGGGCGACGGGGGTTGCGCTTTATAACCACCGCTTTGGGGACGCGCGGACTGCGGGGGCGATGCTCGACAGCATCACGATTGGCGGCGGTGAGCCCGTCGTCGTCATGACCCTTGCGGCAGGCGATGGCGAGGCACTGGCCGCAAGAGCCGCGCAGGGCGGACTGACCGTGGCGTCTCAAACGAGCCCGAGCGACTACGCCGTTCTCGATGGCACGAGCATGGCGACGCCAGTGGTGTCGGGGGTTGCGGCGCTTGTGTGGTCGGCCAACAAGCCACTTTCCAATGTCGCCCTTCGTCAACTGCTCAGCGAGAGTGCTGTCGATCTGGGCGCACCCGGACTCGACGACCAGTTTGGTGCCGGGCGAATCGATGCGGCGCGGGCAGTGCAGCAGTTTTCTCCGCGCGGGAGCTGTGGCGACGGCATTCGAGACCGAAGAAGCGAGATCTGCGACGGTCAAAGCCGTGACGGCACAAGCTGCGATGACTTGGGCTACGACGGCGTACTCTCGGGAGTTCCTGGCTGTAGCGCAAGCTGCACCGGACTTACGCCGGGCACTTGCCAGTGCGTGCCGGGTCGGACTCCGTTTGCGGTGACTCTGTCCATCGCCGAGAACGTCGCACTTGCCAGTGGTCTCGTCGGAACGTACTTTCGCTACCACGTCGATCTTGCCGGCAAGCCAGTCGCCCAGGCTCGCGTGACAGTGACAATCGGTAGAAACGGACGTCCGCTGGTGATGTATCGCCCTCTGGCGACGGATGGCCGCGGCAACACGGAAGACTTCATTCCGTACGAGCTCACCGGACTGCCGATGGGGGACTATCAGGTCAGTCCTGTCGTGAGCAAAGGCAACGGACTCTGCCGTGACGAGCAGCCGACGAGCCCGGCACAGATCACCGTCCGCATTCGCAGCTAGCTACTTGATGAACTCGCGACCACGCAGGTAGGGGCGCAGCACCGTCGGAACGCGAACCGACCCGTCGGCCTGCTGGTAGTTTTCGAGGATCGCAATCACCGTCCGTGGTAGCGCCAGACCCGAGCCATTGAGTGTGTGGACGAGGCGCGGCTTGTCTTTTTTGTCCTTTCCGGGACGGTAGCGAATCTGCGTCCTTCGGGCTTGAAAGTCACCGAAGTTCGAGCACGACGACACTTCGAGCCACTCGTTTACGCCGGGTGAGAACACTTCCAGGTCGAACTTCTCGCACGCCGCGAACGACAGATCGCCGGTGCACATTTGGATGACGCGATACGGAAGCTCAAGCTGCTTGAGGATCTCTTCCGCATCGGACAGAAGTCCTCGCAGCGCCTGCTTGCTGTCCTCGGGGCGGACAAACTGCACCATCTCGACCTTGTCGAACTGGTGGCCGCGCTTCATTCCCCGCGTGTCGCGACCAGCGGCCATCTTTTCGCGACGGAAGCATGCGGTGTACGCGACGTGTCGAATCGGCAGCTGCTCGTTTTCGAGGATCTCGTCGCGGTAGAGGTTCGTCACCGGCACTTCCGCCGTCGGTACGAAGTAATAGTCTTCCTCGGCATCGCGATAGAGGTTTTCGCCAAACTTTGGGAGCTGCGCCGTTCCATACAGGCACAGTTCTTTGACCATGAACGGCGGGTAGACCTCGGTGTAGCCCTGGTCGAGGTGCACGTCGATCATCCAGCTGATCAGCGCCCGCTGAAGCTGCGCCCCGGCCCCTTTCAGGATGTAGAACCGACTTCCGGAGATTTTGACGCCGCGCTCGAAGTCGATGATGCCGAGAGACTCGCCGATTTCCCAGTGTGGCTTTGGACTAAATCCGAACTCGAACCGCTTTCCTTCGGTCCGCAGCACTGTGTTTTCGGCATCGGTGCGTCCCGTCGGTACCTCTGGGTCAGGCAGGTTCGGAAGCTGAAGCAGTAGCTTGTCCAGTTGGGACTCAGTCTCACCAAGCTGGGCATCCAGCGCCGCGATATCGGTCTTGACCGACTCCATGTCCTTGATGAGTGCGGCCCGCTTCTCCGCGTCTTTCTCTCGTCCGATGAGCTGCGACGCACTGTTGCGCTTGGCTTTCAGCTCGTCGGCGGCTTGCAGGAGATTGCGCCGCTTGTCGTCGAGGGACAGCGCCGTCTGGGCAAGCTCGGCAGCGGCATCATCGAACAGCCGCTCACGGTAGATCGACAGAACCTCACTGGGTCGTTCACGAAGGATTTTTGCGTCGAGCATGGAGACGCATTCTTCCCTTTCTGCGAGGCTACTGTCAACTCCGACGCTGCGCTCAGGGCTGTCACTGCGACCGATTTTGCGACAGACTGTGGGAATGACATCACACCCTCTGCGTGCACGGACGCCACTTGGACTGACGGCTGGTCTTTTTTCACTTGGACTGACACTCGGGGCGGTGACGGGACTCGGTGGCTGCGGAGGTTCGCTCACGCGGGTTCCGATGGTGCCGGGAATGCGCGCGGCTGGACCGCCCCAGATCAGCAAAGTGCAAGACCTTGGAGGACTGCCGTTACCGTCGGTTGGAGCCATCTCTCCCGAGCAGTCTGATGGTCTGTTCACGCCGGGTGAGTTTGTGGCTGTGTACGGTCGCAATCTGACGGCAAGCTCGCAGGTGACGGTGAGCGGTCGGGCGGCCCCGATCGTCGGTGCAATCGACGGCGGGGGACTGCTGCTGCAGATCCCGCGCGGAGTGTCGACGGGTCAAACGCAGCTTCGAATCGACAATGGTGCTGGCACTGCCGAGACCCCGATCACGACGGCCCTTTATGCTTTCGGCGGGGATGCGGCAGGGAATGCGCTGCGGATTCGGCGGCTTGGTCCTGAGGGAGAACAGCCCGAGACGCTGGATGACAAGCCGCTAGATATCGCGTTTCGGCTCTCTCGCTTCCAGGCGCTGTCCAACGACGGTGCGCTTTTGTTTGCCATTCAAGAACCGGAAAGCGATCAAGCACCAGAGGCGGCAAACGGAGAGGCAATTCCCGTCGGTACGGTGGTCTGTGAGCTGTTGGTCGTTCATCTTGGCGCCAAGCACGGACCGAAGGAGATCACGCGCGTTCCTCTTTCTCTCGTTGGAAAACCAACGGGTCTTGCCATGGGACCAAACGGCAAGCTGGTGGTCCTGCAGCCGCGGCAGCTTACCGTGGTGGATGTCTCGGTTCCACAGCGTCCGCAGCCGCTGGTCGTGATGCCGCTGTGGTCAGCCGAGCAGAAGCGCGAGCTGGTCGACGCAGAGTTCCTGGGTGACGGGCGGCTGCTCGCCCTGCTGGAGGCGTACGCGAACCAAGTGCATTTGGTGGACTTTGCCGATGCCAGCCAGCCTCGGTTGGTGTCTGGGGTTTCCCTCGCCCAGGAGTTCGATCAGCCGTTTTCGATCGACCTTGCGCCGGGCCCAGATCCGTCGTCGGTTTGGGTGCTGCAAGGGCCGAACCTTCGTCTCGCTGGAAAGCGTCTTCTCGACGGTATTTCGGGAGCGTGGCGTGATGCCAAGGCGCTCGAGCTGAAGGGGGCCGCGAGGACACTCGGCAACACGGCGGTGGGGACCGCGATGCTTCCGTCGGAACCACTGACTCGGGTGCAGCTTGTGCAGCTCGTTGGCGGACAGCTTCAGGTGGTGAAGACCCTTCCGCTTCCGTCGGAGATATTTCCGTTCTTCTTGCAACCCGACTATCGCGGCTCGCTGTTTGTGAGCGGCATGAATCGCAAGAATCAGTTTACCGATCTGGACGCGAGTCTCGACGGGATGAAGCGCCTACTCGGCGCGATCAAAGACACGGCGCAGCTAGGCGTGATTTTGCGAGTAGGCACTGAGGATGGCTCGGTGTCGACTGCGCTACAGGGCGTGGCGATCTACTACGACCTCGCGCTTTTGCCGTCCGGACAGCTCCTGTCATCGACGATTCGGCTTGGGGCGGGCTACATCCCACCGCGGGTGACACTCGACTGGGGCTTGGAAGTCCCGGGCAAGTCGTTTGCGAAGCTGCGCGAGGTCGCGAATACGGGCTTCAAGATCACAGACGTGGTGCGGCGGATGCTTCCGCCTTATCGCTATGAGCGGATAGGTGTTCAATAACTTTGGGCGACGATGCGTTGGCACAAGGAGTGGCCAAACCTCGCCGAAGTTGTGTAACGTCTTGAGACATGCCGACTGTCGACTTTGACTTTCAGCGCTACGTCGCTCGCAAAAAGGGTGCGCGTGCAGCCCAAGTTCGCGAGGGAGCGGCGTATGCCTATCCCGGGGATGTTCGTCTCTTGCGCACGCTTGATCGGCTGCGTCCCGTCGAGCTTGCGCTCCTTGAAGCGGGCAGGCTGTGGCAGAGCGTGGCTCGGGCGGAGCTTCTCGGCCCGGCGGTGAGGGCGGTGGCTCCTCGGTACGCCCAAGTTGCCGCCGCGGCGAAGCGCTGTGCCGACATCTTGCACATCGACGTACCGACGATCTACATCGCGCCTCGTCCGTCGGGGGTGTTGACGCTGGGTACCGAGGCAGAAACCTACATTGTACTGAGTCAGGGTCTGCTCGACAGCCTCAGTCCCGATGAGCTGCTCGACGTGATCGGTCGGGAGTGTGGGCGGATCCAGAATGGCCATGTGCCGTTTCGGACGGCACTTCACTACCTTCAGCACAACGCCAGTACGATGACGCGCTGGGCTGTGCGACCAGCGACGCTGACTCTGGTTGCCTGGGCTCGACGGGCGGACATCACTGCTGATCGGGCTGGTGTGCTCTGCGCACGCAGCGTGGATGTGTCGCTGATTGGGATGCAGAAGGCATTTCCCGAGGATGACAGTCGAGAGTTAGCTCGTCGCTATCGCGCCATTCAGCGCTTTGTCGGCAGCCTTTACTATCGAACGGTTGTCGGTCAGGAAGCCGAAGATGGCGAGAGCGCCGAGGACTGCGATCACGCGGTGGCGCAAATCCTCGACGACAAAGAAGTTCCAGCGCGATCGCCCAAAGGTGCAGCCCCGTCGGGAACCGGCGATGCAGGCGGTGAGACGGGAGGCAGCCGATGAGCGCTCTTACCAAACAGCATCGTCAGCGCAAAGACGAGCTGCTGTCGGCTTTGCGTGAGGTCGCACGGCTGGCGGACGAAACCGGCATGCACACCCTGACTTCGGAGCTGCTGCGCGAGCGCATTCCGAAGCTCGAAGAGGAGCGCTTCATCCTCGTCGTGCTGGGTGAGTTCAATCACGGAAAGTCGACGTTCGTGAACGCGCTGCTGGGCGCAAATGTTTTGCCAGCTGGAATCACTCCGACGACGGCGACCATCAATCACATCGTGTTTGCCGACAAGCCGTGCGCCAAAGCCGTGCTTCTCGATGAAACGCAGCGCGTCGTCGATCCCAAGGCATTGTCCGAGTGGGTGACCATCGAGGGCAGCAAAGCGGAAAAGACTCGCTACGTCGAGGTGGGCTGGCCCGCAGACATCCTTCGTGATCGAGTGACTCTCGTCGATACGCCAGGCGTCAACGACATAAACGAAGCCCGCGCCGAGATCACCTACAACTACATTCCGCGTGCCGACGCGGTCCTGTTTCTCCTCGATAGCTCGCAAGTACTCAAACAGTCTGAGCGGTCCTTTCTCGAGCAGCGGATTTTGCGGCGCAGTCGAGACAAGCTGCTGTTTGTGATCGGCAAGGCGGATCTGCTGTCCCCCGAGGAGCGCGCGGAAGCGACCCGCTATGTGCGCGACAACTTGCAGCCGCTGCTCGGCTCTGACCCGATGATTTTTCCCGTTTCGGCGCGGCTCCAGCTTGCGGGTCGCAGCGACGAGAGCGGAATCCCAGAGCTCAAGAGTTACCTTCAGCGCTATCTGGCCGACGAGCGTGGCCGCGTGCTGCTGGACAACGCAAGCTCCGACGGCCAGCGGCTGTGTGCCTATCTCCGGCAGAACTTGGGAATCAAAGCCCGTTCGCTGTCGCTGTCGCTCGAAGAGCTAGAGGCACGGATTGCGCGTGTGCAAAAGGAGCTGTCTGGAAAGCAGCAGACGATGCGCCAGCTTCAGGCTCGTATCGTCGCGGAGTCCGATGCGATCAAGGCGCGGATTCGACTCGACCTCGAGGAATTTGTCGCGGCCTTTTCGGCGGCCCTCCCCGGGGAAATTGACCGAGCGAGCAGCGACGACGTACGCAAGTACCTCCAGCTGTTTCTGCAAGATACGTTCAAGCAGTGGGCTGAGCAGGAGGGTGATCGGGTCGCGTCGGAGCTTGAGCGCCTCGCGGAGCAGATCATTCAGATCACCAACGAAAATGTGCAGCAGGCGATGGCGACGCTCGCGGCGGAGCTTGGTCCAGCGGACACTCGCGTCGATCTGCAAGTCGATACGCTCAAGTACGACGTGGGAATCTTTGCTCTCGGGGCGCTGGGGACCGGGATCTTCCTGTTTGTGAACAGCTTCGTCGGAGGACTGCTGACTTTGGCCGCACCGATCATTGCGGTGCTCATCCACAGTCGGATGGCCGACGAGATCAAGCGACAAGCCAAGCAGCAAGCTCCGCAAGTGGTGCAGACGGCAGCGCAGGCCATCCTGCCTCGCTTTCAACAGATCGTCGACGATTTTGCCGCTCGACTGTCGGACTTTGTGACGGCAGCGGGACAAGCGCTGCATCGGGGTATTTCCGAGATGCTCGATCGCGCGCTTGCTGAGAGAAAAGCGCAGGGACTGGATGTCGCGGTTCGTCAGCGCGAAATCGATGCTCAGATCGATGAGCTACGCAAAGTCGACGAGCGCCTCGCGACGATTCGACAGTCACTGTGGTCGCCCGTCGAAGCCGAAGATGCGAGCCCCGATGGAGGGACAGAGCCCGCATGATCAGGATCGAACTGGTCCCGTGTTACACCGACAACTACGCGTATCTTCTGTCTCGCGACGGAACGGCTGAGGCTGTCATCGTTGATGCGTGTGAGAAGGGACCGGTGGCTGCGGCGCTGCGAGGTCGGCGTCTTGGCGCCATTTTGTCGACGCATCACCACGTTGATCATGTGGGTGGCAACGAGCCGCTCGTGGCAGAGCATCCGGGCCTTTCGGTCTACGGCCATGCGCGGGAAAAACACGACGGGCGAATCCCTTCGCAAACCATCGGGTTGTCCGACGGAGAGGTGTTTTCGCTCTTGGACACCCGCGTGGTGGCACTCCACGTTCCTGGACACACGCTGACTGCGGTCGCCTACTATTTCGTCGACGAAGAGCTGCTGTTCACAGGCGATACCCTGTTTGGCGCTGGCTGCGGTCGGCTGTTTGAAGGCAGTCCAGAGATGATGATGGCATCGCTGTCGCGCCTGGCTGCCCTGCCACCTGAAACGCGCGTATATAGCGGGCACGAATATCTGGCGCGCAACATCGGTTTTGCTCGCCTTGTCGACCCGGACAGCGACGCGGTTCGCGAGCGTGAGCAAGACTGTCTGCGTCGACGTGCTGCGGGTGTTCCGTGCGAGCCCTCCAGTGTGGCACTTGAGTTGGCGACAAATCCTTTCTTGCGCGTCGATGTCGACGCAGTGCGTGCCTCCGTGTCTGCGCGAGAGCCGGTTCTGCAAGACGAGCTAAGCTCCGTCGAGGTGTTGGCTCGTTTGCGACGCTGGCGAAACACCTACTAGGGCCGAGCGTTCAAGCTCGACGACGAGGAGTGAGCCATGATTCGTCGCTTTGCGGAGATTTCCTCGCAGGATCTGGCCAAGGTCGGTGGCAAGGGGGCCAACCTGGGCGAGCTGACGAGAGCTGGGTTCCCGGTTCCCCCGGGATTTTGCGTAACCACCGACGGGTTTGTCGCCTTCACCGCTGGATGTTCCGATCTGTCCTCGCTGTATTCCGAGCTAGACGCCCTGATCAGCGACGATGTCGAGGCGGTTCGTCTGCTGGGCGCCAAAGTGCGGGCGTCGCTACTGGCGGTGCCTCTGCCTGCTGCGGTTGCTGACGCTGCGCTGGCGGCCTGGCGAGAGATTGGCGATGGCTTTGCCTATGCTGTTCGATCGAGCGCCACTGCCGAGGATCTTCCCGGCGCATCGTTTGCGGGTCAGCAGGATACGTATCTAAATGTCCGTGGCGAACAAGCCTTGCTCGATGCCATTCGACGCTGTTTCGTCAGCCTGTTTACCGACCGAGCCATTTTGTATCGTCAGAAAAACGGCTTTGGCCATCGCGGCATCGCGCTGTCGGTCGTCGTTCAGCGGATGGTTTTTCCCGACGCTGCGGGCATCCTGTTTACTGCCGATCCGGTGAGTGGCCATCGCGGCACGATCACGGTCGATGCTGGTTTTGGACTCGGTGAGGCGCTCGTAAGCGGGCTCGTCACTGCGGATCTGTACCGAATCGACAAGTCGACTGGTGCCGTTAAGGAGGTACGCGTCGGTGACAAGGCCGTGGCGGTTCGACCGCTTGTGGCTGGCGGAACGGTGACGGAGTCGCTATCCGATGAGCAGCGACGGACTCGGGTTCTCGACGATGCAGCACTGCGCACGCTGTGGATGCTGGCAAGCAAGGTGGAGGCTCACTACGGTGGTGTTCCGCAGGACATCGAGTGGTGCCGCGAAGACGGAAAGCTATTTTTGGTGCAGGCGCGACCGATCACGTCGCTGTATCCACTGCCCGATTCTCCGTCCGGGGAGGGGCTCCGTGTCTACTTTGGGTTTGGTCATGCCCAAAACATGACAGCGCCCATGAGTCCGCTCGGACTCGACATTTGGCGGACGGTGTTTCCGATCGGCAAGTCCAGTCTGACGGAAGTGGTGGAAGAACCGACGGTGATGGTGTCTGCCGGCGGACGTCTCTTCATTGATGTGACGGCGGCGCTGGCTACACCACGGCTGCGGGGGGCGATCCTGGGTGCCCTTGGCGTGATTTACCCAGACATTGCCCAGCTTCTTGCGACCCAGGCGGCCCGACCCGAGGTCGCAAGCGCCCACGGCCCTCGGTTGAGCAGCTTTGTTCCCGTGCTCTCGCTTCTCGGGGCGGTGCCGCTGCGGCTGCTCAAAGAACTGCTGTGGAATGAGCCGGAGACACTTCGGCAGCGCCTCGACGCTGTGATTGACGAGAAGCTGTCTTATTTCCGACGTGAGACTGACTCGCTGCCGCCGGGACTTGTGCGGCTGGATCGTTTCCGGTCGCTCATGTCGTCGATGTTCAGGATATTGCCGGAGTTTGTGCCTCGTTTTGGCGTGGCCATGATGTCGCTGCGGCTCCTGCGAAAGCGCTTTTCGGGGACACCGCTGGCGGACGACGTCGAAGCGCTGCAACGTGGCGTCTTTGGCAACGTGACCACCGAGATGGATCTCCTCGTCGGAGACTTGGCAGACCGTGTGCGGCCATATCCCGAGCTCGCCAACGCTCTGCGATCCTCCGGGGTCGGCGGACTTGACCGTGCGGTCCTCCAGTCACAGCCAGGCGGGCCCGAGTTTCTGCATGCCCTCGACGAGTTTTTGCAGCGCTTTGGGATGCGAGGACCCGGTGAGATCGACATTGGCCGCCCTCGCTATCGCGACCAGCCGGGCCTGCTTGTGTCCTCGATCGTCGGAAGTCTGTCTGGCGGTGGTGAGACGGGCTCGCACCGTGCGCACTTCGCCCGGCTCTCGGCAGAAGCCGAGCGCGCGGGACAGCGCCTTGTCTCCTCGGTAAGTGGTGTCATCGCGAAGCGCCTCGTTGAACGGCAAGTCCGCTGTGTTCGCCATGGACTGGGTCTGCGCGAGCATCCGAAGTACTTCCTCATCCGCTGCTTGGATGTGCTTCGTCAGGAAATCCTTGCGGTTGCATCGCAGCTTCAGGCCGCGTCGCGTCTCGATGCCATCGACGATGTTTGGTTTCTGCGCTATGCCGAGCTGCTCCGCCTCCTGCGCGAGCCCGCGCTGGATCTGCGTGAACAAGTCCGTCGGCGGAAGCAAGACCACCAGCGATTCGCTCACCTACAGCCGCCCATGGTGATGACCAGCGACGGCGAAGTGCCTCAGCTGGAGCCGCCCAAGGATCTGCCCGAAGGAGCACTCGCAGGGCTTGGAGCATCGGCAGGCGTTGTCATCGGTGTGGCCAGAGTCGTGCTCGATCCAGCCAGAGAGGTGCTGAAGGCTGGCGAAATCCTGGTCGCGCCCTACACCGATCCGGGCTGGACGCCGCTGTTTGTACACGCCAAGGGACTTGTCTGTGACGTCGGTGGCATGATGACTCACGGCTCCGTCGTGGCGCGGGAATACGGAATTCCAGCTGTCGTCGGCGTCACCGGCGCAACTCGGCACATTCGCAGCGGCCAGCGCATCCGAATCGACGGCAGCCGCGGCATCGTCGAAATTCTCGACGATCAGCAGGTTCCGACCGCTTCCTCTTCATCGGGCAGATAGGCAAACGTTCGCACCAGACGAACCAGTTGTTCGCGCTGGGCGTCGCCGAGGTCGACAAACTGGATGCCCATGCCCGGCTGGCGGCTCTCATCGTCATCGTCGCGCGGCGGATTGATCCAGATCACTTCGCCTTCCAGATCCATCGCTGGGCCACCGGGAGGGCTAAAGCGCAGGTTCAGCCGGGCCCCTGGTGGTTCGGGAGTGCGCGTGCGAACAAAAATCCCCATCGCGCTGATGTCCGAAATGTATGCAAACAAGAATGTGTCCGACGCACGGTAGTCGACCGCCCAGTCGACAACGATCCGTTCGTGTACGCGTCGATCAGCGCCGCTCCGTCTGTCGAGAAGCCCGCCCTCGCTCGGTCGTTCGGATTCCCGACGGTCCTTGGCTAGCTGCGGAGGTCTGTTCATTGCGCGATATGTCCTCGAGTGCAAAAAGGTTGCGCCTTCCATACTTCGCTCTGCTCGAGGCGGGAAGTTTTTTTTGACCAGACCACATTGTGGGATTGGCTAAGCTACGCGCCATGTCCGCCCGCCGTCGTCGCTCTGACTCAAACGCGCCTGCTACCGAGCCATCCGCTGTGCCACCGGAAGGATTGGATGGGTCTGCTTCTTCGTCGCAAGCCACTTTGGATTCCCCGCCGCTCGCTACTGTCGAGACGACCAGTGACACGACGCCGATCCCTGCCCCTTTGGGCGAAACCCGACGTCGTGGTCGACGCCGTGAAGTCCCGGTGCTGACGGAAGACGATCTGCTGGTTCGTCCGTCGATCGCTGAGCTTCTCGACAAGATGCCGACCGATCCCGGCGTGTATTTGATGAAGGACAAGCGCGGGCGGGTCATTTATGTCGGAAAAGCCAAGAACCTGCGCAACCGCGTCCGCAGCTACTTCCATCGCTCGGGGGACGACCGTCCGTTTGTGAAGCTGCTCGATCGAATCTTGGCCGACATCGAGACGGTGATCACCAGCAGCGAAAAAGAGGCGCTTCTTCTCGAAAACACGCTGATCAAGCAGCACAAGCCGCGCTTCAACGTGCGGCTTGTCGACGACAAAAACTATCTGGTGCTGCGGATCGATCCCAAGTCGCGATTTCCACGGCTCGAAGTGACGCGCAAGATTCGGGAGGACGGCGCTCGCTACTTTGGCCCGTATCACTCGGCGAGGGCGTGTCGTCAGACGCTCGAAGTGATAGGTCGGCACTTTCGGCTGCGGACTTGCACCGATCAAGTGATGAACAGTCGACGGCGTCCGTGCCTCGAGTATCAGATCAAGCGCTGTGATGCGCCGTGCGTGCTGCCGATCCCGCCTTCGCAGTATGCCGAGCAAGTGCGCGATGTCGGGCTGTTTTTGGAACACAAGTCGAGCGAGCTGCTCGACAGGCTGCGCAGCCGAATGATGTCTGCGTCCGACAACCTGGAGTTCGAGACCGCGGCGGCGCTGCGCGATCAGCTCAAAGCGATCGAAATCACGCTGGAACGCCAGCATGCGGTGGCAACCCAGTTTGTCGATCAAGACGTGGTCGGTTTCTATCGTGAAGGCGACGTTCTTGAAATCGCGGTGCTGCTGATTCGGCAAGGCAAGCTGGTTGGACGGCGGACGTTTCGCTGCACCGGCCAAGAGTTTCCCGACGAGGAATCGGTTTCCAGCTTTGTCAGCCAATACTACGACCGGCCCGGTATCGAAATCCCGGATGAGGTCTTGCTGCCGCTGGAAATCGAAGATGCCCAGGCCAAGGCGGACTGGCTGCGCGAGCGGGCGGCGGCGCTGTTCGGGCGCTCGCGCAAAGTCGAGGTCTTGTCACCCAAGCGTGGGCCTCGACAAAAACTCGTCGAACTGGCCAGCAAAAATGCGGCGGCGGCCTATGCAAGTCGGCGCAACCGGACGCGTGACACCGAGGCGGCGCTGCAAAAACTCCAGCGGCGGCTTGGGCTCAAGAGACTGCCGACGCGGATCGAGTGTTTCGATATTTCGCACTTGCAGGGGTCGGATACGGTCGCGTCGCGGGTGGTGTTCATTGACGGCGAACCTGCCAAGCACCTGTACCGGACCTTTAAGGTTCGATCGGTCGAAAACGATGACTTTGCGGCGATGTATGAAGTGGTGTCGCGGCGGTTTCGGCGGGCGCTCGGCAAAGAACCAGGGCAGGGCGGGACAAGTGCTGAGGTCGGTTTTTCATCGGCCCAGGTGGCACGGCGACGCGCAGCTGCGCTCTTGCCGGTGAGTGTTCCGACCGCAAGACCGGTGGCTGCGCCGGATGAAACCGAAATTCCTGATGCTGAAGATGCAGAGCTCGTCGATGCGCAAGTCGAAGCGGCTCTTGGCGACACCGATTCAGATGTTGATGGCGAGGGACGCGAAGAAGATCCCTGGGCGATGCCAGATCTGCTCGTCATTGACGGCGGCAAAGGTCAGCTTGCGTCGGCTCTCGCGGCTCTCAAGGACGTGGGAATCAACTGGGCGCAGCAGCTCGACGCGATAGGTCTGGCCAAAGAGAGCGAAGACAACGCCGGCGACAAAAATCCCGACCGGGTGTTTCTGCCGCGGACCAAAGATCCGATACGACTGCGCGAGAACACCGCCGAGCTGTTCGTGCTGTCGCGCATTCGCGATGAAGCGCACCGCTTTGCCGTTGGTTTTCATCAGAAGCTGCGCGAAAAACGAACGATTCGGTCGCAGCTACAAGAGATCCCGGGCATCGGGCCGAAACGGCAGCAGGCGCTGCTCAAGTCGCTCGGGAGTGTGCGGCGGATTCGCGTTGCCAGTCGGCAAGAGCTGCTTGCGGTGCCTGGCATGTCGGAAGGGGCAGTCGATGCGGTGATTCGCTTCTTCGCTGAAGGGCAGCCAGTCGTCGAAAACGCGGCTGCAGACGGCGGACAAGCACAACCGGCTGCACCTGCGTCTCCGACGGTAGATCGCCAAGCGATGGGAGCGAGCGCTGCCACCGATGTGATCGAAAATGCCGCAGCGGCAGAGCTAAAGGCGCTTGGCACCGACGATGGGGAGGATGAACTGGAGCGATCGGTGGCCGCGGTGATGGCTGAAGGCGGAAGTGGAAAAACAGAGGCAATGAGCGGTTAATTTCCCGATTGGTCGGGTGATTGACCTCTCTGCCTCGTTCGACCATTCCCGTCGCCCACTGTCAACTTAGCGGGCCCGAGCGTTTGAGGAATTGCACTGCGTTACCCTACATGTTAAGTAGCGATCCTCTT
>CAYTGC010000057.1:0-23900 GCA_964437195.1 uncultured Myxococcales bacterium | reverse complement strand
TAGTTAGAAACCAAAAAATGTTTGACCAGTGATATAGTTACGCTCCATGACGTCCTCTTCTCTGCGTGCGCTGGTCGTCGATGACTCACCTACTATTCGCAACTTCGTCACCGCCACCCTGGAAGCAGCAGGGTACGAGGTTACGACCGCCAAGAGTGGGTTTGAAGCGCTCAAGATCCTGCCCGGCTCGGCGTTCCACTTGGTCATCACCGACGTGAACATGCCGGACATCAACGGCCTCGAGCTGGTGCGCTACGTGCGCAACAGCCCGATTCACAAAGGCACTCCTCTTATCATCATCAGCACCGACGGGCGTGAGCGTGACCGCGAGCGTGGCATGCAATTGGGCGCGTCGGCGTACCTGGTGAAGCCGTTTAAGCCAGAGGAGCTTGTGAAGCTGGCGAAGGAAGTGACGGCGCCGGGCTGCAATGTCGCGCCACAGATGGTGGTCCAGCCTGCGAAGAAGGCATAGCTCGGCTCTCCACCGTACGTCGTCGGTGGATTGCCAAAACGGGTGAATCGGAAGATGGCCGAGCAGGGCAGCGAAAAACTACGGGACGAGTTCCTGTCGGAATCGCAGGAAATCGTGGAGCAGCTCAACCGAGATCTGCTCGCGATTGCCGATGCGTGCTTGGGTCGTGATCCGTCCACCGAAGGAATCCGAGTCGATCCAGACCTGATCAACAGCGCGTTCCGTGCGGTGCACTCGCTCAAGGGCCTAGCTGGGCTGTCCGGCGTCGAACGAATGATGCACCTGTCGCATCACGTCGAGAACCTGCTCGACGCGCTGCGACTCGGCAAGGTGTTGCTGACGCCGCATGTGCTGGACTTGCTGTTCGAGGCAATTGAGCACTATCAGCTGATTTCCGCCGAGGTAGCAGACCACGGCCTCCTGGCCGCCTCGCCGCCGAGCGCGCTCGTCGATGACTTTGTCAATCGGGTCAATCGCGCTGCCAACGCTGAGGGCAAAGGCCAAGCAAAAGGCGGCGAGCCGACCTTTGGGGACTTCGAGCTGGATCCTGGCCTCGTCGCAGCCCTGACCGAGTACGAGGAGCATCGACTCAAGGAGAACATTCGTACCGGCAGGCACCTGTATCGAATTTTGGGATCGTTCCCGCTCATGTCGATTGACGTCGAGCTGGAGAACGTCAAAGCGTCGCTCAAGCCCGTCGGCGAAGTGATTGCGATTGTCCCCGGCTCATCCGGGACAGATCCCGAGAGAATCGACCTTGAAGTGATCCTAGGTTCGTCGCACGCTTCGTCGGCGATTGTCGGTGCGCTGGGGAATGCTCCCACGCGCGTGATGCAAGTTCCGCGACGATCGGCGCAGCCTGCCAGCTCGGTGTCCATCAATCCTGAATCGGCGATGGCGGCAGGTGCCGCGCAACAGCAACGAACGCAGGTTTCGATTCGGTCCGCGCCGAGTGCGCAGGCGATGCCGCAGGCGATGAAAGAGCCGCCGATGTCTTCGTCGAAAGAGCCACCGTCTTCGGGCGATGGTGATGGTGATGGGGGTGACGGCGGCGGCAGGCAAGAGCCCGGCCACACGCTCAAGAGCGTGTCACAGACCGTGCGTGTCGACATTCGCAAGCTCGATGTACTGATGAACATCGTTGGTGAGCTGGCTCTGACACGCTCGGGAATGCAGGTCGTGCATGACGAGCTGCGCCGTGATCGAGTGCGTGCCGAGCTGGCGCGAGCACTGCAAGACGAGCTGCGCGCACTCACTCGCAAGCTCGACGAACTGCAAGCGGGCATCCTGGCGGTGCGAATGGTGCCGCTGCAGCAGGTCTTCGACAAGCTGTCGCGTGTCGTGCGTCGGATGTCGCGAGAGGCGATTGGCAAAGACATTCACTTTGTCGTGTCCGGCGGAGACACCAAGCTCGACAAGCTGATCATCGAAGAGCTGTCAGATCCGCTGATGCACTTGATTCGCAACGCCATCGATCACGGCATCGAGGACCAGCAGCTTCGCTTGGCGCGTGGCAAGCCAGCCGCGGGCACAGTCGCCATCAATGCCGAGCAGCGCGGCAATCACGTCGTGCTTGAAATCGAGGACGACGGCAACGGCATTGATACGCAGGCGCTGGTGCAGCGTGCGATTGCGCGTGGGCAGATTTCCGAAGACCAAGCGCGCGACATGACGCGGCCCGAGATGTACGAGCTGATGTTTCTGCCGGGACTGTCGACCCGAGCGGTTGCCGATGAGACATCGGGACGCGGCGTCGGCATGGATGTCGTCAAGACCAACATCTCTCGGATGGCTGGCATCATCGAAGTCGACTCTGAGCCGGGTCACGGCACGCGGCTGACGATTACGCTGCCCATCACGCTTGCGATTATCCAGGCGCTGGTGATTCGAGCCGCGGGTCGCACGTATGCAATTCCGCTCAACTCGGTGATGGAGAGCTTGATGCTCGACTACAAGCAGATCCGCACCATCGAGCGCCGCGAGGTGATTACGCTGCGCGACCAGACGCTGCCGCTGGTCCGCCTAGAAGACATTTTTTCGCTGCAGCGACCGCCCGAGATGCCCGAGCCCCAGAGTGGCTACGTGGTGGTGGTGGCGCTCGCGCAGAACCGGCTGGGCCTGCTCGTCGACGATCTGGTGGGTCAGCAGGACATCGTTATCAAGTCGCTCGGCAAGACGCTGCAAGGCATTCCGGGAATTGCCGGTGCGACGGAGCTGGGTGGTCAGCAGACCGCGCTGGTTTTGGACGTTCGGGCCGTCGCCGAAGAGGCAATGCCGCGAATCTCGGAGGTGGCGTAATGGCACAGCCGAGCGGTCCCCAGACCAGCTACGAAGCCGGGCAGCGACATCCGACGGGAGAGCTAAGGCTCGCTCGCGATGTGCTGACGTTCCATGTTTCCGAGGAAGAGTACGGCATCGGTATCGAGCACATCCGCGAAATCATCAAGCATCGCGTGGTGACGGAAGTGCCTCGGGTCCCGGGCTTCGTCGCTGGAATCATCGCGGTGCGTGGCCAAGTCATGCCTGTCCTTGATCTGCGTCAGCGACTGCGCATGCGGGCAGCGGGTCTGTCGCCCAAGTCACGCATCTTGATTGTCAGTCGGCCCGCTGGCAATAGCGAGAATGTGTCGGACGAAGAACGCGAGCGCTTCGGCCTTGTCGTCGACCGAGTGAACGAAGTCGTGCGCATTCACGAAATCGACATCGAACCGCCGACGGTTTTGTCGGGAAAAGAATCCGACTTTGTCGAAGGAATTGGTCGCGTTCGGGCCCAGGTCGATGAGCCTTCACGTCGAGAAGCCCGCTTTGGCCCAGGGATGATTACCACCGAGCCGCAGCGGATCATTATCTTGCTCGACCTCGTCAAAGTGCTGTCGTTTGAAGTCATGCGTTCCGGGAGGATGTTTTGAGCCGGGGACGATCCATACGTGGGGGCTTTGGCCTGGGCAGCAAGACTGTCGAGCGAGACAAGACGCGCGACGAGATCGTGCAGCTTTGCGGATTCCGCATTGGCGACGAGGAATACGCGCTCGACATCATGCGCATCAAGGAAATCATCAACCCGCTGGCCATCACCAAGGTGCCTCGCGCCGCGTCGTTTATCGAAGGCGTCGTCGAGCTTCGTGGAACGATTCTGCCAGTGGTCGATATGCGCAAGCGCTTCGACTTGCCGCCGCTCACGGCAGAGCAGCTCGAGGACTATGCGGTCAGAAGGGCGCGCAAGTACCTGATTGTGCCGATCGAGGGGCGCCTCGTTGGCATGATCGTCGACCGCGTGTCGGACGTGTTGCGAGTCTCTCGCGATGCGATTCGACCGCCTCCGCTTTTGACGCAGAACGAGAACGCCCGCTACTTCGCCGGGGTTTGTCATCACCGAGGTCGCATCCTGATGGTGCTCGACCTCGACGCGATTTTGAGTACGACAGAACGAATCAGCTTGGCGGGGCTTAACCAGGCCGCCAAGGGAGCGTAATCAGCATGACCCTGCACAATTCCGCTTATGACCTGGCACAGCTTCGGATCCTCTTCCGCGACGGAGAGGAAGAGGCGCGTCTAGCCGCCGTCCAGAAGCTCAGTCGGCAGCCAGAGGACGAGACGGAGCGCAAAGAGCTGCTCGACTTGCTCATCGAGGTGATGGGTGACGACAGCTGGCAGGTCCGCAAAGAGGCAGTGGCTTCGGCACTGAGCTTTTCCGACACCGCACTGCTCGCGCAAAAGCTCGTCGATGCGATGAGCGAGCCGGACAACATTGGCCGACGCAACGCGGTCATCGATGCGGTCATGCGGCTGGGCCCAGTTTGCATTGACCCGCTGCTTTTCGCTCTCAAGCAAAAGCCGGAATACCGCAAAGTTCTCGTCGATGTGCTTGGGACCTATGGCGACACGCGGGTGATTCCAGCGCTCGGGGAAGCACTTCTAGACGAAGACGCCAATGTCCGGGCCGCGGCGATGGAACAGCTCGCGTCGTTTTCGAGTGAAGAGGTCGTTCCGGCCTTGCGAGCCGCGCTCCGCAGTCCAGACATGCTGGTGGCGCTCGCTGCGCTCGACGGTCTAAACCGTCAGCATATGGTCCTGCCGATTGCAGAGGTGCTGCCGCTCAAAGATGCGGTGGCGCTGCGTCCGGCGATGATGGCTGCGCTCGGCTACAGCAAGGACCGTGCGGCAGTGCCGGTGCTGATCGAAGGACTGCTCGACCGGGCGCGTGGCGCGCGCGAGGCTGCGCTTGTCGCACTGTATCGGCTGTATCAGCAGCTTGACGACGCGGGGAAGAAGCAGGTTATCGACTCTGCGAAGGCGCTCGACGAAATGGCAGTGCGATCGTCGCTGCGTGCGCTGCTAGAGGCGACGCCGCCGGTCAGGCAGGCAACGGCAGCACTGTTGGGCTGGACCGGTCGTCGCGAGATGCTTCGTCCGCTGGTTCTGGCCTTGGGCGACGCGGACAAGAACGTGTCTGAGACGACGGGCCAGGCGATTCTTCAGATGGGCAACGATGCGCTCTCGGTGCTCTGTGACATGCTGCCGACGCTCGACCCGCGCAGTCGAGCCAGTGCGTTTCACTTCTTTTTGCGTCACTCGCCTGACATCCGTGACGAAGGGATGCGCAGCCGGATTCGTTCGCTTGTGACCTACGGCACCCAGGATCGCAACGCAGCAACGGCTCAGGCGGCACAGCAAGCTCTTCTGGCATATCCAAGCGCGTCTCAGGACTAAGCGACGATGCCCTCGCCGCAAACCGGCACAGTCACGCTCGACCAGCAGACGTTCGAGCTTCTGCGCAAGCTCATCGAGGCTCGCTTTGGCCTGGTCTACACCACGGAGACTGCCTATCTGCTCGAGAAGCGACTGGCGCCGCGAGTGCTGGCCGCCGGGCTCAGCTCGTTCCCTGAGTACTATGCTTATTTGACGAGTGCGCGGGTTCCCCAGGGCGTGCGCGACCGCGAGATGACCGAGATCTTTGAGCTTTTGTCGACGCGCGAGACGTACTTTTTCCGTGAGGCGTATCAGCTCGACGCCTTCCGCCAGACGTTCTTGCCCACGATTCACGAGCGACGGCCACGCGGCAACACGCTCAACATCTGGTCGGCAGGCTGCGCGAGCGGCGAAGAGCCGTACTCCATCGCCGTCGAGATCATTGAAAGCGGGCTGTTTGGCGGCTGGGATGTGCGTGTCGTTGGCACCGACCTGTCGAGCCTGGCGCTGCACGCGGCCATGCATGCGATTTACGGGCCTTCGTCGTTTCGGCAGACCGAGCCGAGTCGATTACAGCGCTACTTCCGACCGCTGACTGGCCGCTGGCAAGTCGTCGAGGAAGTGCGCAAGCTCTGCACCTTCCACAAGCTGAACTTGATGTCGGACGACTACAGTGTCGTCGGCGGGCCGTTTGACGCGATCTTCTGTCGCAACGTCATCATCTATTTCGACCGAAAGGCCCGCGCCAAGCTGATTGATCGACTGAGCGAGAGGCTTGCACCCGGCGGTTATCTGTTTTTGGGCCATGCGGAGTCGCTTCTGGACGGCAACACGCCGCTTGGAATTGCCCATCTGGGCAAAGAGCTGGTCTATCGGAAGCCCAAATGACGGGACGCATTCTGAAGGTCGTGATCATCGACGACCAACCCGTGATTCGGCAGGCGCTGCTCAGCATCTTGCGCGGTGAGCCGGACATCAAAGTGGTCGGGGAAGCCGCTGACGGGGAAGAAGGGCTGAAGGTCGTTTTCGCGACGCAGCCAGATGTGATTACGCTCGATTTGGAGATGCCCAGGCTCGACGGCTTTGCTTTTCTGCGCTTGCTCATGGCAAAGCAGCCTCGGCCGGTTGTGATCGTGTCGAGCCATGCCACCCGCGAGAGCGTCTTTCGGGCGCTTGAGCTGGGCGCGGTCGAGTTTGTCGCCAAGCCGTCACGCATCTTGTCCGACAGCGACCTACAGCCGGTGCGTGAGGATCTTTTGCGCAAGCTGCGCACGGTGACCACGCTCAGCATTCGCTCGGTGGCCGAACGGATGCGACTGCATGGTCAGGGCTATCGCCTGCGGACTCGATCGTCAGAAGACCTGCTCTCGGGAATGCGCAGCTTGCCCGAATCGACGCTTTTGCCCCGGTTCCTGGTCTGCATTGGCGCCTCGACGGGTGGGCCAACTGCCATCGCGACGCTCCTGCAGGCGCTGCCAAACAACTTGCCTATCACGGTGCTGATTACCCAGCACATGCCGAGCAAGTTTACCGCTGCGTTTGTCGATCGACTTCGTCGCACCACCGAGTGGTCCGTGCGGGAAGCCGACCCTGATCTTCCGGTGGCCCCGGGCGAAGTCTTGGTCGCGCCCGCGCATCACTCCCTGTGTGTGTATCGCGATGGTTCCGTGCTGCGGGTCCACAAAGCGTCGGAAATCGACGAACCGAAAGGCGGCTACATTCCTTCGATTGATCGGATGCTCGCCGCTGCCGCCGAGGCGATGGGTCCAGCGGTGCTCGGCGTGATCTTGTCAGGTATGTCAGGCGATGGTGTCCTCGGCGTCCAAGCGGTAAGCCGCCGGGCCGGTCGCGTGCTGGTGGAATCGCCACAGTCGTCCGTCATTGCCAGCATGCCCGAGTCCGTCATTCAGACTGGTGCCGTCCACGACGTTGCGCCCCTGCCCAAGCTCGCCAGTCTGATCATTCGGTATGTGCTCTCCCGGCCTTCTGCCGTGTCAGCTGACAGCAAGTAGCGCTCGCGCAGTGTCAGGACGCGGAGTTTCCGCTGGGATGGGTATAGTGTGCTGGCGATGGCGATCTTCCTTCTGGTCCTTCTTTCGTACTTGTGCGGATCGGTGCCATTTGGCCTGGTGCTGGCAAAGCTGCGCAGTGTCGACCTGAGATCGATTGGATCGGGCAACATCGGCGCGACCAATGCGGCAAGGGCGCTGGGCAAAGGCTGGGGCGCGCTGGTGCTCGTGCTGGATGCTGCCAAGGCGACGATTCCAGTGCTTGTCGCGGCGCACTTCTTTGCAGACCATCCGCAGCGCGACTACATCACCTGTGCGGTCGCGCTGGCCGCTTTTGTGGGGCACCTTCTACCGGTGTTTGCCGGTTTTGAGGGTGGCAAGGGAGTCGCGACGGCTCTCGGCTGCTTCGTGGCGCTTGCACCAGGACCGGCACTGCTCGGTTTTGTCTGCTGGGCGCTGCTGTTTGGCGTGACGCGAATTTCGTCCCTGGCGTCGCTTGGTGCGGTGGTCTTGTTCCCTGTCTGGCTGTATCTGTTTTCTGCGAGCACTCCGGTCTATGCGCTGTCAGGGGTGTTTCTGCTCTTGATCCTGGTTCGGCATCGCGGAAACATCGCGCGCCTGTGGAACAAGACCGAGCAGCGCCTGTAGCCACTTCCCATCGTCGCGCCTTTTGGCGGGTGGTGTTTGTTTCGGCTGCGCTGTCCCTCGCCGAGCTTTCCGTCCTGCTTCTCTTTGTCCAGGCGCTTCTGCCGCTGCCGGTGCGCGCGGTTGTGCTGGCCGCAGGCTTGTGGCTCCTCGCCGAGGTGGTGTGGATGCGGCTTGGCGGCAGGAGGGCTGGCGCGGTCGCACGCGGTCAGGGCCAGCAACCAGCGCTGTTGCGGTCGTTCTTCGTTCGCAGCCTGCTGCATGTTGGCTGGGCGGTGCTTCTTACGGCGCTGCTTCTGCGGGTTCAGCTGCTTTCCGTGGCGTTCATCGCGGTGCTGCCGTGGATTGGTCTGTCGATAGGCCCGCTGCTCGCTGCTGTGCATGTGCTGCTGCTGTCGCGATTTGACCGGCGGACCCTGTCAGTTGCGATTCCTGGTCGACAGTCTGCCGAGCCGGTGTCGTGGTTTCGGCTGCGGCTTCTGCGGCGCGCTGAATCGGTGGTGCTCGCTGGACTGGCCACGACGGCACAGCTCTTGGCGCTGATCCTGATCGTGCTTCGCCTGTGGCTGCCCGAACAGGACTGGCAGTTCTTCCGCGCGTTTCCTCCGGCCATTTCCATCGGTGAGTGGCTTTGGCTGCTTCTATCGATGGCGCTTCTGTCGAGCATCGAAAAGCCGCTGCTCGGGCTTTTACCGGGCTCGCCGTTCGGGCGGCGCGAAGCGGTGTGGCTGCGGGTGGTGCACAGGCTGCTGCTTCTGCCTTCGCGGCTGTCGATGGCCCATGCGGTTCTGACCTACGCCGGTTTTTTTGCGGTGGTGTCGTGGCTTGGGCAAAGCGGGCGACTGGACGTCCGGCAAGGGCAAGTGCTGCTCGGCGTCGTGCTAATCAGCGAGAGCGCGGCGGTACTGTGGCTCGGTCTACTCGCCCGGCGGAGTCTGCGGCCACTGTTTCCCCCTGCCAGCCAGCACTTGTCGCTGCGGGCACTGTCTGCCCTGCGTCCCCCGCCTTTGTCGGGACAGGTGCTGCTGCTGCTTAGCACGGTGCTGATAGGTCTTGTGCTGCTGCTATTCCCGCGTCACTGGGGCTCGCAGCTCCTGCTTCTTTTGATCTTTGTGCTGGTGCTGCCGGGCACGGCGCTCCTTCTGTCGCTGCTTGTCCGCAAGCTGCTGGGTCGGTCGTGGGGCGTGATGTCACTTGGGACGGGCGATCCAGGGCAGCAGCTCCGCGACTGGCTGGGTGAAGCCGAGCACAGCGTCCTTGGTCGGGCGCTGCAATCGCTACAGCAAGAGCTCCAAGCGCGCCTCCAGGCCGCAGCCGAAGCGCAAGCGCTCCTACATCGCGAGGTGGAGCAGCGAACCGAAGATCTGCGGCAAAAAAACGCCGAGCTATCGAGTGCGCTGACCGAGCTTTCGCGGACCCAGGCCAAGCTGGTGGAAGCCGAGCAGCTTGCATCCGTTGGACGGCTGATTGCCAACGTGACGCACGAGATCAACAACCCGATAAACGCCGTCCTCAACAGCGCGGCACCGCTTGCCCAGCTCTTGGAAGATTTGGAGCAGCGCCTGATTCAAGGTGAAGCGCTGACGGTCGCAGACAGGCAGGAGCTTCTGGCCGACTGCGCGCAGATGATGCAGGTCATCGAGCGCGGCGCCTATCGAACCCGCGACATCGTGCGCAGCCTGCATCACTACTCGGCGTCCGAGCCGGTGGGAGACGATGCCGTCGCGCTTGGGCCCTGTCTGCGTGAAGCGTTGTCGCTGTGCCAAGGCCCGGGCAAAGATCAGGTCGCCATCGATTGGGATCTGGCCGCGCTGCCGCCACTGCGTGGACATGCCGGTCAGCTTCAGCAGGTGATGACCAACCTACTTGCCAATGCGGTGTTTGCACTTCACGAGCGGCAGAAGCGCGATCCAAGTGCCCCACCACCGCGCATCCAGATCAGAACGGCGCAGGCGGGCCGCGAGCAGCTGGTCGTGATCTCCGACAACGGCATTGGCATGACCGCCGAGGTTCGCCGTCGCCTGTTCGAGCCGTTCTTTTCCACCAAAGACGCGGCGCACGGGACTGGGCTTGGGCTGGCGATTGTCCACGGAATTTTGCGCAGCCACCAAGGCCGCATCACCGTTGAGTCGCAGCCCCTTGCGGGCACCACCTTCACCGTCTACCTGCCGGGCTAGGCCACGGTCTTTTCGACAGCCTCATTGGTGGTTTCCGATGAGGCGACGACGCGGCCAGCCAGTGCGGCACCGACCCACTTGCGGCCAAGCAGAAGTCCCACGGGCGACACACACGCGATCAGCCAGTAGTAAAGCCACATGGCTTCCGTATGGATTGGGCCTTGCTGCGGGCAGTAGTGGGCCAAAAACCAACCGGAATACAGGCTGGTGAGGAGCTTGGTGAGAAACCACGGAAGCTGCGCGACGCCCATGTACAGACCGGTCTTGCCCTCGGGCGCGATCTCCGCCGCGTATTGCAAAAACCTTGGCTGCCACAGAGACTCGCCGACGGCGCCAATCAGCATGAACGCGACCAGCGAAAGCGGGCTCGGTCCAAACACCAAAAGCAGCGTCGGCATGCCCATGATTGCGGTGCCCCAAATCATCATGCTGTAGACGCTGCGCCGCGCGGTGGCAGCCGTAAGCAGCGGCGTCAGCAGAAACACCAGCAGCGGATTGAGGTTCGAGAACGTCTCGAAGTTTTCACTGACCCACGGCCAGGTGCGGAAGGCCCGCTCGATGTACTGCGGCAGCGTCAGCCACTGGTGGGCAAACAGCGTCTGGACCGGAATCAGCACGAAGATAAAGAAGCTGAACTTGGAATCGGCGAGCGGGTGTTCGCGCAGCCAGGTCACGAGCCGCTTTCGCCTGCTCTCCTCTTGCGCGACCACCTGCTTGGCATCGCTGAGCGCTCGCGCCACCAGCTCGTGTTCGACGGGCTGCGGCTTTTTCGGCAGGTAGCGAATCATCAGCAGGAGACCAACCACCGTCAGCGCGGCATAAAACCAGAACACGCCACTTATGCCATTGGGCGGCAGCGCGGCTTTGCTCATGTTGCGGATTCGCGGAGACAAAAGGCCCGATACAAACGCCCCCAGGTTTTGCAGCGCGTAGAGCAGCGCATAGCTCATCGGGGCGGTTTTGGCGTCGGAAAACTCTTTGACGGCGGCATATGTGGCGGGCTGAAACGCGCCGTAGCCGATGATCACCGTAACCATGCCGACCAGGTTCAGCAGCATCAGGCCATGCCAAAGTCCCGGAGCAAGACCCAGCGCTTCCGGCAGCGCCATCAGCGTCCGTCCAACGAGCAGCACCGCCATCGACACAATCAACGACCGACGCACGCCCCAGCGGTCGCTCGTCGATCCGAGCAAGAACATTGCGAACGTGATGCCGCCGGTGAGAAAGCCGGTCAGCCAGCCCGCCCAGACGTCTCCCAGCGCGACGTTCTGGGCCAGGTACGTCGCCAGCA
This sequence comes from uncultured Myxococcales bacterium, assembly GCA_964437195.1. Lineage (GTDB taxonomy): Bacteria > Myxococcota_A > Polyangia > Palsa-1104 > JAEUJZ01 > JAEUKA01. The sequence continues at coordinate 12,617 of CAYTGC010000057.1, read as the reverse complement.
GCGTCAGCATCCCCAGATACGCAAGCCCGTCGATGAAATAGGGAACAAACGTGCCCAAAGACAGCGCGGGACTCACCTTCACGATGTCGCGAAACGGCTGAACCAGCTCGGCGATGGCCAAGGCGAGAGGACTTTGGGGCGTTGGGGCTTTTTCCGAAGCTTCTTCCGACGAGGAGGCGGGCGCTTTTTTCATCGCGGTGACAACATCCGCGCGCATTATTGATTGCCCAGCTCTTCCACAAGCAATGAGAAATTGAGCAAACGATCAAAAGCAAAAGGTCGAACGTCACAGAAGCGGGCGCAAACGGCAGGAAATGCGCGGTCTTGGCGCGCTACGCGGAAACCAGCTCGATGACGACGACCTCGGGCGGGCAGCCAAAGCGGAACGGCAGCCAGTGGCCAAGGCCAGCCGACACAAACATCTGCGCGGCGCCATCGTGACCGCGGTAGTGGCCGCGAATCAGCGGATATACCGGCTCAAGCAGCGACTTGCCCAAAAGGCCGACCTGTCCGCCGTGCGTGTGACCGGATAGCTGCAGCGCGATGTCGTGGCCGCCAATCTGCTCGAAGACGTGAGGGTGATGCGCCAAGAGGATCGTCGGTTCGCCTTTTCGCCGGTTCTTGAGCGCGGTTTCGAGCTGCCCCGGTACGAGACGTTGATCGAGCCTGGGGACTCTCCCCGAGTGAGCGAAGCCAATTCCACAGATCCGCAGCCCAGATACCAGCACCGAGTCCTCTTCGAGGAGCTGAATCTGGGCTTTTTCGTACGCTCGTGTGATGGACAGCGGGTCGGCCAGATACAGCTCGTGGTTGCCCGCGCAGGCGATGTGACCGTGCCGGGCGGGCACTTGCCGAATGATCCGCAGCGCGTCTTGGTGCAGCCGAGGCTCATCGCACAAGTCGCCGGTTGGACACAAAAGGTCCAGGTCTTCGTGCGCGAGCAGATCCATGCCGCGCTCCAGGTGGTGTAGCTGGGTCTGAAAGCGCGAGATGTGAATGTCGGTCACTTGGCCGATGCGAAAACCCGACAGCTCTTTGGGCAGACCGGGAATCGCGATGCGCACCCTTCGCAGCACAATTCGCGACGACTCGACGAACACGCCGTAGCTTGCGGCCACCATCGCACCGCCGGGCAAAATCCACGGCAAGGTCTGCAGCGCTTTGCGTCGGGTCAGCACCATGGGCGCGGGCAGCGAGAGCGCGGCACCTTGGGAGTCCTGCACTGGGTCGTTCTTTGCGAGCGCAGTTTCGCGGCTGGGTGTCTTGGCGGCATCTCGTCGCAACCGACGCTTGATGTAGAGCCCCAGCGGAACCCAAATCGGCGCGGACACAAGTCCGGCGAGCATGGCCACTTGCACCACGGTCATCGGTCCAAGCAGATAGCTGTGCAGCTTGGTGATTCCGATTGGTGCGCCTGCCCAGCGCCACAGAACACGCGGGATCATCATCAGCACCGTGAGCGCGATAAGGATCACGACGGCACGGGTCATTCGGCGACCAAAACCTGGCAGCGCGAGGCGCAAAAGCACGACCCAAAGCCCGAATAGAAACAGGGCGACAAGCGGCAACAGGCCCATCTTCGGGCGGTTTACCACCAGGTTGGCAAGGGGAGCGGCTGCCACAAGCAGAGGCATGGTCGCGTGCATCGAACATTCACTATGCCGCAAGCTGAGGCTGCCGCAAAAGTGATACCCTCCGCACATGTTCGCCCGTCTGACGGTGCTCCTGTTCTGCGTCTTCCTGCTTTTGGGAGGACGAGAACCGCCATGGGCCGACGCCAACGTCGCGTATCAAACCACCCAAGCCATCGTCGACCGAGGTGAGCTGTCGATTCAGCTCCAGGCCCCGGCTTACTTTTTCGTCGAGCGAAACGGCAAAAAATACGGCTTTGCTTCGCTGGGAACTGCGGTGGGTCAGCTTCCGAGCTATCTGACCTATCGAGCGCTGCGCAAGCTACCGGGACTTTTGCAGCCGCACTTTTACGCACTGGCGTCGCATCTTTCGTCGGCGCTGTGGATGGCGATGGCGATTTCCCTGTTTGCGCGGCGGGCTGGGCGGCTCGGGGCGACGGCCAAGCAGGCAGTCGGCTTGTCGTTTGTGCTGGCTTTTTCGACGGTGTGCCTGGTCTACGCACGCAGCTCCTACGGCGAGGCGCTTCAGACGCTGCTGCTGTTCTGGTTTGTCGATCTGACGCTGGACGCAAGCGATGAGCCCAAGCGAAAGACGCTGGCGCTGGGCGGCGTGTGCATCGGACTGATTGTCCACGCCAAGCTGGTCTATGCCGCCGTGGTGCCGGTCGGGCTGGCGGTGTTTTTGTATGCTCGACGGCGAGACGGGTTTTGGACCAGCCTGCGGTCGCTGCTACTTCCTGCCCTTTTTGCGCTGCCGGGCCTGGCGCTGCTGCTTTTGCACAACTGGGTCAAGACCGGGCATCCGCTGCGCACCGGCTATCAGTCCGGGCAGCTTGGGCTGTTTGCGGGCGAGCTTTCCACGGGGCTGTTTGGCCTGCTTTTGTCACCAGGGAAGGGACTTCTGTTTTACGCGCCACCGCTGTTGCTTGCTGGTTTTGGAATCGTTCGGGCGTGGCGGACCGAGCGGCGATTGACCGTTCTGGTGGGGCTTCTGGCGCTTGTCGTCACGCTCATTTCGGCCAAGTATCCGGTGTGGCACGGCGGGTATTGCTATGGCCCGCGCTACTTGGTTCCGCTGGTTCCGCTGCTCTTGCTGCTCGCAGTGCCCTGGCTTTCTGACCTGTGGAAGCGGCAAAGGCAGCGCGCCCTGCTGCTGCTGGCGCTGACGGGCGGGCTGGGCCTTTGGGTCGCGGGGCTTGGAAGTGCGCTCTACTGGGACCACTACTGTCGCGTGCTGGCGTCGGTGCAAAGGCAGGCGATGGTTCCAGGCTGGAGCGATGATCACCACGCGATGGGCTATTTTGTGCCGCAGTTTTCGCCGATTCGCGGGCACGCCTGGCTGCTTGGGCATGCGCTGCGCAAGGACCTGGACCTGCCGAAGGATGCGCCGTGGCTGTCTGTATTGCCCAGGCCGCTCGATCTTCGCGAAGACGCCGCACGGCTGCGGATCGATTTCTGGGCGCTCGACTGGCTGACGGCTGTTCCGTGGGCGCACAAGCGCTACGGCCTAGGTCTGCTTGGGATTTTGCTTTTGGGGATTGGCTGGTCGGCGGCAGGACTTGGCCGATTGCTGCGGGAAGAGACGAAAGCGGGGCAGGGCGAAAACCCCGCGGCTCGCGATCAGCCGTAGACTGCGAGGCCCACGTTCAGTCGGTTCTGCGCCGCCATCTCGAGAACGACCCGGAACTCGGCCCACGCGAGAAGCAGCCGCTCGATGTCTTTCTGGCTCTTCTGTTCCCATTCGCTGCGCCACGCCAGGTAGGCGTCCTCTTGGACGTTTTCGCCCATCTTGGCGCTGTACAGGGCGCGGCAGAACCGCTCGAGGCGCTGTCCCAGACGGTTGGCATCGAAGCTGCGCGCCAGCTCGAGCAGCCGGTCAGGCTTGAGCAGGAACACTGCGCCGTCGTAGGGCTGGCCCGGCTTGGCCCACGGCACCAGCGCCCCGACTTCTTCGGGCCCGATGTTCTCAAACAGGGGACCGTAGCCTCCCGGTGGCTTCGGACACGGCAGCACGTCGATCATCGCGTCGAGCACGCTGGGCATCGCTTCCAGCTCTTCCGCGTCGTCCGCATCGATGATCGGTGTGGCATCGCCAATGCTCAGAATCGACAGCAGCTTCTGATCGAGGAACTTGAGCGTATCGCCGCCAGCGAACACACCAGCATGCGACAGCGCGAGAAGCTCGAAGGTGTGCGTGTGCCAGGCCGGATGGTCTTTGGCCTGTCCCAGCGGTGCCTTGTGCTGGCTGAGCGCCTTCGTCGTCGATTCTCGCAGCTCCATCAGCGGTCCGAGCACGTCCTCGGGCGCGCCACCGAGCACCTGGCTTAGCTGGTTGCCAGGAATCTGGTTGAAGGCCTGATGAATCAGGTTGCCATCGAACGCAAAGAACGCCGCGCGGGTGGTATCCGCCGCATCGTCGTCCGAACCAGTCACGATCAGATTCGACGGTGTGTCGAAGCCGCGATCGTGGAACGAAAACGATCCAAGTCCCGTCGGAGTTCCGGGAGGAACCACCAGCAGTCGTCCGCGCACCAGAGCCGCCGTGCGCGTCGCTGCTTGGCCAAAGCCGATCCGGGTGCCGTCGTCTGCTCCCACGACATCATCGACCGAATGACCCACGAGCTTCTGGAACTCCTCGTTGAAGGCATCATTCGGCTCGCCGGTGTAGCTTGCGACCTCGATTCCGTCCTCGAACGCGTGCAGCAGCGCTTGCTTGCCCGGATGGTTTACGTGGACAAACATCGACTTGCCGCCGTTTTGCGACAGCGCGACGAGCATCGCCGGAGATACCGCCGGAAGACCGGTAGATCCATCCATCACCTCGAGCTGCTGGATTTCCAGCTTTTCCAGGGGCGACAGACGCACCCAGGCTGTCGGCGGCGCGTTCTGGGCGACGAGATTCACAACAGTGTCAGGGTTTAAGCCGCGCGGTGGTTGCGGCAGAAGGATTGCGGTCAGGTCTTGAGACATGTGCTCCGTAGGTTATGCCCACCAGAGGCCCTTTGCCAAGTTGCAAGCGCGATCCACGCGGGCTGACCCCAATGGGGCCAGGTCGGATGGCGTGCGCCCGCCCCCACGCCAGGCGTGCATCGAAAAAGTTCAAAAAATTCTGTTGACTTGCAAGGCTGCCAAGCTAGACTGCCTTCCGTCTCTCGCGGGAGTAACTCAGTGGTAGAGTGCCACCTTGCCAAGGTGGACGTCGAGGGTTCAAGTCCCTTCTCCCGCTCAACAAAGGCCGGTCCACAACAGGTGGTTCGGCCTTTTTTCTTTTTGGCCCTTCCTTTTTGAAGGGCTCGTACCATGGCGGTATGGGCGATGAAGCGGCTTTTGCGGAGCCAAGTGAGGCAGAGCTTGCGCGGCTCAGAGCTGAGCTTCAAGCGCTGACCGCCGAGACGCAGAGGCTGAGGGCACTGGTCGCGGCGGTTCCAGACCTCATCATCCGACTGCACCGGGACGGGACGTATCTGGATTTTGTCGGGGCGAAGGACATTCCGGTGCTGATCTCGCGGTCGGAGCGGATTGGCCGAAAGGTGCGCGACGTGCTGCCCGTTTCCGTCGCGGAAGCCTATCAGCAGGCCACGGAGGCGGCGCTCTCGCATTCGACGACGCAGACGTTTCGTTACCAGCTACCCATCGCCGGGAAGCTTGGGTACTACGAAGCGCGGGTCGTGCCGAGTGGCCCCGACGAAGTCCTGATGGTGGTGCGCGACGTAACCACTAGGCATTTGGCCGAAGAAGCGCTCCGCGTCGAAAAGGAGTGCTCAGAGCAGATCCTCCTCAACATTTTGCCTCGGCCCATTGTCGACGAGCTAAAGCGTGCCAGCGGCAGCATCTCACACCGCTTTGAGTCCGCGACGGTGCTCTTTGCCGATATCGTCGGTTTTACCGCCGCCGCGGCCAGTCTGCCACCGAACGCGATCGTCGAGACACTCAACGAGATCTTCACTTCGTTCGACTCCATCGCCGAGCGCCTGGAGCTTGAGAAAATCAAGACGATTGGCGACGCGTACATGGTCGTCGGTGGCGTTCCTTTGCCGCGACCCAATCACGCCGAGTCGATTGCCGAGATGGCGCTGTCGATGCAGGACGCGATCTCTGGTTTTTCCTTTCCCGGTCGCCCGCCGCTGTCACTACGAATCGGGATTTCGACCGGTCCTGTCGTTGCTGGCGTTATCGGCATGCGCAAGTTTATCTACGACCTGTGGGGCGACACCGTGAACGTCGCAAGCCGCATGGAGTCGTCGGGAGAGCCGGGGCGGATTCAGGTTGCTCAGCCGACCTATCAGGTGCTGCGCGACCGTTATCGGTTTGAGCACCGTGGCGAGATTCCGATCAAGGGGAAGGGCATGCTGTCGACGTATTTTCTCGTCGGCAGGATCTAGGCAAGCAAAGCCACCGTCTCGCGGCTACGACCAAGTGTCGTACTTCGAGAATGTCATCACGAAGTCCGCACGACCTTGGGTGGCCGAACGAACCGCCGTCGAGTAGCCAAACAGCGCCCGCAGCGGCAGCTCAGCAATCACGCAGCGACGGTTGCCGCGCACGCCCACATCGTGAATCTGTGCTCGTCGCTGGTTCAGATCACCGAGCACATCGCCGACAAACTCATCGGGAACGACGACTTCAAGGTGCATGATCGGTTCGAGGAGCGCCGTGTTTGCAGCCTCGCACGCTTTGATGAGCGCCCGCGAGCCTGCAATCCGCCAGCCGACGTCCGACGCCACATCCAGCTTGGGCTCCACCGACGTCAGAACAGCTTCGATGTCAACGAGCTTGTTGCCTTTTGGACCCGAGCCCATCGCTTCCCGGATGCCGCTAAGCGCCGCTTCGACACAGCCCGGCAGGGCTCGCGAAAGAGCTGGCACCCAATCAGGCGAAGGCGGAGGCACTTCGCTTCGCACCAAAAGACCTGCGCCTCGCTCCCGAGGCGACACTCGCACCGTCGCACGCCCGAACAGAAGCTCGTCTTCCGCGGCCCGCTCGAACAGGTGTTCCGCCTCGCCTGACCCGAGCACGGTTTCGTGATAGACGACCTGTGGACGTCCGGTGCGAGCGACGACGTTGTATTCGGTTTCCAGGCGCGACCGCGCAATCTCGAGGTGCAGCTCACCCATCCCGGAAATCAGCGTCTGACCCGTCTCCGCATCGTCGCGGACCTGGAACGTCGGATCTTCATCGGCAATCTTCTGAAGCGCTGCTTGCATCTTTTCTGCGTCAGCGCTGGTCGACGCTTCGATTGCCTGCGAGATCACCGGCTGGTAGGTATCGATCGGCTCGAGCACGATCTGGGCCCGTGGATCACACAGCGTATCGCCCGTCGCTGTGTCTTTTAGCCCGACGGCCAGCACGATGTTGCCCGCCCCGGCCTGGTCGATCTTTTCCCGGCTGGCGGCATGGACGGTAAACAGGCGCGCGACCTTTTCAATCCGTCCCTGCGGTTTCTGCTCTTTGGCTTCGCCTTTCTTCCAGCCCTTGTCATCCTTCGTCGGTGGACCGAGTCGAGGATTGAAGACGTCGTCGCCCGCCTTGAGAATTCCCGAGTAAATCCGCAGGTAGACGGCCTTGCGACCTTCGAGCATGAAGATCTTGAAGGCGAGGGCACAGAGCGGCGCTTTGTCATCCGACGGACGACTCTCGGACTCTCCGGTGCGCGGATTCTGACCGACAATCGCAGGAACTTCTGTCGGTGCAGGTAGGTACTCGACGACCGCGTCCAGCAGCGGCTGCACACCGCGATTGCGCAGCGCCGAACCACACAGCACCGGGACCGCTTTTCGCGCCAGCGTCACCCGGCGAACTGCGGCGCGCAGTGTGGCTGCATCCACCGGCGATCCGGTCAGGAACAGCTCGGCGATGGCATCATCGACCTCACCGACGCGCTCGATCAGCTTTTCCCGCGCCGGGCCAATGATCGCCATGTCTTCGTCGCTGGGATCGCTGACCTCGGGTGGGTCTTCCTCGTCGCCGGTGAAGGTGACTTTCTTCTGTTCGATGAGGTCGTACGCGCCCTGGAAGGTGTCTTCGGCGCCGATCGGTTCCTGAATCGGAATCGGATAGGCCGCGAGGGTCTTGCGGACATCCTCGACGACATTTTCGAAGTTGGCACCGACGCGGTCCATCTTGTTGACGAACACCATGCGCGGGACGTGGAACTTGTCGGCCTGGTGCCACACGGTCTCGGTCTGCGGCTCGACGCCATCGACTGCCGACATGACCACGACCGCACCGTCGAGAACGCGGAGCGAGCGCTCGACCTCGATGGTGAAGTCGACGTGGCCCGGCGTGTCGATGAGGTGAACTTCGTGATTTCGCCAAGTAAACGACGTCGCCGCGGCAGTGATGGTGATGCCGCGCTTGCGCTCCTCGGGCATCCAGTCCATTTGGGTGTTGCCGTCGTCGACGTCGCCGACCTTGTGGATGCGGCCTGAATAGAACAAAAAGCGCTCGCTGACGGTGGTCTTGCCAGCGTCGATGTGCGCGATGATTCCGATGTTGCGAACGCGGTCGAGTTTCTTGCTTTTGGCGCCCGAGCCGGATGCTTTGGGCTCGCTCGGTGCGGGAGATGGGGCCGAAGACATGGCGCGCAGTGTAGAGAGAAGTGGGCGTGCTGGCTAGGTAGATGCTGCTGCGTCTTCTTCGCTCTGTTTGTGAAGCTGGGACAGGAATCGTTTTTGCGCGGCGCTGTCGCGGGTTGCCACAAACACCGTGTCATCCCCCGCGATGGTGCCCACGACTTCGGCAAAAGCGAGGCGGTCGATCGCCGCACCAACCCGGCTGGCTTCACCCGGTGGCGTATGAATGACAACGAGCGAGTCTCCGGCGGGGGCAAAGTCGAGCACGGACTCGCGTAGTACCAGGGTAAGTGTGTGTGGTTGTGACTTGTCGCTGCGCGGGATTACGCGGACGTAAACGCCGCCTTCCTTGCCCAGCTTGAGCGCGGCAATGTCGCGGCTCACCGACGATTGCGTGACCGGCCAGCCCTCGGCGATGAGCGCCTCGCAGACTTCTTCCTGGGTGTGTAGCTTTCTCGCGGAGATAAGCTCCAGCAGCTTGCGCAGACGGAGCGCGCGTCGGCTCTTCATCGTCTCACCTCGTCTTGGGCGTGCCTGTCGGGCCGCACTCGGAGAGCGGCACCACCAGCTTTTCGAGCGCAGCCTCGAACTTGGCCCGATTTAGCTCATTTTGTCGCAGACAAAGGCGCAGCCGTTTGCGCAGCTTGGGCAGTCCGAGATTGCCGATTCCGCCGGTCGATCGTCGTCGTCGAATCAGGTCAGCGGGGTCGGCTTTGGGCACGGAAAGAACGTCGCGCTTCAGCTCGTCGGCGACGCTGCGGTAGGCCGATCGAAATGGCTCGCCGGTTTCGACTCGCCGAATCACCTCGTCAGTGACAAGCAAATTTCCGCTCACCGCCGCGAGGCAGCGATCCACGTCAACGCCGAGCTTGGGAACGGCCAACTGCAGGATGTCGAGTGTCTGAATCGTTCGCAAAAGCCCACGAAACAGCGGCTCCTTCATGAGCTGGAAGTCGCGGTGATAGCCCGACGTCAGCTTGCCCGCCAAGCAGCGTAGCTGCGCAAGATCGCCGTCGAGAGCCGCCATTCGAGCGCGAGAAAGCTCGAACACATCCGGGTTGCGCTTGTGCGGCATAAGGCTCGATCCCTGCGCAAGGTCCGGCGGCAAGATCAGAAAGCCGAACTCCTCTGCCGAATACAGACACACATCGGCGGCCAGCTTCGACAGCTCATGGCCGATTTGGGTGCAGAAAAAGAGCAGGGCGGATTCGAGCTTGCCTCGTCCGTTTTGTACCGCCGTCACCGTCTGCACGACATCGGCAAAACCGAGCGCCAGGGCCGTCGTCTCTCGATCGAGTGGAAGCGGTACCCCGTATCCGGCGGCGCTACCGAGCGGCGAGCGATCGAGTTGAGCAAGCAGAGCCGACGAGGTCTCGAGCGTGTCGATCAGGCCTTCGGCAAACGCCGCCGCCCACAGACCGATCGAAGACGGCATGGCTCGTCGCTGGTGGGTAAAACCAGGCCACAGCGTCTTGCGATGTTGCGCCGCAAAGTCACATAGCGCCGTCGCCAGGCTGCCCGCAAGGGACACCAGATCCAAGAGCGATGACTTCATAAACAGGCGAAGGTCGACGGCAATCTGATCATTGCGCGAGCGTCCGGTGTGCAGTCGGGCTCCCAGCTCGGGGTCGCGCCGCGACAGCCAAAACTCGACGGCGGAGTGGCCATCCTCGTGTTCTGGCGCAATGGAAAGATCACCGCTTTTTATCGCTGCCAGCGCCGCGACGAGGTGGTTGTGCAGTCGGACGTGGTCGTCGGGCGTCAGGATCTCTGCGCTGCGCAGCCCGGCAATGTGTCCGAGGCTGCCGATGACATCCCAGCGCAGAAGCTGGGTGTCCCAGTGCGGGTCATCGCCAATGGTAAAGGCCAGTGCGCGGGCGTCTGGCGGGGCAGACGGTGACCAGAGGGTGGTTGGGGCAGCAGTTGCGCTCATCGTTGCTCCAGTAGTTGCGCAAGCCTACGTCGTGGCATCGAGGGACAGATAGTTCATCGCGACAGCGGCATAGAACCGTCGTGCCAAAGAGACCTGCCCAGTCGCCACCCACTCGTCGGCTTTGTGCGAAACGCGGCTGTCGCCGGGACCACACTTGATGGCGTCGAGGTGGCGCAAAAACACCCAGTCCGAACAGGTGGGACTGCCATATCGACGGGCGTTCGGCGAGACCGAGAGCGCTGCCGCAAGCAACCGCGAGTCTTTCGGTGTCTCACAGGGCTGAAGTCGCGACGACGTGACCTGAACTTGGCTGTGTAGCTGCGACTGCAAGAGCGCCCCTACTTCCTCGTGAGGCCAGCTCGGCGTCGTTCGCAGATCGAGGACGGCTTTGGCGACGGGAGGTGTGACGTTTCGGGCGACTCCGGCTTCGACCACCGTCGGCGTAATGGTCGGCTGTCCCAGAAGATCATGGGGCCTATCGAGAAGTAGCGACGGCAACTTCACCAAGTCTTGGGCCAGTTTCAGCACCGACGAGCGTGCTCCTTGCTCAGCCGCATACGCCGCGTGGCACTGATCGCCGTGGGCGACGAGGTCTACCATCATCAGGCCGCGCTGCGCGACGGCAACATCCAGCGAAGTTGGCTCTCCGACGATCGCCGCATCAAGTGGTCCGAGTCTGGGCACTGCCCGCGGCATGCTGGTATCGCGCGTCTCTTCGCTGTAGCCCAGCACCACCAGGAGTCGTCCCGACGGTGGACCACCAGCGCGAAGGACGTCGAGCGCCGCCGCAACCATCGCCGAGCAGCTCGCTTTGGCATCGTTGGAACCGCGACCGTAGATCTTGCCGTCCTCGACGGTGGGTTCAAACGGGGGCCGCGTCCAACCTTGTCCCACTGGCACGGTGTCGAGGTGTGAGACAAGCAAAAGCGTCTTGCCCGGCTTGTCGCTCACAAGCTCGATGGCGACCATTGCATCATCGCGTCGAACCGGCAGCCCAAGTTGGGAAGCAAACTGCTCAACATAAGCAGCGACCGCCGCTTCGTCTCCCGACACCGACGGAATTCGCACCAGCTCGCGCAGCAGCTCCAGTTCGTCGATCTGCCCTTTGCTAGCCGAGGAGAGCGGCAAGATCGACTCCGAGATAGGTCGCTTTTTCCTTGCGTCCGACGATCATCGTGCCGCAGCCAGCCCCGGTGAAAACTTCGAACAGCAGCGAATCGGGTGCGCCACCATCGATGATGTGGGTTCGCTCGACACCGCCCGTCGCCGCCCTGATGCAGGCTTCGACTTTGGGGCGCATGCCGCCGGCAATCGAGCCGCTCGACAGCAAGCTGGCCAGATCGTCGGGATCGGCAAACGTCACCAGCGTCGATGGATCTTTGCGATCACGCAGCACACCCGGCGCACCCGTCATGAAAATCAGCTTTTGCGCCCGCAGCGCGACCGCCAGGCTTTCCGCCAGCGTGTCGGCGTTGACGTTGTAGATGTTGCCCTGATCGTCGCCGGCCAGACACGAAACGACGGGGACATAGCCCGACTGGAGCAGCGTCTCGATGACTCTCGGGTCGACGCGATCGATGTCGCCGACGTGTCCGAAGTCCACCTTCTGCGTCTGGCCGTTGTCGTCGACGATCTCGACGGGCGGACGCTTGTGCGCAGTGACCAGCTCGGCATCCACACCGGACAGACCAATGGCCCGTACGTGATTGGCCCGCAGCGCCGATAGAACCTGCACGTTGAGCTGACCGGCCACCGCCATCACCACTGCAGACAGCGCGGTATCGTCGGTGACTCGCCTACCGGCGATCATCTTGGGCTCACTGCCGAGCCGACGCGTGAGCTGGCTCGCTTGTGGCCCGCCGCCATGCACGATTACGAGGTGCACGCCCAGCGACGACAGAAGCGACAGCTGCGCAGCCACTCCCGACAGAGACTCTGGACGCTCGAGGACTTCACCACCGAGCTTGATTACAAAAATCTGGTCGCGATAGGCGCGCACATACCGCAGCGCCCCTTTCAGACCGGCAATGCCTTTGGCTGGCTCGATTGACACGAGAGTTTCCTTTCTTGGGCGCTACAGCGTCATGTCGCCAATCAGCTCAATGAGCAGGGCGCGCTGGGCATGAAGTCGGTTTTCCGCCTGATCGACCACCGCAGAGCGCGGGCCGTCGAGAACTGCGTCATCTATTTCGATATTTCGCCTGACCGGCAGGCAGTGCATGACAAAGCCGTCGGGGCCAAGTCGCTGGGCGCGCGCGTCGGTCATTCGCCACTCGCGATGCGGCATGCGAAGCGCGGACTCCTCGGCGGGGCGCCCAAAGTGGCTGATCGCTCCCCACGACTTGACGTAGACCACGTCGGCACCGTCGATTGAACCGTCGAGGTCATGCGTCACCGACACGCTTCCGCCGCTCTGCGTCGCGGCTCCACGAATCGTCGTCATGTCGTCGGGATCAAGCTCGTACCCCGGGGGATGCGCGA
>CAYTGC010000056.1:0-24331 GCA_964437195.1 uncultured Myxococcales bacterium | reverse complement strand
CGAGTCGCCGAGCTTGAGCAGGAGGCAGAGCGCTACCGCATCATCCTGGAACACGTTCCAGGCTACGTGGCGCAGCTGACGCCGGAAGGTAACTACGTCTATCTGAACCGGTTCGCTCCCGGCTTCACGCAGGCCGACATCGCGGGCAAGGGCATCTTCGACCTGATCGCGCCGTCCGATCACGCGGCCGTCAAGGAAGCGATCGCGACGGTGCATCGCACCCATGAACCATGTGGTCGTTCGTTCATTGCTCCCGGTGCCAACGGCAAGGCCACGCGCTTCTATCAGACGTTCGCGCCCGTGCTTGAGGGGACGAAGATCGCCTCCCTGGTGGTGCTTGCCACCGATACCTCATCCGTGGTCAACGCGTTCGCTGCGCTCGAAGAGAGCGACGCCAAGCTTCGCATCGCGGTCGCCGCGGCCCAGATCGGCTTTTGGACCTTCGACCCCGAGAGTGAACAGGAAAGCACGACTGACGCCCGCACCCGGGCCCTGCTCGGCGCAGCCGAAGATGCGACGCTTGCGGAGCGCTTCGCGGCCATTCATCCCGAGGATCTGGAGCCGGTGAAGGCAGAGCTTGCTGAGGCGCTCGGCGGCAAAGGGACGTTTGGTCCATTGGAGCTAAGGACGTGTCCGAAGGAAGGCACGCTGCGCTGGCTTGAGGCCCGGGGCAGTGTCGTGCGTGGAAGCGATGGCAGAGCTCGCGTGGTCGGCAGCATCGTCGATATCAGCGAACGAAAGCGGCTCGAAGCGCGGCTCGCCCAGGAGTCGAAGATGGAGAGCATTGGCAGGCTCGCTGGGGGGATCGCGCACGATTTCAACAACATGCTCACGGCCATCCTCGGCTTCGCCGAAATTGCGCGTCAGGAGCTTCCGCCCAGCATGGCGCGAGACGCAGTCGACCAGATCTCGCGGGCTGCGAAGCGTAGCGCCGAGCTGACTGCGCAGCTCCTGACGTTTGCCCGCAAGCAGACGATCACGCCGCGCGTATTGAATATCAATGCGCTCATCGTGCAGGTTGAAGCTCTGCTGCGCAGACTCTTGGGGGAGCCGATCGAGATCGTGACCGTTCTCCGCGCGACGCGCTTGATCCGCGTCGACCCGGGGCAGTTCGAGCGGCTTCTGGTCAACTTGGCGACGAATGCACGCGACGCGATGCCCGAGGGAGGACGCCTCACCCTTGAGACGATGGATGTGACGCTGACCGCGGAGGATGTCGCTGGCCTCGGGCTCCGTCCCGCACGCCCAGAAGGGGTGCGGCTCTGCGTGCGCGATGAAGGCCAAGGGATTCCTGCCAAGCACATCCCCTACCTGTTCGAGCCGTTCTTCACCACCAAGCCAGTCGGGCAAGGCACAGGGCTAGGGCTGGCAACCGTTCACGGAGTGGTGGCGCAGCACGGCGGCCACATCGCGGTCGAGTCCTGCGAGGGGCGTGGCACCACGTTTCTCATTACGCTGCCCAGTGCAACCGAAAGCACGGCCGCACTGCAAGGGCCAAGCCCGAAAACGGAGGCGAGGGGAGCGTGCCAGCATCCCATTCTCCTCGTCGAAGACGAGCCGCAGGTACGCGAGGTCCTGGCCACCGTGCTTGCGCGTCAGGGGTATCACGTCATCGAGGCCGCAGACGGTCGCGAGGCACTCACCAAGACGAGTGATCTAGGCTTGCCGATCGAGCTCGTCATCACCGATCTTGTGATGCCCGGTATCGGTGGACGTCAGTTGGTCGAGACCTTGCGTCGGTCGCGCAACGGACTCCGCGCCCTCTACATCTCTGGCTACGAGGAGCAGGCAAGCCGCTTTTCGAACGAGACCGCGGTCTCTTCCTTTCTCAGGAAGCCATTTTCTGTCTTGGATCTACTCGCCGAAGTGCGCAACCTTCTGACCCGTGAGTAGGCTGCGGATGGGGGTGGGCTGGGCGGGTTCCGCCGCACTCTTTAGGAGGCGCGATTGGCGTGGCAGTTACCCGACGCTGGGCAGCAGCTGGGAGACGTCCAAGAAGCAAATCAGCAGCAGGGCGGCCACGATGCCCAGCACCAAGAACACGATCTTGGAAGCGGCATAGGGGGCCTCGTCCTCCATCTTGTCGGTCTGGCCGTTGACGAGGATGCGGTAGCTGCGCTTGCGATAGCGTGTGCTGTTGCGCCATGAGCGTTACGAGGCCGGGGCCTGGCGTCTACGCCCAGTGCCCGCGGGTCGGCCGAGTGTGGACTAGCGTCCTGTGGCGACCTGGCATCGGAATCGGCGCGCCGCGCACCGCCGCATTGTTGGTGCCTGGGCCAAGGTCTTGGTGGGTGCAAGCATCGCTGACGGTGGAGTCATCCAGCATTAGCAGCGTCGCCGACATCTTGCCGGTGTCGGGGGTGGTGTCGAGGCGGAAGATGCCGACATCGAGGTCGCCGTTCTGGATGGAACAGCCCAGCTTCACAACGACGTGGGCATTCGTCTGTAGGCGGAACTTGAAGGTGTCGTGGTCTGGCCGCGCGGGCTTGCTGCAATCGGGGAAGATCTCGCAGGCGGCGCCGTTGTAGCTGGAGGGAGGATCGACTGGCAGTGGATTGCCCAGGGAAACCGCAGTCATGGGGGTGTCGTTGGGTTCCAGCATGTGCGCAATCGAGGGATGTGGGCTCGCCGCGGCATCGTCGCGGAGGAAACCCCATGCACCCGATCCAGGGTCAATCTCCCCGAGCGGAAGCTCCGCGTAGGAGCCATCGCAGTACATCGACTTGGAGATGAAGGGCCAGGCGAACTCGGCCTGGCAGGGATCGTTGCTGGTCATCATCGAGTTCTGGTCGGGCTTGCTGTCACTGCTGCCCGACGCGGTGCAGGCCGCGGGCAGGTTCGGCAGCTTGCGCAGGTTGGCCAGCGTGTCGCGGCAGATGTCCTCGAGGACCGATGCCGCCAGCGTCTTCCAGCACGCGCGGTCGTGGCCATACACATTCCGGTCAAGTGGCTATGTTCTACTTTCTGTTGCCAGGGTCGGAGTGAAGGGGCACCTTCACAGATCATGGCGTTTATGATACACAGTAGCTTGCGCATGCAGGCGACCAGAGCGACTTTGAATGGCTTTCCGGCTTCGCGCAGATGCTGGAAGTGACCGCTGAGCTGCGCGTTGAAGCGAGTGGCTGCCAGCGTCGCCAGTTAGAGTCCGGCGCGTACCGCCGCACGGCCTCCCCAGATTTGCCTCTTTCCCTGCTTCCGTCCGCTATCACAGTTATGCCGCGCGACTCCCACCAGCGCACTGATCTGTTTGCGATTGAGCGTTCCCAGCTCGGGCAGGAGCGCTACGACCATCGCGGACGTGACGTCGCCGACTCCGGCTACACTTTGCAGCAGCTCGTCCCCCGCCCCCCCTCTTTGCGGCGGCGGACGGAATCTATCGATTCCGGGGAGGGATATACCAGGGCGATGGGTTTTGAGGTTTTGGCGTGCTGAAGCAGTAATTCTAGGAATCGGCGGAGGAGCTTTTCGGACTGGGTTTGGGGCATGGCTTGGAGCAGTTGCAGATAGGTCTGGCCCTGGCGATACAGAGAGTGAACGCGGGATTTGACGGTGTTGGTTTTGAGGAGCCGCGACATTCCCAGTGACTCACCTTCGGCGCCAAGGATGTGAAGAAGCGTCTGCGCAAGCACGATGACCAGGAGGAGCCTTTACCGTCGCTGATCGGACTCCATCTTGACCGCAGAGACACCCATTCCGAATCGCCAGTCTTTGATATCGCGAAAGCGCTCTTCAATGGTAAAGCGGCGGCCATATAGGTTCAACACTTCCGACGGTTTGAGATCAGCTCTGCTCGTCGCCAAACACCAAGATTCCTTCATTCCCTTGGCGTGCTTTAGTACGAGCTGTGGGACCTCCGCGCGCTCCGAAGTAATGCATGCAGAAGAGAGAGAGAAGGTGAGTCCTTGTTTGAGAATGAGCTGCGCGGCAGGTCGCATCTCTCCATCTGAAGATCCGATCAGCAGCGAGGACTTGAAGCGGATGACAAAGTCAATCTGAAGTGCGCGGAGAAACAGAAACATTGCACAACTTGCGAAGCCGCGATCAGCCAAAAGCGTGATCCGAATGAGCGGAGGAAGTACAGCACGGAGTACTGCTGATTGTGCCTCTATCGCCACGCCTTGGGCACCATGGTCCTTGATCCTGGAGACTCAAAGCAAAGCAGCCCTCGCCTGCTTATCTGAGCCGATAGTTCGGCTGCACTTCGTCGCTCTGGCGTTGCATCCCAGACGCGCAGCAAGCCATCGCTACTTTGGGTGATCACGGTATCGTTCGGTCCAAAATAAGACATCGTGACATTGGCTGGTGCGACCGAGAAAGTGGCCAAAAGGAATCCTGTTTCGACATGATGAAGTCGAGCTGTTCCGTCCATGGATGACGTAACCACTCTCTCGCTATCATCTGAAAATGCAGCATGTGTGACGGCGTCTGTGTGTCCTGTCAGCGTAAGGTATGGATGGAAGTTCGATGCATTCCACAACCGGGCTGTACCATCGGCACTGGTCGTCACGATCCATTTGCCATTCGTGCTGTACTTGGTGAACAGGACCTCGCGATCGTGGCCAGCAAGGCCAGCAACGGTTTGAAAGGTGCGTGTACTCATCACCAGGACTACGGCTCCTTCCCCGCGAGCTAGATCGTATTGTCCGTCTGGACTACGTGTGTCCAAGTCAGCTGCGGCACCTGCCGGGTTGGGATCTGGGATGGCCATGGTGCGGGGGATAGGAACCAGTGCGTTGAAGATCCGCACAGACGCATCAGTGCAGGCTGTGATGACCGTGTTCCCATCATCAGCATAGGAAAGACAGGCGATCGAATCTATATGTCCGCGTAGATCGGTCACCAGTCGTCCGCTTCCGGACTCATGGATCGCCGCAGCGTACCAATTCCTACAAACCAAAACGTATTTTCCGTCCGGAGAGAACCTGGCTGACACCGCATCGAGGGGATACAGCTCGCTGATGGTGCATAGCTTTGCACCTGTATTGACATCGAAGACGGACAGGAAGTCCTTGTTTCCGGAGCCGTATCGCTCTCCCGCTACACGTCCGAAGACGAGCAGCTTGTGTCCACTCCTGTCAAACTCTGCATACCCGGGTTGACCGTCGTGGAAGTCAATTTGTGTAGTCGGTTGAAGCTCTGGCAGCTTCAGAATCTGAAGCGAACCTGAGGGGGCCGTTGCGAGCACTCGAGTTCCATCCTCAGACCAGCCGAGGATCTTGCCTTGTCTCGCATCGACCGGAATCTCAAAAAGACAGTCGCCGCTTCGTGCTGCAAAACATGCAAGAGAGCCCTCTTGGGTAAGCGCAATCCATGCGTTTTTTTCAGGACACACGGAAGCACGCTCAAGCGAGCGAGGAATGACAAAGGAGAGCGAACCAGTCTCAACATCGAACACCGGCGAACCGAACCTGCAGCAGAACAGTAGGAACTTTCCGCTTGGGTCAAAAACGGCAGGAATTCCAAACTTTCCGTCGAGCGCGTGAACCGTCTTTCCTGTCTTTGCGCTGATGATTTGCGCGCTGCCGCATTCATCGGTGATGACCAGAACGTTTCCGGAAGGACTCTGCGCCACAAAGGAAAGGCGATCATACAGCGTGGTCTGGAATACCTCTGCGCGCGCATCCACAGCTCGCATCGCTCGACGCAATAGGTAGAGCAGCGCGCGACTCTTGCTGCCCTGCTCATACGCTCGATGCAGCCACAGCAGTGCCTCTTCGTCCCGACCTTCTGCCAGCAGGCGGTGACCCAGCTCAACATAGGAATCCAGAAGAAGGTTTAGAATCCGCGCTGCCGAGTCTCTCTCTTTCTGCTCTTGTTGTCGGCGCAGCTGCTGTTGCCGATCATGCAGGGCCGCGCTGGCATCAAGGAAGGCTCGCTCGCTCTCTCCGATGCGCGGATTCCAGCTCTTGCGCCACTCTTCTGCGATCGCAAGCTGTAGTCCTCGAAGCAGAAGGGATTCGTCCCGCTGTGCATTCTGCCACTGCTGTGCCGCCATCGAAATCCGCCGCTTCTGCACAAGTCCAGCGCGATCCTCCTCGATCCAGCCGCGCAGCCTGGGCCACTTGCGGATCAGTGCTTCGTGCGCCACTTCAATAGAAGACGACTGACCATCGCCATCTTGGGTCAGCAAGCGCGCAGTCACCAGTTCCTGCAGAATCTGCGCAAATTGACTGCGCTCCTCTTCCGTTTGTCCCGCATCCAAGCTCGCGCTGCGTACCCGCGCTCGGCTGTCCAGCGCAGTGTCCTCCGCGACTGCAACCAGACCGAGGAAGATTCGGCGAAGAACCTCTTCACTGCCACGCTGAATGAGCTTCTCTGTCACCGCTTCTGCACGGACTTGGAGCGCACCAACCACGCCACCCAGCGCATCATAGGCCATCTGGGTCAGTAAATTACCTTGTCGATGAAGCCAGAGCGTATCCACCGCATCTTGAAGCAGCGGCAGCGCCCCCGGTTCACGTCCCACATCAAGTAGCAACCGCTCTGCGAGACCCTCCTGCAGCGCAAGACCCACCTTTTGGGCTGGCTTCACAATGGCCAAACGAAGTTGTTCGGGGGTCATCTGCGCAATAAAGATCCGATGCTCCTCGTCATAGGCTACGCGATCGAGTCGCAAGCCATCGTCGGTAAGCCGCAGCTCACCACAGCGTCCCACGTAGTCCACCCGCATCGTCAGCAGGATGCGCAGTCCGGGCTCTGGTTCAGATGACAAAGACCAAAGCCTGCGAACAAAAGACTCGCGCTCGGCAGGCAGCTTGGTCTGTGTAAACAGTTCCTCAAACTGATCGACCACCAGGACAGACTTTCTCTGCGGTGGGAGCGCTACCAGCGCGGCTTCAAGCGCCTTGTGCGGATCAGAACCAGGTCGCATACGAAGAAACACCAGCGTAGGATCAGCAGCAAGCAGCTTGGGAATCGCCCCTGCAAATACCAAAGAAGACTTCCCGGTGCCGGAGCCACCTGCCACGATCAAGAACCGCGGCTTTTCGTTGTCTACAAGGGACTGCAGATCACTGAGAATTTCGTCTGTCTCTTGTTCTCTACCAAAGAAAAATCGCGTGTGCTCGGGTTGAAATGCGAGTAGTCCGCGATAGGGTCTAAAGACGATGGGCCGAGTCTGTTCCCCATCGAAGTGCCGAGCGAAGAGTTGCAGCCCGATCCAATCGAGTGGACGCTGATCTTGAGGAATCGCGGACTCGCCCTGCTGTAACTTCCGACGCGCCGATAGGAATGCGGTTTCCACAGAGCTGGGAATGCCGAGCAGCCTTGAATAAAACGCTTTGGCAAACACCAAAGAACCAGCCACCGAAAGTGGATAGCGTGGCGCAATCACGGATAGAAAACCGCAGCGATGCAATGTCTGCGCAACACTTCCAAGCTGGCCGCCGACCGATCCCTCATTGCCTGAATCACAGGCAGACAATATGACCAAACGGACCATGGACGCAAACGGCGAAAGCTGTGAACGGAGCTGCCCTGCATCGACCGAAACAGGCTCATCCTCACCATCCAAACACAGTCCATAGGTAGTCCCAATTTCCATACCGTGACAGAGCAGATGAAGGATCGCGATGGGCTCGCCTTGTGTTTGTGCAAGCGCCAACGAATCCACAATGCGATCGAGCGAAGCATGAGCCATCACATCGCGTCGTGGATCAAACGCACAGCCTCCAAGCTTCGCAGCGGCCGTGATGGCTTGGACATGCTCTGCTGCGGGTACACCTCCACCAGCAGCGGACCAAGCAAACAGAATCCGCCCGCCTTCTGGTCGCGGCGATGGCTGCTCTTCTCGGGCTGGATTGTCTGGCCACTCGAAACGAAGCAATACCGATTCGCACTCACCCAGCATCTGTCCTGTACGCAGAGTCAATAGCTCCCACGGAAGCGCATAGAGTTCTGCTGCGGACGATCGGACGGTAATGGTCACCTGTTCCCTTCGTTCCACCGCAGCACGAACCAGGGGTTCATATCTAGACCAGCCCGCATCCCAGACAAACCTACGCAGTTTCTCACCAACGCGCTGGATCACAGTCGGATCACGACCAGATCGACGAAGCGCTTGGAGATCGGACAGCAGTGCATCATCCCACGGAAAGTGTGCGCTTGGTGATTCGCCCTGTTCGGTAGGAAGCACGTAGTCTTGTGGCGCAAAGTGAAAACCAAACGGATCTCCTGACTCTGTGGTCCGCAGAAACGACAGCAGGATGCGCAAGTTGGGCGGATCTGGAACCTGGATCATGACGCAATTGTCGGGGAGCCATGCAAGCTGCGTCAATCGCGATCTAGATCCATGCAAGGAGTGACGCACCCGCAGTACGCCACTCTGTGTCAAACAGGCGAATCTCTAGTAGGAATGCGGTGGCGCTTGTCTCGGCTGCGTAGTTCTGATGAGATTCATTGTCCCAATTTTTTCTTTGAGTGGAGTCTCGTAGCGACGGAGACTCCGATTTCGGTCCGATCCCATGCATAGGCGGAAGCAGGGCATCGGAGGTGGCTCCGTTTGCCCAGTCCGCCGGTGCGAGGAAGCGGTGCCCATGGCGAAAGTCAAGATCTACAAAGACGGCAGTTATCTCGGCAGCTTTCAAGAACTCGGCGTAGGACGACACAACTGGCTGCTGATCGGAAATGATGAGCTTAGCTCAATAGACATTCCTGCTGGTTGGAAGGCAACGCTGTGGTGGGACAGAAATTTTTCCGGAGAGAGCCTGGTTCTCACCAGCTCAACTTCGTATGTCGGAAGTCACTGGAACGACGAGACAACAGCCATCGCCGTGAACTGTCCGGCCTCTGCTGCGCCACTTGGTACACCGGGCAGTTTGACCCTGCTTGGCGGTGGCGCGTATGTCGATCTGGGGGCCACGGGTACACATACTGCAAGTGGACAGTTTGATGGCTTCACGGTCGAGGCGTGGGTCTACTTCGATCAGATCGGAAACTACGCACGCATCGTCGAGCTGTTTCAAACCGCGGGGACCGACAACATCGTGCTCTGTCGGGAAGGCACGACATCCAACCTGTACTTCGGACTTCGCAAAGCTGGCGTTGTGAAATCGATGACAGCGCAGGGAGTCATTCGCAACGGACAGTGGATGCACTTTGCGGCCACGATCGATGCGCAGGGCGTCGGTCGAATCTACGTTGACGGCAAGACCCAGCCCGAGTGGGCGGCGCAGCTGGCAGTGCCGGACAACGTCGTGCGAAGCACCGGATATCTTGGCAAGAGCTCGTATTCGCAAGACCCTATGTTTGTCGGCCAAGTCTGTGAGTTTCGGCTGTGGAATGTTGAGCGATCGGCAGCCGAGATTGCGCGCATGATGAGCGGTCGGTTGACCGGAACCGAGCGTGGTCTTGTCCGCTATCTGCGCTGTGATGAGACATCGGGAACCACTCTCGTAGATTGTGCAGGGGTTCGAAATGCGCAGATTGTAAATGCTGGCTCTGTTCTGTTCGGAATGGCGGGACCAACGCTGCGCGACGCGATCTCGCTGCCCACCGCGATGCAGCTGGATGGGTCACGGGACTATCTGACGCTGCCTCCGTTTGACATGAACTTCGCGCAGCCGTTCACGATCGAAGCGTGGGTCTATCACAGTGACTTGCGGGCTTGGACTTCCCTGTTTGACCTGGGAAACGGACAGGGAACGGGCGTTGCCGCAGATGACATCCTGATTGGGAGAGACGGCTCGACCAGTGATCTGTTGGTCCGGGTCTATCGTGGGTCTGCCCTGGAACTGTCGCTCAAGGCGCCGGGCTTTCTCGCGCAGCAAACTTGGCAGCACTTCGCCCTCACAATGAGCGCTGCGGCGGCGGATGGAACTGCACTGTTTTCGATCTACCGAAACGGAGTCCTGGTTACGAGCTCGCGCGGCAAGGCACCGAACAACGTCCCGCGAACCAAGTGCTATGTAGGAAAATGCAACTGGGACCCAACCATTTTCCTAAAAGGCAGATTCGCAGAAGTTCGATTCTGGTCTGTGGCGCGATCGCAGGACGAGATCTTGGCCGGAATGTATGCACGGCTCGATGCTGAATCACTCAATCTGTTTGCTTATTATCCGCTCGATGAACAAAGTGGAACGCAGGCCCAGGATGTCACGCCACGACATCTGCATGCAGCCACCGCGGCGCTGGTCAGTTGGAATCAGTCACCACCACCTGCCTTGGTTCCGCTGCGGCCACCTTCCCATGCTCTACTCCTAAACGGCACGGATGTCTATGTCGAGCTGCCCGCGCTGACCGATGACTTCTCATCCGGCTTCACTCTCGAAGCTTGGGCGATGTTCGATGAGACGGGCAGCAGCGCCAGACTGTTTGACCTGGGCGCAGGACAAGGGGTGGACAACATCATCTTGTCACGGGAAGGAACCACCAGCGATCTGTCTGTGCAGATCTACGGCAACACCTGGGGTGGGCTCCGTGCCACCGGGGTCATCCAAAATGGATGCTGGATGCATGTGGCAGTCTCTGTCGCAGGAGGAACTGGCAGCGCGACGCTGTATGTGAACGGAACGGCGAGAGCCAGCGGAGTCCTTCCCCTTCCCCGCAGTGGTGTCAGCCGGACCAAGTCGTATCTGGGGAAGAGCAACTGGGCAGGCAACCCCCTTTTGAAGGGACGGCTTGCAGATGTCCGCATCTGGTCTGTCGCTCGCAGCGCCGCCGAGATTGCCAGCGCGATGAATCGCGAGCTTGTGGGCACAGAGACCGGACTCCTACGCTACTTTCCGCTGGATGAAGGAAGCGGGAATGCGTGCTTTGACAAAAAGCGACCCGGAGTGGTGGGTGCAAGTGCAAAGCTCTTCGGACAAGCCCAGCGCCTTGTAGCGGTCCCGCCAGAGACGACCCATGGCTGCATTGTTCTCGACGGCGCCGGAGACTATGTCGAGCTGCCTGCCTGCGAGATTGCCTCCGCGGAAGGAATCACGCTGTCCGCTTGGGTGTACTTTGATGGAATCCGCGCCGATGAGCGCATCCTAGAGCTATCAAACGGACCCGCTGCAGACTCGATCATTTTATCACGCGCATCCGCCCGGCAGGCCATCGCACTAGAGCTTTCGCAGCAAGGAATCACTGCTCGAATCGAGACACCGGCTGGGGTGATCAGCAGTCAGGCATGGGTACACATCGCAGCATCGATCGACGCAGTCGGAAATGCCAACCTGTACATCAATGGAAGCGGGGTCGCATCGGGCAAGCTTCTGGTCCCCCGATCAGGAATCATTCGCAGCCAGTGTTACATTGGCCACAGCAGCAGTGGCGGTCAATTCGATCTGAAAGGTCGAGTCTGTGACGTGCATGCGTGGAACTGCGTCCGCTCAGCGAGCGAGCTTGCGGCGCAGATGAAGACGCCGATCACCGGAAAGGAGCCACGCCTTCTGTTTGCATATCCACTTCACGAGCGAAGCGGCGTCGGTCTGGCCAATGTGGTACATACAGACGGCGTGGCGAGCGGTGGAGCGACCTGGGCATCCCTTCCGCACAAGACCGTGCTCGACTTTGATGGCAGTGGAACGTACGTAAAGCTGCCGAGCATCGCAGATGATCTGTCGAAGGGATTCACCATCGAAGCCTGGGTCCGATTCACCGGAACGCAGTCCTGGGCTCGGATATTTGATCTAGGGGTCGGCCAGGCCACCGACAACATTTTGCTAGCCCGTGGGAGCACCAGCAATGACCTCGTGCTTCACCTCTACCGCGGTACGACGTATGGAGAGCTTCGTGCTCCAGATGCAATTCCGCTGGGTCAGTGGTTTCACGTGGCTGTGACGTTTGACTCCTTGTCCGAAGATGGGACCGGCCTTGCACATCTGTTTGTGAACGGCATCGAGCAAGTCAGCGCTCGGATAAATTCGCCGCGCAGTGGGGTGGTTCGCAACTCGTGCTTCCTAGGGAAAAGCAACTGGAGCGTCGACCGACTGTTTCGCGGCCAGATGTCCGAAGCGCGCATTTTTGCTACTGGCAGAACAGCCAGCGAAATTTCGGCCTTTGCCAGACGTCCGCTGGTAGGAACAGAGACCGGACTTTGTCGACTGTACCGCCTTGATGGAGCGAGCTCTTCCCAAGCGCTGGATTTCGGGCCCCAGGCGAAACATGGTCAGCTTTTCAGTCCCGTAACCCGTCAAGCCTTGTCGTTCGCTGGCCGCAGTGGATTGCCTTTTAACGGCGCCAGTGACTTTGTCTCTTTGCTTCCCCTGGCGGATGATTTTTCGCGTGGATTTTCGATCACCGCGTGGGTCCGCTTTGCCCGCAATGACGCATGGGCGCGGATCGTCGATTTTGGCAACGGTCAAGAGAGTGACAACATCTATTTGTCACGCTACTCGAACACCAACCAGATCTCATTGTCAGTCCGTAGTGGCAGTGTTCCAATGGCGTTGATTACTGACGCCGTCATTCCCACCGATGGAAGCTGGTTCCACGTTGCGGCAACGGTGTACACGCTGTTCGGGAAAGGCGTCGCATCGATCTATGTGAATGGCGCAGCGGTCGCGATGCGAACGGACATGACACTGCCCCGTGGCGGCATCATTCGCAGCCAAGCGTACTTGGGAAAGAGCAACTGGGCAGTCGATCCGCTGCTGTGCGGTCATCTTGCAGACGTAGCGGTCTTCACCCGCCCACTCTCTGCACAAGAAGTCGCAGCCATCAAGGCGGGGGGACTTGTTGGAACAGAGTCTGGTCTGGCGCACCTATATCGCCTATACGACTGTAGAGGGAGCATCGTTCCGGACAGTTCCTCTGTCAGTCCACAGGCCGGACTCCTTTTCGGAACCCAAGCGGATGAGTCCGCCTGGCGTCCCGATGCCCGTGCGCTTGCTTTGGCTGGAGGACTGAGTGCCGTCGAGCTGCCCACGCAGGCCTTCGATCTTCGCCCAGGTTTTACCCTTGAGGCATGGATATTCTGTGAAGGGACTCCCACTGCGGATGAAGCCATCGTTTCGTTCGAGAGCGAAGAGGCAAACCGCAGCGTCATGCTCTGTCGCCTGGCCCCAAGTCCTGCTGGTTCCGCAAGCAAAGATCTGATGCTGCTTGTTGCGACAGATAATGGCTGGTGCAGTGCCATCTGTCCGGCGATTGCCCTGAAAGAGACCTGGTGTCACGTAGGCGTCTCTGTTTCTGCGGCTTCTCCAAGCGGTGGACCGAGCACAGCCAGCTTCTATGTCTGTGGTCACCCTGCCGTACGCGTTCCGCTGACCCCTGACTCAGCGCGCCAAATCCAGACCGAGAACGCTTCGTGGATCGGCTGTGGGGGGTCTGGTCTTTCTCCTTTCCAAGGACGACTGGCCGAGCTGCGGCTGTGGAATCGGGAGTTAACGGCCTCGGAAATCCTCAGCAGAAGCCATGTCCGCTTGGCCGGAAACGAACTGGGACTTATCCGATATTATCCGCTGAGCGAATCGGTCGGTAAGACGGTACGTGATGGGCTGGCTCGTTCATCTGCGCTGCGTCGTGGCAATCCGATCCAAATCACAAAAGCGCTTCCTTATTCACAGCCTGACTTCGCTGCGCGGGCGCTCGCACTCGATGGTGTGTCGCAAGCGGTGGCACTGCCACAGCTCGCCGCCGATCTGTCACGCGGCTTCACGTTCGAGAGCTGGATCTATTTTGATGGTGCCAACACCGACGTGGCCATCTTCGAGCTAGGTCGCGGCGATGGCACAGACAGCGTATCGCTTACGAAGACTGGAACCAGTGACCTGACGCTGAAGGTGTACCAGGCCGACCTGGGAAGGACTCTCACCGCTGGCGGCGTGCTGCGCGACAGGGAGTATCAGCACATCGCGTCCACTGTCGATGCTTCGGGTATCGCTGTCATTTATGTAGATGGCGTTGAGCGTGCTCGAGGCAGTCTCCATTCGCTGCGCAGTGGCGTGCTTCGTCCCAAGTCTTTCTTGGGAGCGACTTCGGCGGATTCCCCCCACTTGCTCGGACGCCTCTCCGAGGTTCGGCTCTGGAACCGCGCTCGGAGTGCATCAGAGATTGGAGAGTCTAGGGGCAGGTCACTCCTCGATTCCGATCCGTCTCTGCTGGCGTACTATCGCTGTACAGAGACTGACGGCGTCATCCTGCACGATTCTTCGTACCATGCACGCGATGCCAGCTTGCTTGGGCTGCGACAAATCTGGGGGAGTCCTGCCCCTCTGTTTCTTCCGCCACCACAAAACAGCGGCGCTCTTGCCTTGGATGGAATTGGTGATTGGGTCGAACTTCGACCGATTGCGAGTGATCTCTCACTTGGCTTCTGTTTGGAGGCCTGGATCTTTGCTGAAGACGCTCGAACATGGGCCAGTGTCTTTGATCTAGGAAACGAAGCGCAGCTGGACAATGTCGTGCTCGGTCGGCGCGGTACAGACAGCGCACTGGTTCTGGAGGTGTACCGCGGCTCGATCAAAACCACGCTTGCAACCAGTCCGAATTCACTCAATGCAAACGTTTGGACGCACGTTGCCGCGACAATGGATGGGAGTGGGAATGGGAAGCTCTACATTCAAGGACAGTTGCAGGCAAGTAGTCCTGTCTCGATTCCTACAGCCGCAGTGACCCGCAGGGCGTTTGTTGGACGCAGCAGCCAGGGACCACAAGCAAACTTCTGTGGGCAGATCTGCGAGGCACGAATTTGGTCGGTGGCGCGAGCAGAGGCCGACATTCGCAAGACCATTGCAACTCGCTTGCGAGGTACAGAGCCCGGCTTGGTCGTCAACCATCGGCTCAATGAGACAGAGGGAGAGCGAGCAGGGGATTCTTCCAAAGCAGTAGCCCATGGCTGGGCCCGGGGCAAATGCAGCTGGATCGCAGCGACAGCTCCAAACGGCGAATCGCTACCTTCGTTCTCGCAGCCTGCAATCCCGCAAGCTGCCCTTTGCTTTGATGGAACGGTCTACGTTTCCATTCCTGCGCTGTTTTCGGATGTCGTACAGACAGCAGCGACCGGACTCTGCCTAGAGGCCTATGTCTACTGCAATGATGTCACCAAAACCGCCAGCTTTGTCGACTTGGGAACTGGTACATCGGGTGCAGACAACGTGTACCTGGGGCAAGCAGGAACCACGCTCGTATTCGGAGTGCAGGTTGGAACCGCCGCGATTCAAGTCGTAAACGCAGTGGGCGCCTTGGCGGGATCCCGATGGACGCATGTCGCTGCCTCTGTCGACGAAAATGGACATGTTCTGCTGTGCAAAGATGGCGTTCCGCTGACGATTGATCGCAACGTGATCACTCCGCTGACAAACGCTGCTCGCAGCCAGTGCTATGTGGGAAGGAATCAGAGCGGCGCTTTGTTCTCTGGCCGCATCACAGAGGCGCGGATCTGGTCACAGTCACGAACCCCCAAACAGATACTCGCCTCGATGTCAGGGCGGCTCGCTGGTGCGGTGGCTGGGCTTCTTCGCTGCTATCCGCTGCTCGGGGTGGTAGGAACTCGCTCAGAAGACAGCACCAATTTTCATCAGGATGGCCGCGTGGTCGGCTCTGTGATCGCCTGGAATCAGGCCACGCCAGATCTCTTGGGAGTAGCAACCGCAGCGTCAGCAAACCCAGTGTCTGGGGCTCTGTCCTTTGATGGCGCTAGCACCTACGTTCGCGTTCCTACAGTCAGCGAAGACTTGGGGAAGGGCTTCACGCTGGAAGCATGGGTTTGCTTCGAGAGCGTGGGCAGCTGGTCTCGCATCCTCGACATCGGTCAAGGGATGCGGCAGAACAACGTCTATCTGTCACGCTATGGAACCACGGACCGCGTGGCGATGCGCATCTACTACGATGGCGCCAGCTACACCGAATTTGTCACAAATGCGTCTGTGATCTCGCTGTCCACTTGGATTCACATTGCAGCGACGATGGATGCGACTGGGAATGTTCGCATCTACATAAACGGGACGAGCGCAACGCTCAATACGTCTTCCGTTGTCAAGCTTCCCACACTTGTACCTCGCGACCGCGCATTTATCGGCAAGAGCAACTGGTACTGGGATGCCATGTTCAAAGGAAAGATGGCAGAGGTTCGGATCTGGAACCGGGCCCGCAGCGCAGAAGAGATCTCTGCAGGGCGCACCATGCGCATGTCCGGAAGCGAACCAGGCCTTCTGGGCTGCTATCGCTTGGACGAATCTCAAGGCGTGCTGGTCGCCGATCGCTCTGCACGCAAAAGGGACGCCAGAGGCGCTGGAGATCTGGGATGGGGAAGCGTTGCCCCTGTACTTTCTGCGCCTCCACCTGCTGTCCTTCCGACTCGTCCCCTTGATGTCCAGCCACCAACGGCGATGCTCACCACTCCGCAGGCCACGACGACCTGGGGTACAGGCATCTCAACCGGAACCGCCCTGGTGGACATGAGCCTAAATACGTATGTAAGCAGCGGCATCGCTTTCGACATCTTCGGCGTTCCCGCAGCGCTGAAGCTTGGCGGAACAATCAAATTCGCTCCACTCGCCCAGACCGTTGCCGTGACCGGAACGCTGGAGATGACCAAGCCGGTGAGTCTGCCTGCGGTTTCGGGCACGCTGGTGATCGATAAGACCGCCAGTCCGGTACTCTTCTGGGCTCGCTTTTCAACAGCGTACTCAGTCGCTCAGTTGGTCCATGATGCCGCCGCCCAGTCCCCGGCTGGGGTTCTGGCCGTGGTGGATGCCCTGGTCGTGCCGCCGCTGCAGGGCTTTTCCAACAGCACGATCATTGTGGCGAGCGGAGATGGATATGATCCTGAGCTTGGTGAGTTCGGAAAAGGAATCAATCTTTATGCCACGCAGAAAGTCAGTGATCTTCCCGGGATCAATCTGCTGCCGGACAAGTGGAAGATTGATCTTCTTCACCTGAATGAACGCTTCCTAGTGCTCGCAGTAGGAATCCGATCAGCGACAGAGTATCGCTTCTCTGGACGCGCCATCCTGAACATTCCGCTGATTCCTGGAAACCAGGTATCCCTGACCTTTAACGAGCTGGGTCTTAACTCGTCCGTGGGTCCAGGCAAGTCGTCCTTTGCGATTGCCCACCGCTTCACGCTCAAGCTATTCGGCGAATCGCTCGTCTTTCAGGGGCAAATAGGAGTGGAGAAAGGATCGACCGGCGAAGACATCGTGGTGTGGGGATCGCTGGACCCCGATGAGAACCAGTATCCAGACGGAAAGTGGCACAATCCGTTCGGTTGTCCGGGCATTGTGATTGACGGTTTGGGTGTCCAGCTCAAGCTCGCAGATAGGCCACCATTCCTTGGGGTAGGACTGCGCGGTGGCGTTCACATTGGTGATGGTCTTTTGGGAGCAAGCATTGCGCTCAACTTTGATCCGGCCAATGTCGATCAGACCATCTTGGCCCTTGAGAGTCCGGAAGGAATCGATCTACCCAGGCTCATCCGCGCAGTCCTGAACGTGACCGGAATTCCGGGTCTTTCCGCGCTGCTTCCCATCCTCGATGTGAGCATCAAGGATCTGGTGCTCTACTTTGCGCCAAATGGCGGATCGATCGCAGGAAAGGACTACGACGCAGGAATCAGCCTCGGTGGCTCCCTCGATCTGTGGGGCTATCAGGCTCGTCTTTTCGGCTGCCTCAGCGTTACGAGCGGCGGCGTCCTTACCGGACAAGCCGATCGGATCTTCATCGAGGTCGGCGGCGTCACACTCATCAGCTTTTCTAACGTACAAGGAAGCGGCGGACCTAGCATCGACGTTGCACTGACTGCTTCGCGCCAAGGGATCTTCTATAGCGGCAAGCTTGTTCTACTGAACGGTCTTTACGACAACTACCAAGAGCTATCGATTTCTCGCGAAGGTCTGTCCTTCCTGTGTCCAACGGACATGGGAGCGCTGGAACTGCACTGCAAGCGCGATGAATTCTTCCTCTCCGTGGCGCCGCGTTTCCGCTATGGATTTTCGGTTCTCGGCCTCTCTGTCTCCGTCGACATCGGTGGACGAATTGCAAACACAGTGGATTCCGGAGGGTACTCGCAAGAGCTGTCATTCTGGTTCCATGTCTGCGGAGTGGATGTGAGTGTCGGGCCCGTTCAGTGGGGCGTTGCACTTACCGATCTCAAGTCGATCGCGGGCGTCTTTGAGCACTTCTTCGCTGATACCGTAAAGAGCTTCTTTACGAACCAGCTAGGAAAGGCTCTCAAAGCGGCGTTTGACTGGGTCAAGAACAACTTGATTGACATCGCAGAGGAGGCGGTCGAGCTGTTCAAATCCGCTGGCGCTGCCATCGCGGACATTGCCAAGAATGTGTACGAAGTGTTCGATGTCGGGGCGCAGGAGCTGATCGGGTATCTAGGAACCGGCATAAACGAGGCAGCCTCGATTCTGAAAGATGCACTGGCGTTTGCAGCCGCGGAAGCAGCGGAAGTGCTGGGCGCCGCTTTTGGCGCAACGGCAGACACTGTGAAGTCAGCCTTGGCAGGTGTGGGCTACGCCGCGGAGGCCATTGATGGCATCGCGTCTGAAGTCTGGAACACCATTGATGACGCCGCAGGATATCTTGATCCCACGAGTTGGTAGGAAGGACGATTCACATGCCAAAGCAAGTCACTGAAACCGTTGCTCACGATACTCCTTCCCAACCTGAAAGTGTTTTGCGCCGCGGAGGTGTCAGAGAGGCGCTGCTGGCTCTCCATGAAACAGAGGCAGACGGGCACACCGGCATCTTGGATGAAGTTGTCAAGCGAAGTGCGGGCTCTGTGTATGATCCCGGCGAGCTGATCGAGCCATCGATCAAGATCTCACCGCGCGGATTTTCTCAGAAGCGATACGGTGGCTGTCTATCGTGGCAGCCCAGCCAGCGAGGGCGCCTGTTAGAGAGTGCACAGCGTGCGGCGCCTACTGCGACGCTGCGTAGTCTGCTCGAAGATCCGTCCTCCGCTGCCGTAGAGTGGCTGAGTCGCAGTGCGCGCTTCTTCACTTGCGCTGCCTATGACTTTGACGCGCGGAGCTACAAACTGTACCAGTTCCGTCATCGGCCAGTGCACTACCTAGAAGATCTCGATCTGGTTCGAGAACAACAGCAGCTGCCAGCGCTGTCGTACATCCGAAGTCTTGAACTACACATGGACGATTCGAGCAACAGCAGACTCCCGATGTACTTCAAGTTGCGCTCCGAAAACGCTGGGAATCCGCTTGCAGAGACAACGGATGAGAGCCGCCGGAAGCCACTTCCTGCCAGAGCGATCATCTCTCCCGACTTCACTCCACATCCACAGCTCTCACCACGACTGCTCGCCGGTATGCCAAACGACAGTGCAATAAGAACGCAACTATACTTGCTGCTTGCGGACTTTGTGCCAAGCCAACAGCCGGTCATCAAGTTCGAAGTCCCGACGTTTCTCAACGAAAAAGGCGCCGCCCGCGAACTGACAGCGGTCGAGTTTCGCGACCTCGATTATGGCGTCTGCATCAACTTGCTTGAGCCCGGTCCAGTGCGTCCGCTCGAAGCCTGGAAATCCGCAGTTCTGGACATCGCTGGAGCGTTCAACTGTCTGCCGCGGGCCAGAGCGTGGTGCGAACGGATGGCGAACTTTGGCTGCTTTCTGAGCTACCTAGGAATCGGCAGGGACTCTGTTACTTTCTACTACCGCACCAGTGCGCCAATCTTACGTAGGGCACGACGACCTGTTTAGGCTTCTCCGCATCACGCATAGTAGCGTGACATCGGCGCAACGGAGCTTGCAGTTCCGAGCGAGTCGTGGCTCCGTTGACTATGCACCTGCGGCATCACGGCTCGGAGCCTGAAGCGGTAGGCGCATTGGAACCGAGTGTACGGACGCGGAGAATCGCCCAGTACTGGATCTTCCGTCCGACCAAGATTGAGATCCCGCAGCGCGGCTGATGGGGCCAGGCGCGGGCCACCGGAACGATGACGGCTTCGCTCCACAGGTCGAACAGCGCTTTGTAGTCCGGTCCTAGGCAGCCCGGGGCCGCATCGGATCCGTCCGTGAAGTAGTAGTTTGGCCTACCTGCCGGAAGCGGTCCGCGAACATTGCGAAACGTGACAACGGTGCTGCAGCCGCCCCCTCCGCAGCCAAAGCCGTTTTCGCGATGGAGCTCCAGCGTCACCTGCGTGGCGCCTGCGCGTGCGAATCGTGCGGAGCCGGGCACCTCGCGCCAGTCCTGCTCGCTCGCGAGAGCAGAGCTGAGCAGTACGATGGGGGCGACGATGACGACTGCCCCCAGCGGGCGACGCACAGGCAACCAGCAACTCATCATCGCATGATAGCCGAAAATGGCAGGGTCATTTGTTTGGGAGCGGCAACCCTTGCCGAACCAGTGTCTCCCGTTGAAAAGTCGCCAACGTGCGACTTGGTACTGGGCTCTCTACTACTTCTCGATATCCGTGTTCGCTACCGAGCATTCTTCCCGTGACCGCGCGAGGCCACGAATCGGGATCGTTGTGCGCCGGTGCTGCCTGGCTCTTTTGCTGGCGGTGGACCTGCTGATTCCAGGATGCGCTACGCCTTCACTGGCTCCGATCACACTGGGGCAGTCGGCGCAGAGCAAGGCGTCCGCGGTTCTTGCGTGGACCTGTCGAGCGCACGCATGCCCAGCGCTTCTTTTCCTGATCAGTCCCACGCCCGTGACAAAAGCGTTCCCGAGTCACCTGCGGCCCACAACAGACTTCGTCCCGGCCTCGAGATACCGAACACCCGATTGAGATGCGTCTCGACACCGCTGTGAAAGGGGGAGATGCGCTGTCCCTCGATGCGCAAGATGACTCCCTGATCTCCGACGATCCAGCTCTCATCCGGGCCAAAGCTTGCACCGTCGTTGAGATCGAACTTCGTGCCGGTGTCGATGCTGCTCCATTTGTCGCCATCGAAGTGCAAAAGGAGTCCCTTGTGACCGGATACCCAGACATTCCTATCGGACGTTCCCCACAGGCCGGTGATCTTCTCCTTGATTCCCAATCCGGGGACTTGCTTCCATTGCCGGTCTCTGTAGCGTAGGAGTGTTCCGTCGTTTCCGCCGCTCCAGATTGCATCTTTGTGAGCGCCCCAGATCACCTGCAAGCTGCTGCTTGTACCGGTTGGCCACGGAGTCCAGCGCTCACCATCAAAGTGCAGAAACTGCGATTGTCCATCGAGGGCCTTGGCCGACACCCAAAGATCGCGTGCATGAGCGCCCCAGATTCCCGTAAGGCTTGCCCGGGTATCTGACTCCATGATTTTCCAGCGAATCCCATCATAATGCGCCACGGTTCCGTTTGCCCCGACCGCCCAGATGTTGCTGGCATGAAAGGCAAACAGATCGTGAATGCGACTGCTGAGTCCGAAGCTGGCTTTTTTCCAGGAAGTACCGTCGAAGTGAACGATGCTCGCAGGATCGCCACAAGCCCAGATATCCGTGGGAGAGAATGCGATCACATCGAGTAGTCGAGCCGTATCTTGGGGCAGTGACTCTCGGCAGAATCCATCATCGCTGCAGACTCGCGCGGGGGCTTTTGTGGGGTGTGCTGCAGTACCTGCGTAAAGGGCTATCCACACGCCGAGGAGCGCCACAATTGAGCAAGTTGCTGCAATGACAATCCGACGCTGTAGGATGTTCCCAGAGTCATTCCCGAACATCCGTTCGGCGAGTTTCTCCAGCCGCATCGAGATCTCTGCCATCGAGGGTCGCTGGGCCGGATCTTTTTGCAGCATGGAATCGACAAGACTCGCCAGTTCTTCCGATATCTGCGGAGCATGTTTCTGCAGAGGGGTCGCCTGTTCAAACAGATGCATTCCCAACACCTGTGCAGCGGTCTCTGCTTGAAACGGCGCCCGTCCAGCCAGGAGATGATACAAGAGGGCACCGAAGCTGTAGACGTCGGAAGCAGCACGCACGGCATCGCCCCCACGGCACTGCTCGGGAGACATATAGAGGGGCGAGCCCATCACCTCGCCTTCCTTGGTTTGTACGAGCAGACTCCCACCAGCTTGGTTTTCTCGTGCAACCTTCGCAATCCCAAAGTCGAGAAGCTTTGCCCGGAGTCCTCCGCCCACCCCCACATCCTGCACCAACATCACATTGGCTGGCTTTAAGTCCCTATGTACAATTCCTTTTTGGTGAGCGGTCTTGAGGGCATGCGCGATCTGAGGGGCGATGCGGAGAACTTCTGCCTCAGGAAGGGCACCTCCTTTGTCCTGCAGAGTCTGGGACAGCGTCTTTCCGGACAGAAACTCCATGACAATGTACGTGGTGCCATCCGGAAGCTGTCCGTGATCGAAGATCTGCACCAAGCCGGGATGGCGAGTGATGTTGACAGCCCGTGCCTCGTTTAGGAATCGAGTCGCCGTCTCCTTGGACTTGGCCAGCTCGGGAAACAGAATCTTGATTGCGACTTGGCGGGCGATGCGATCATTTATCGCCTCGTACACTTCACCCATGCCACCCGCCCCAAGCAGCCGGATCAGCCGGTACGGTCCGACGTATTGGCCTGGCTTCAGTTCCATCGGGGATACACTTGTATGCGCCAAGGTAATTGGCGCAGAACGCCTCATGTTACACGTGCTGGCCTGATTTTGTCGAGAGACCTTTGGCACCTGGGCCTCATGGGAGTACCACCGAGGTCGATGTTTGGGCGGCAACACAGATCGGCGACCGTCTGAGGTAGACAGTCCTTCCGTCGAGAAAATCGCTAGAAGTTCCCCTCCACCGATAGAGCAATCCACGGTAGTCGGAAGCCCGCCAAACCCCCGGCAAACTCCAGGCTGCGCAAGCGTGGCCACGCGAACCAATCCCAGACCACCAAGAGTCCCCCCAAACAATCTTCCGAGTCGCACATGTGGCCCAAGCACGGGTTACTCGGATCCGAGAAGAGAGCCTCCCGAGTTGGCAACGGAGCGAGCAATCTGCTAGCCAGAGCGCGCTGCTAGCACTTAAAAAAGAGGCAGAAAAAATACTTCTTTTTCCTTGCAAGAAATTCCCTGTCCGGCTAGCGTCGTAAAAACGGGGGGATTTATTGGACGCTCAGACTTCTGAGCGCGCTTGTGGGTGCTGCGGTGACCCTGCGAGAAGTGAGGCCAGTCGGACCGCATCCCAAAGCTGCCTTTTAACGAATAGGGGGATGGTTCGCCCAGCGCCAAACACCCCGGGCGCACCTCTCTGCGCAGAGTGAACCACGATCTGGACTGGCCGCGAAAAACTGCTCGTCATGCTCTTCGAGGAGCCGGAGGTACCCATGTCACATCTCTATTTTTGTAACGCCAACGGAAAGGTGAGTTTGCACCTGGATGGAGCCATTCGGTGGGTTCCGAACCCTGCAGTGTATGGTCGCCTTTTTGCCGGTCCGATCAATCCCGCAGCGATGACTCGCTACGACTCGGTTCCGCCCATCGCCGAGGGGCCGCCCCTGAGCGAGAACGCCAGGTTGGTCAAGTCGAGCGATGCCCCAGAGGTCTATCTCATTGATGAACAGGGCGGCGTGCAGGTTCGGCGGCATGTAGCATCAGCCCAGATGTTCGACGAGCTCGGCTTTGACTGGAACACGATCGAGGTCTGGACTCCGAGCGAGGTAAACCAATTACCGGTGGGACAGCCTTGCTCGTTCAGCAAACCGGAACCGCCAATGCGCAATCTGCATTTTTATTGCTATAACCCGATCTATCAGGCACAAGACGGCAAACCATATACCATCACCATCACAGACTCAACTGGAAAGCAAGTCTATAGTCACAGCGGAACCACCAATGCTGGCCTTGATACGTACTACGGTACTACCTGGGGTGTGGATGCGGTAAATCTCGCAATTGGCCAGACTTATGGCATTCATGTTATCGTCACAAATGGTGCTGATGTGTATGAGTGGAGTCAGGCCCATTTTGGCGTAAGCGACCAAATGGATCCAAATATCAAGATCCTTCACAATGCCTACTCTCAGACGGGGTTTGCTCGGGAGGTGACGTTTTATTCCTATAATCCGATCTATCAGGCACAAGATGGCAAGTCATATACCATCACCATCACGGATTCAGTCGGCAAGCAGATCTACAGTCACAGCGGATCTACGGATGTCGGCCTTGATACGTACTATGGTACTACCTGGGGTAGGGATACGGTCAAATTAACAATAGGAAAGACGTATAGCATTCATGTTGTCGTCGCAAACGGCGCTGATGTGTATGAGTGGAATCACACTGGTTTTTGCGTGAACGCTCAGATGGATCCGAACATCAAGATCCTTCACAACGCCTACAGCAGGAAGTGCTGATTGGTGTTTGTCGCTGCCAATCCCAGAGTATCGTAGTTTCCCCGTTTGGTGCAGTTCACCCGGACCCGACAGAGCGGCATACGGCTGCATCAGCTTGTCGATTCGGCGATTCAACCGCTGGCTCCGCACAGATCAGGGCTTGGGATGCGCCATCAGGAAGTCATAGATGGAGCCG
>CAYTGC010000055.1:0-24396 GCA_964437195.1 uncultured Myxococcales bacterium | reverse complement strand
CTTGGATGAAGGGCAATACCTCACCGAGGGTTTCCTTGCCCTTGAAGGTGCGCAGAGGGTTGCGGTAGCTGCCACAGATCAAGACAAGTCCGTCTGTCCGCTCACGCCCCTGCTTGTACAACTCGAGACAGACTTGCACACCGAGCGAGTGGCCACAAATGACGGCCCGCTCGGTTTCGCTCGCGTCCATCACCGCCAGAACATCGGTGGCAAAATCGGCAATCGAAACCTGACCGAAGTCACTGGGCAGCGGTGTCTGACCGTGCCCGCGGTAGTGCAAATGGACGATGCGAAACTTGTCCGCCAGCGCCCACTGCAAATACTTCCAAACATATCCGTCACAGCCGAGCCCGTCGCAGAATACCAGCGTCGGGGCCGGGTGAGGTTGACCCAAGATCTCAAAAAAAATAGCGGCGCCATCACGGCTTACTGCAAAGCCGCTGCGCCGCTTGCCACGACTGCGGGACGAAGAGTCCCGCTTGGGGTCGTCGCTATTCCTTGCTGCCCCGCTCGTCGTCTTCTCCTCCCTCGATTTCATTCACCGAGGGATACCTGCGAATCTCGTTGCGGGCAATTTTCCATGCCTTCTGGACGATCCACGACAGCGAGCGATCCTGACGGGTCGCCTCCTCCTGGATCTCCTTTAGCATATCCTCGGGGAAGTACAGGCTCTGCTTTCTCTTGTCCGAACCAGCCATAGTGGCCTCCATGTTTAGGGGGTTTTCCCTACTGCTTGTGAGCGTTTTTTCTGACTACGAAAAGTTTTTCAGTGCCTAGCTCTGATTCCGCTGCGCCTTCCTTCCGCTACGACCGCGGTTGGTTAGCCACTTCGGAACTAGTTAGCCACTTCACAAGAATTATCTTCTTCCATGCGCAGGTGGATTGTCAAGCAGTATCGCTAGGTTATTCGATTACTTTGTGGGGCGCCCGCATCCCAATGCGTCTGTCCACGAATATCTGCGACAGAAGCCGCGACAAGCGCAAAAGTGCTGGTAGCATGCCGCCGTGTCCAAGAGCGAGCCAGCATCTCTGCCGTCAGCTTCCGCTGCCGATGCGGAGCCCGGATTGAGCACTCGAACGAGTGAGAAGTCCGGGCCCATCGCTTCGTCGACGATGGAACCGATGGATGGCCGTGTCGCACGAGCTCAGCGCTTGCGGCACGAACGCTCGACACAGCTTCTTTCCGTCGCTCGGACGCTGTTTGCCGATCGGGGTTACCACAAGACATCGATCCAAGACATCTTGGACACAGCCGGGGTGGCACGCGGCACACTATATCTGCACTTCGACGGCAAGCGTGCGATGTTCGACGCGCTGGTCGACACCTTCCTGACCAGTATCCAAAGTGTCGTGACGCTGGTCGATGTGAGCCCAGATGCCGCACCACCGCTACAGCAGATCGAGGACAACCTGACTCGCGTGATGTCGGTACTGTCGGAAAATCGCGACATGACGCGAATTGTGCTGCTCATGGCCGAAGGGCTTGATAGCGAAGCCGACGACAAGATGGCCGACTTTTACGAGCGACTGCGCCTCTTGCTTCAAGGTGCGCTGGTCAAAGGCTGTGCGATGGGGCTGTTCGGTCCGATCGATCCAGAAGTCGTGTCACAGGCCGCGCTCGGTGGTCTGAAAGAGGTCGCACTCCAATGGATCGTCCGTCGGGATTCTGACGAAAAAACCCTGCACCGCGTCTGCCGCGAGATCCTGTCGTACAGCTTGAGCGGAATGCTCGCGCGGACCTAACGTTCATTCGTTTTTCTCAAGAGCAAGAGGGAGAAATGGCCGCTCAGTACATCTTCACGATGCAAAACCTGCGCAAGGTCGTGCCGCCGCAGCGCGAGATCCTCAAGGGGATCTGGCTGTCGTTTTTGCCGGGCGCCAAGATCGGCGTCATCGGCTCGAACGGTGCCGGCAAAAGTACGCTTTTGCGCATCATGGCGGGCGTCGATCACGAGTTCCAAGGTGAGGCCCGGCCCGCCGACGGAATTCGCGTCGGCTACCTGCCGCAAGAGCCGCAGCTTGACCCGACGAAGAACGTCTTTGAAAACGTCGCCATCGCGGTCAAAGACCGGCTCGATCTGCTCAAACGGTTCGAGGAGCTGTCGATGCGGCTCGGCGAGGACTTGCCCACCGACGAGATGGACAAGCTGATCGCCGAGCACAGCCGGGTGCAGGACGAGATCGAAGCCAAAGGCGCGTGGGATACCGAGCGCCAGCTTGAGATCGCGATGGATGCGCTGCGCCTGCCGCCGCCCGACCAAGATGTCACCGTGCTGTCCGGTGGTGAGCGTCGTCGAGTGGCGCTGTGCCGCGTGCTCCTTGAGCGTCCGGACATGCTGCTTCTCGACGAACCGACCAACCACCTCGACTCGGACTCGGTGTTCTGGCTCGAGCGGTTTTTGGCCGAGTTCCCAGGGACCGTTGTGGCGATCACCCACGACCGATACTTCCTCGACAACGTCGCCGGCTGGATCTTGGAGCTCGATCGCGGCCAAGGCATCCCGTGGCAAGGCAACTACTCGTCGTGGCTGGATCAGAAGCAGAAGCGTCTGTCCGTCGAAGAAAAACAGGAATCGGCCCGACAAAAAACGCTGGCGCGTGAGCTGGAGTGGGTCCGGCAGTCGCCCAAAGCCCGCCAAGCCAAGAGCAAAGCACGTCTGGCCGCTTACGAAGAGATGCTCAAGCAGTCGCAGGAAGCCCGGATCGAGGTCGCCGAAATCTCGATTCCGCCAGCGCCGCGGCTTGGCGACATTGTCGTCGTCGCCGAAGGTGTGCAGAAAGCCTATGGCGAGCGCATCCTGTTTGAAGATCTGTCGTTCCGACTGCCGCGCGGTGGCATCGTCGGGGTGATCGGTCCGAACGGCGCAGGCAAGACGACCCTGTTTCGCATGATCTTCGGTCAGGAAAAGCCCGACAAGGGCAAGCTGATCGTCGGTGATACGGTGAAACTCGCCTATGTGGACCAGAGCCGCGACGCGCTCAAAGGCGACAAGACGGTGTGGGAAGAGATCTCGGGTGGCGTCGAGAGCTTCGACATGGGCAAGCGCAAGGTGCAGTCGCGCGCCTACGTCGGACAGTTTGGCTTCAAGGGCCAAGACCAGCAAAAACGGGTCAAAGATCTATCGGGCGGCGAGCGCAACCGCGTTCACCTCGCCAAGATGCTGCGTACGGGTGGAAACCTGCTGCTGCTCGACGAACCGACCAACGATCTCGACGTAGATACGCTGCGAGCCCTCGAAGAAGCGCTGCTCAGCTTTGCCGGCTGCGCGGTGATCATCAGCCACGATCGCTGGTTCCTCGATCGCATCGCCACGCACATGCTCGCGTTCGAAGGCGAAAGCAAAGTGGTGTGGTTCGAGGGCAACTGCCGCGACTACGAACAAGATCGCCGTCGCAGACTCGGCAAAGACGCCGACCAACCGCACCGCATCAAGTACAAAAAACTCACCCGCTAGTTTCTCGTCTCGGGGCGCGGATGCTTCGGCGTCCCGCGCATCTTTTGCATCAGCAGATCCACTTCCGTCCTATCGAGCGGCTGCTCGCCGAAGCGATGTGCGTAGTAGTGCTCGACGAGCTTTGCAAAATACGGCGCAATGGGGTCTCCAGATTCGGTGACGCGCTCGGCGAGCATTTGCAGCGTCTCTCCCGGGCCGCGAACGAAGCCACGCCGTCGCAACACCGTTAGAGACTGCTGAAGCAGACCGCGTCCCTCGGTGTCGTCTTGGCCGAACCGAAGTTCGATTCTCCGCAGCCGACGCAGCAGCAGCCAGCCCAGAAGCCCAACCCCACAGAGAAGCACGCTGCTCAGCAGGATCTGTCTGGCTACCGACCGCTGGGGCGGCAAAGATTCCGAGGCTGCCACAGGTCGATGATTCCACAGCCGCGACAGTCGCTCGCCAAGGTGCTGCTGCGCACTCGCGTCGTACTCGAGCACATACTTGCCAAAACCCATATCGAGTCCGTCGAGAAGCTGACGCAGCGTATTGAGCAGCGGCAGCATCGACGGTGCGCTCTGTGGTGGCGTCGGGTCGAACACCACCCAGCCTTGGCCGGGCAGCAGCACTTCGACCCATGAGTGCGCGTGTTGCTGACGGACGACGAAGAACCGGCCGTAGCGATTCCACTCAGCGCTTAGGTAGCCGTTGACGGTGCGACTCGGAACATCGAGGCTGCGCAGGAGAACCGCCATCGCCGTCGCGAAGTACTCACAGTGTCCGCGGCGCTCCGTCTGCAAAAACTCCAAAATCGGCTCGCGATCGGTCGGTTTCCAAAGCCGTGTGGTGTAGCTGTAGTTTTTTTGCAGATGCGCAAGGACGCGCGCGGCTTGCTCGGCGGGCTGGACCGCATCACCGATCATTTGCAGGGCCATCGGGCGAAGTCGCAGCCGTAGCTCTGACGAAAGCTCGCGATACAACCCGAGGTCTTCGTTCGGACTGGTCGGCGGATCGGGCTGCGATAGGACCACATAGTGCAGCGACGTACGTCGACCACGGGCCGAGAGCTGACCATCCAAGGTCACCGTGAGCGGGCCTTGCACGGCGGCAAACGAGTCCGGCAGAAGCAGCGACACCGGATGACCTGGCGTGGGAGTAAACAGCGCGTCGGCATCAAGCGGCTCCAGATAGATTTCGGTGCGCTGCAGCGTCGCCATCGTCGCATCGCTGTAGGCCTCAATCGGAGCCACTCCCTGCGTAACCCCAAGCGGCTGCTCACCGCTTCGATGCTGCGTCCAGCGCCCCTGCTCGTACCGGGCAAAGGCGACGCCTCGCAAGCGCAGAAGGGCGGGCGGATTTTGGCGTGGCAGCTCGACGCGCATCACAACACGCGGGTTGTCGCGCAGAAGACCATGGCTGCCGAGCTCGAGTCGCTCGGAGAAACCCGTTGATGGCAACGCGCGGCGATGAAAGGGCAGATCGACGGTGACGTGAAAGCGAGGCAAGAGCAGAAACAGCAACAGCGCCACGCAGAACGTTCCGAGTCCGGCAGCAGCGGTCGTCAGCAAAAAAGGCGGACCAACGACACGCCGCGAGTTCAAGA
This sequence comes from uncultured Myxococcales bacterium, assembly GCA_964437195.1. Classification (GTDB taxonomy): domain Bacteria; phylum Myxococcota_A; class Polyangia; order Palsa-1104; family JAEUJZ01; genus JAEUKA01. Next base: position 19,359 of record CAYTGC010000055.1, on the reverse strand, counting down.
TGCGCTCGACTTCGACGCGCTCGCTCTCTGCCGCTTGTCCGTGTCGACCGGGCAGATGCTTGAGCAGATAGTTTTCCTCCATCTCTCGACGAAGGTGAAACAGCGTCAGCGTCCACATCGCGAAGACGACGTAGAGAAACAAGAGCAGCGCGTACAGCATGCTGCTTTCGACAAACGTCGCCCCGAGCAGCATCACGAAGCTGACAACGTAGGCTTGCAGATAGTCGCCGTTGTGCCGCCTTTGCCACAGCTTGCAGACGAGGAGCACACACAGCACACGCAGACCACCGTCCCACAGCGCTTCAGGACCGGCCGCATTGCCAAACAGCAGCACCGACAGAAGAACCACGCCAACATACAGCGAGTAGTTGTAGGTCGGACGCAACATCAGCGGGTAGCGCTGGGGATCAAAAAAGAACGACGCGCCGATCGCCGCGAGCGTCAGGAGGCCAAGCCACTGCGGCAGCTCGCCGGTCAGCGCCAGCATCAGAAACGCCGTCGTGACCATCAAGTACGAAACGACTTTGTGCGTCGCGGCAAACCTCATGAGGCCTCCACGACGTGTCCGAGGTGTTTTTCGCGCGGTACCTGTGCGCCCATTCGAATCACGACCAAGCTGTCGCCGTGTGCCGCAATCGGGACCGATGCACTGCGTGGCAGCGGCGGCGGCTTCTGGAACGGAACCTCGGGCGCGACCGTTGGCAACAGCGCCAGCGTCGTGAGCAGTTTCTGCAGGCTCGACGGACTCCACAAAAGCGGCAAGGGCGGCTCACTGCTGCGCACGCACAATCGCACCGCATAGCCGTGGTCGAGGTAGAACGCACCGAGAGAAGCGCCCCACGAAATGACCTTTTCCAGCTTGGCCTGTTCGTCGGGGAGATGCTGTTTTTCCGTGGGCAGTGAGTTGTCGACGTACAGCGTGACCTGCTGCACCGCTTCGACTTCGTGCTCACGGACCATCAGCCGCTGCCGACGTGCCGAGCTACGCCAGTGGATGTCACGAGAGTCGTCGCCCTGACGATACTCGCGCAGGGCATGAAAGTTCCCGCGCCGACCAAGCCGCATCACCGACTGGTCACCAACCGCCGAGGTCAGCGCCTTGGGCCAGTGTTCCAGCGGAATCAGCGCCGGATAGACCAAGATCTCAGATCGGTGCTCGACGTAACGCGACGACCGAAACAGCGCAAACGGAAACTTGGTCGAGATGCGAAACGCCGAAAAGACGTAGCGCCCGCGCCGAGCCAAGCTGTGTCGATATGCCGTCTGCTGGGTCCGTCCCGACGGGATTTTTAGGAAGTAGCAGCGCTTGTCGACCACCTTGTCATCGCACAGATCCTCTACTTCGATCGAAAAAGACGGCAGTCGCTTCTTTTCGTTGCGCAGTGCGATGCCCATCAGAAACGGGGCTCCCGCGTGCAATCGAGGCGGCGGCTGCCTCCGCGGAATCACGCCACGCAGCGACGCCTCAGCGAGGATCAGCGACACCGCCATGAGCGCGATCAGCAGCGACAGCAGGAGATAAAGAAGGTTGTTTCCGCTATTGAGCGCAACGAAAAACAGGCAGAGCCCGGCCGTACAAAACCACCACCCGTCGCGGGTCAGACGTACACCGCGCAGACGAGTGAAAAAGCGCAGGCTCATGGGACGGGAACGCGCTCGATGATCCCGGTCAGGATGCGCTCTGCCTCAGCGCGACCATTGCTGAGCGCATCACTGTATCCACCCTGACTGCTCCCCGGCAGCACCAACCGGTGAGCCAGCGCCGGCAGCGCGAGATCGCGAAAGTCATCTGGGACGCAATACTCTCGATTTTCCGACAGAGCGCGGGCTTGCGCAGCGCGAAACCACGACTGAAAACCACGCGGCGACACGCCCAGCTGCAAAAGCGGCGAGCGACGCGTCTCGGCCACCACTCGCTCGGCATACTCGAGCAGCGACTCATCGACGCGGACCATGCAGACGGTATCTTGCATCTGCACGACCTCGGCAGGTGCGACCGCCGGTTTCATTTCCTCGACGGGATCGTATTGGCTGCCTCGCATCACCACTCGTCGCTCGTCGTAGCGCGACGGATAGCCAAGCCGCAATCGCAAAAGGAATCGATCCATCTGCGACTCGGGCAGCGGATAGGTTCCAAAGTGTTCGAGCGGATTTTGCGTCGCCATCACCAAGAACGGCTGCTCGATGGTGTACGTGTAGTGATCCACCGAGACACGGCCTTCGCTCATCGCTTCAAGCAGGCTGCTCTGGGTGCGCGGCGCGGTGCGGTTGATTTCGTCGGCGAGAACGACGTTCGCAAACAGCGGTCCGTGCTTGAACTCAAACTGGCGCGACTCGTCGTTCCACACCGAGACGCCGATCACATCCGACGGCAAAAGGTCGGACGTAAACTGGATGCGGCGAAAACTTCCACCCGTCGCCCGCGCCAAAGCCCGCGCCAGCGTGGTCTTCCCGACGCCAGGAATGTCCTCGAGCAAGATGTGGCCACGCGCCGCCAGTGCAACCACCGCGAGGCGGATCACCTCACTTTTGCCGTGCACCACCTGCCCGACGCTCTGGATAAGCCGGACCATCGTCGAATACGCGGCCTTCACAGCCGCAGCACGCGGGGCAGAGACAGCGGCGGTGCTTGCGGTATTTGTCGTCGAGCCCACGATGACCTTACGGGTTAAGTCATTATAGCCTGACCACTTTCGGCTCGGTGAAAGAAAACCACGGCTCGCTCAACAGCCGCGCAAAGCCAGCCCGAGCCGATGCTGAGACGACCGCCTAATCTGGATGAGATGGCTTTCGGACCCCGCGCAAGAGCGGCGCCGCGCGAAGACAAAATGGCTGACGAAGCCTACCGACACACTGCCACGCCAGCGCCTCCCGACAGAGCCGAATCGACTCGGCATCCCGTGTCCGATCGAGATCTTTTCGTCGCAGATATGCCGACAGATCCGCGATCCACTGCGGATTGGGAATGTCCATCACGATGGTCAGGTCGTGATGACACCCAGATGCGAGCAGTGGCGCGATCTCCGTGGCAGGAGGCCCAGGCTGCATCGAGTGAAGCGCCCCAATCAGATCACAGCGCAGCTCGGGATGTCCATCGAACTTCTGCCACAGCGACGCCGCCAAACGCCTCGCTTCGACGTTTCCCTGATTGGACTGCAGGCTCAGGTAATGGGAAGCCTCTGCGAGCGCCAGCGAGTGCCGCGGCGCAGTCTGCGTCAGTGCTGATTGAAAAATCGATTCTGCGATAGGCAGCCCGAGTGGAGATCGCCAGCTCGTAAGCAGACTTAGGACAGAGTGCAAAATCACATCCTGTTTGTCCGGGTGGTTCCGCAACATCAATTCCGACACAAAGACCGCATCAGCAGCCAGCGCAGGATTCCCAAGTCGGCCAAGCAGCAGAAACCATCGCCCCAGGTAAACCTCTTTCCCGTCGAGCGTCGTGACTCCCCGGCGTAGATGCGTAAGCATGACCTGGGCCAGCGCAGGTGCGGCTGCATCAAACTCTGCAGTCCGATGCACCTTGAGATAGCCCATGTCTGCGATCGCCACTGCATACGCGAGCTGCGCCGATTCCGGAAGTCGTGTGTAGTATTCCCGATCGAGATCAAACAGCGAAGAGGCAACTCTTCGACTGTGATGATCATCACCACGTAGACAGAGTGTCGCCGTTTCCGAAACCACGGCGGCTGGCACCTGCGTGAGCGGCTGCGCGCAGCGAACATCCAGAGCCACAAGCTGGAGCGGAAGGAGCCAAGCTAGCACAATGGATCAAGTCTACAGCGTCGGAAGCAGCGCAGAAAGCGATTCTGCATCCACCTTCGCATAGGTGCGATTCTGTTTGTCATACACATAGAGCGGCCCGGTGCGCGACACATCGATTCCGTCCATCAGGAGGGGTTGCTTTACGATCTTCATCGTTTCGGTGGTTTGCAGATCCGGAACGATGCGAACAAAGCGCGGACGCGCAGCATCGATCAGGTGCTGCTCAACGGTAGAAAACAGGTCATCTGGGTCGAACGAGTGGCCCTCACGAACCTTGAGCGCCGCCATTCCGGCGCGACCTTCTTGGCCAGGAATCCGCACTCCGTAGACCGCACACATCTCCACAAACGGAAGCTCCGCCAGCACGGCGGCAACTTGTTCGGTCGAGACGTTTTCTCCCTTCCAACGGAACGTATCGCCGACGCGATCCACAAACCAAAAGTCCCCATCGGCATCTTCTCGCATCAGATCACCGCTGCAAAACCAAGCGTCTCCTTTGCGCAACACATCGCGCAGGATCTTGGCTTCAGTTGCGCCCGGGTCGGTGTAGCCATCAAATCGAGACAGCGGATTTCGTTTCTGGATCTCGACAAGGAGCATGCCCGGTTCGTCTACTTTGGCAGGAATCAGGAATCCATCGATGGATCGCGGATAGCTCTCACTGACGGGATCGTATTTGACCACCAGTGTGCGAACCAGACCCAAGGGAACTCTCCCCACTGATCCGATTTTTTCACCGGTGAGATTGGTCATCACCGCATTTCCTTCCGTCGCTGCATAGAACTCTAGCACGGACACCTTGCCAAAGCGTCGCAGCAGTTCCTTCCACACATCCGCGCGCATTCCGTTGCCAACAAACAGACGTACGGCGTGGCTGCGTTCTAGCGGAGAGGGTGGCGCAGAGACCAAATAGCGGCAGAGCTCTCCTACGTAGAACACCACGGTTGCACCGTTGCGACGAACGTCTTCCCAGAACCCACGCACTGAGAACTTCGGTGCAATGGCAAGTCGACAGCCACCCAGCAGCGCCCCCCCAACCGCAAGCAGGAGCCCGGTTCCGTGATGAAGTGGCAGACAGCAGTACACGGTATCTGTCGGAGTCAGGTCACAGCCAGATGCCGCCGCAGTGGCAGCCATGAGCCAGCGTCGGTTGGAGATCTTGACCGCCTTTGGTTTGCCAGTTGTCCCCGATGTAAACATCAGGAATGCAACATCGGAAGCACAGCCAGGATTTTGAACAAGCGATTCCGGAAGCTCGGCAGAGATCGATTCCAGATCGACCACGGAAACATCCTTGCGAGTCGATGTCTGTCCGCTTCCACCGAGCACCAGCCGCCGAACTCCGTAGGTCTCAGCGAGATCAGGCGCACTGGCAAGCGAGATGAGATCACTCACTTTGGTTACAGACAGAGCGTGGGAAAGCGCGATTCCGCGCGTGGCAGGATTGATGAGAGCAGGAATCGCCCCCAAGCGACTGAGCGCCGCGAGCGCAGTCAGACAGTCGGGATGATTGTCCATCAAGAGTCCCACAGTCTGACCGCTGCGAATTCCGGCAAAGTACAGCGCCGCAGCAATCTTGGTGACGCGGCGATCGGCATCGGCATAGGAAAATGCGCGGCCATCCCACAGCAAAAACGTTCTCTCTGGAATCGCTCTGGCCTGGTCTGCCAGCGTCGCGCCGATCGACATGTGGGCGCGGTCCCAAAAACGGATAAGCTGCATCACCCGGGGCAGTTGCCAGCGCAGCCAGCGCGCACCGTTTGTGACATCAAGAGCGATGCGCCCCGTCTCTTGCCAAAGCGCGCGAGGACCAGCGGACAGGAGTCGGAGTTCCTCTGCGCTGCGCTCTCTGTCTTGAGCCGGAGTCTGTGAAAGGAGTCTTCCGATCTGAGCGGGTCGTGTTCCGCGTCTGTCCCGATAGTGCAGCCATGCGTCCACGGTGGGCCATACATCTTCACGAGCCCGCGCACCCACTACCAGACCCAGGTGCCCCGAATCGATCGTTGCACCAAACACTTCATCGTGCGGAACCACGCGCTCGATAGCAGACACACTACGGGGGCGAGCAAAGTCATCCCGTCGTCCGCGAAAGTAGAGGATCGGAACAGAGAGATCAGACAGAGAGACCGTTCTCCCGGCAATCACAAACCCCCCTGACATCATCCGATTGTGAACCACAAAGTCATCGACAAAGCTGCGCAGCGCTGGCCCCGGCCAAGCGACAAAACCCTCCCCCCCGAGGAAACGCCGCGTCGGCTCCAGCTTCTTGAGGGCTTCTTCATCATCGAGAAGGTTGAGCATCATCAGAAAATGACGAAGCTCCTGCCGCGGACTGAGCAGCTTGAACCCCCAGCGTGTAATCCAACCAGGAAGACCCTCCACCTGTTCCAGAGGCTTCTTGATGATTCCCTGCGCAGACTGAATCACATTTGCCAGCAGTCCGGTATGAACGGGCACCGGAAAGTTGCGCAGCAGATCAACCGGACTTCCCATCGTGATCAGCGAGGCGACGTCTTTGCAGCGACGGAACGCCGCGGCTTGATAGACAAACATGCCGCCCTGGGAATAGCCCACAAGGTGTACGCTTGACTTGGTGTGAGAAACCATCTGATCGATCGCATCATTCACAGCCAAGACGTGATCCGTCAGGGTTTTTTCCAGACCGGCAGAGCTAGCGTCCGGAGTCCCAAAGTCTACCGCCCAAACATCGTGTCCCCGCGAAAGCAGCCACACAATGGCGCTCAGTTCCGGAGACATGTCATAGATCTCCGCCGTAACCATCAGTGGCGGAACAAAGAGAACATGGGATCCGCTCGGGGAAGGATTCCTATAGTGTCGAAGTGAAAACTTCGATGTCTCCGTAACCACCCGGTAATCACTGTGATACGGCGCAGTGAAGCGTTTTCCGCTCATGAGCTTGATCGTATTCACCACACCAGTACGAGCATGACGAGTGCGGCTGCGCAGCGTGTCTGTGATTCCCATGTCTTCTCCAGCGGCCATTCCGAAAGCGAAGTGCGGCCATCATAACCGAAAGTGCGAAGGCCTGGCGACGAATCTTCCCTAGTTGTTCTGCGGACTCACGGCACATTCCCCCGACTCCATTTTCCTCCGGGAAAGAGTGCGCTACGATCAGCAGACTGCCACTTTGCCACTACGCCCATTTTGGAGTCTGCCATGCCCGTGAAGAAGATCTTGCCGTACCAGGAATGGCTAAAAAAAAATGTACGGAACCAGAAGCCCAAGCAGCCTTGGGACCCGTACATCCGCTACATCCAAAGCGAGCTGTTCGCCAAGCGTGCGTATCCCGACTTCTATCCCTTGGAACAAGCGCAGCAGGAGTTCTACGAGGACCTAGCAAAGAACTTTGATGAAGCAGCCAAGAAACTGTACGGACGACTCACCCAGAAAGCGCCACCGCCCCAAAAGACGACTGTCGGCAAGGATGGGGGAAAGGACGAAAAGCAGAGTGGCAGTGGATCCAAGTCTTTTGCCAACGAGACGTCGACCACGGGCGCAGGGAACGTGATTCAACCGAAGAGCCTGAAGCCCGAGGCGTTTAACAACAAAATCGAGTTTGGCAACCTAGCTCTTCGGAATGTCTTTGTGAACATGCGGGCCAATCCCGACATCGCGCTCAAGGCCGAGGGCGACAAGGAACTTGCCGACGATCGGATGCAGTGGGGAATTGTGCGACCCTCGCGCTCGATGAAGTTGTCAGACGACAACATCACGGAATGGGACGCTGCGGAAGCGGGAAGTCCGTGGCTTGGCTTTGTTCGCATCGGTCGTCGAGTGGAAAAGGAAGAAGACAAGCTGGTGCTGATGCAGCTTGTGGGCGAAGGCTCTGCGCGCGGCAAGTTCGCGATTCCCATCCGTGATCTCAAAGCAGGCGAGCCGTGGCACAAGGTCTGGTTGGACCTGAAGTTTGACGCTAAAAAAGATCCACAGATCAAAAACTGGAATGGCTGGAGTATCGAGGAGCTCAAGAAAGACAAGCTGCTTCGGCTGTCGGAAACCGGCTGCTTCTTCGGCTTCTTCCTTGTCAAAGCGGAAGACAACAATCCAAACCACTACTTCAACTTCCGGTGCGCGTCCCTGAACCAGTTTGCAAACGCATCATTTTCCGATGCCATCCCAAGTACGCCGATCAAAAAAATGAACAGCAAGCAGCTCCAAGCGTACCGCAACCTGGTGGAAGCTGCGCGCGGTGGTATGTCGCCGCGTATGGACGAGCTTCGTCTGCTGTTCCCAGATGAGCAGTTCCATCGGGGTCCCGTTGATGCCGATTCGACCTCGAAAAAACTGCCGCGGAGCTGGGCCAAGGTGATCGTCGAAACGATTCAGAAGCTGTAGGGGCGAGCGCCACACCCGACAACCTGGCGCAGCCCGCCGATTTTCTGGCTTAGCAGACGAATTCATGTGCCAGCAGACATCGTATGCTATAACAGATATCGGTCGTCCGGTGATGGTGCAGTCATGAACTCAGCAACCAACTTCTCGTCGAAACGTTCTGCATTTCAACCCCAGGCTCCGTCGGTCGCAATCAGACCGACACCACTTCGAATCGGACTCGTCGGCGGGGTCGAGCGCTCCGAGCTACTGTTTCAGCAAGCGGCCAAGGCTGCTGGCTATGACCTTGAGTTCCACGGCGGCCACACTGCCGGGCGTGGCGCGCAGACGCTGGCGTCGATGATCAATCGCGTCGATCTGGTGGTCATCGTCACCGACGTAAACAGCCACAACGCAGTTGTCGCCGCACGCAAGCTAGCCAGCAGCCGTGGTGTTCGCTGTCTGCTAGTCCGGCGCTCGAGTCCGTCCCGGCTGATCGCCCAGATCCGCGAGTTCGACGCACAGCGCGCCGCCTGACAGACGATCGTTTGTTATAGCAGACGACGTATAATCGGTTCGAATTGGAAGGCCCTGCCGTCAGGATTGTGACCGCAGGTGTAGGCGGGGCAGCGCGCGGCAGCGGTTACTGGGCCGTGGCGTAGGTCGGACGAGACGTGCAGCGAGCCGCCCACGCTTGAAGCGCCGGATACGAGGCGAGGTCAATCTGCATCATCTTCACGTAGTCGATCCACGACGCCAGGTGGAAGTCCGCGAGCGTGATGGCGTCTCCGGTCAGGTACTGCTGACCCTTGAGCGCATCGTCTACGATCTGCAGCATGCCGCGAATCTCCTCCAGCGCACGCGCACCAGCCTTCGCATTCCGTTCCTCAGCCGGTGCCCACTCGCCGACGTTGCGTCCCAGCCGCGACATGGCTTCGCCAAGCGTCGCATTGGTCCACACGATCCACATCATCGCCCGGGCCCGCTGCGTTCCCGGCGGTGGATACAGCCCTTTTTCGACGCCGAAAGTCTCGCCCAGATACATCTGAATGGCCGCAGATTCAAAGATGGGAACGCCGTTGTGAACGAGAAGCGGCACTTTGCCGTTCGGGTTCAGCTTCAGAAACTCTGGCTTCTTGTTGTCCCCGGCCCTGATATCAATCAGGACTTTCTCGTAGGGAATCCGAAGTTCTTCCAGGGTCCAGTGAACAGGGGAAGCGCTCGAGTGGGGGCTGTAGTAGAAGGTCAAGCTCATCATCGACTCCTTTGCAAATGAAGCGGGTTTGGGAATCCCTCCTCCGTGGAGGGCGCAGCGAAACTACTGATCAAAACTTCAGTGATCAAGAAAAAAATGCGCAGTGATTCCTTTTCGTCTCGCAAGCGATTCCCAATAGCGAGCAGAGCCGTTTGGGAATCCACCATCGGACCCCTGATCGCAATCTGGAAGATCACAGTGTCAGCAAAGAGAAGACGTTTCGACCAGTCGCACTGCGACTCTGTCGATTGAGTCGAAAACGATGTGAGGAAGAGAACAGAGGGAGCAGAAGAAAGAGGAAGGAAGCGAAGACTACCGACGGAGCATCACGCTAGGCGCGGTTCCAGCCTTTGACGATGTTCTCCGTGTGAAATTCCTTCCACAGTGCTTCGATCTGATCTCGGCTGTTGGAAATCCGAATGTCGCGCGACAGCGGCTCTTTGCGGGTCGGACTGTAGTCGGTGTAGTGAAGGACGTACGCAGGGAAGCCGCCATCAACCTCTTTGTTTGTTTTCCACAAAAGGAGTTTCCGCACCGCAGTCTGTCCCTTGAGTGTCTTTACGTAGACCTCTCGGCGAATCACTTCGCTCGCAGGCAGAGAGTACGTCCGCGCATCTTTGTCGAGCAGCGCGATCTCAGCCAAATCGGCAATCTGCTGCGCCCGCACATCGACGGCATTGGGCCGCTTGTCTTCCCGCCGCCGCACGTACACCGGCGAGATCAGCGACGCGAGCGGCATCCTCCGCACGGGTTCCCACTTGCCTAGCTTTTCATCATAGGACAGCACCATGCGCTCGATGATACCGCTGCGCGAGGTCTGCACGATCAGGTCCAGACAGCTTACCTCGATGACCCAATCGGGCCGCACCATCTGGTACGCGACATGGCCATCACCGATCTCTGCGTAGTCACTCCTGCTGTGCAGTGCCCGCAGATCCGAAAGCAGCGAGCGGCGCTCTTCATCCGAGAATCCGGTTCCCACTCGCCCGATGATCTGGAAGCTACCGTCTTTGCGAATCACCGCGCAAAGCAAGTCATGCAGCATTCCTTTTCGATCTTCGGTTCCCTCGGTGTATCCGATCACCGCGACATCAATGTTGTGACGCGGCTTCAGCTTGTAGCTACCAACGGAATCAGAGCGCAGAACGAGTCCTTCACCGCCCTGCCCTTCGACCCAATCTGCGAAGTACTTTTCGATCTCCTCAGGCGTCTTGACGGTCGTCGCATCAACCGGATGGACTCGATCTTTGCCGGAGAACAGCTTGGCGATCTTGGCGAACACATCCGAGTGCTTGCTCACCAGCGGCTGGCCATCGATCTCGATCACATCAAACACAGCCAAGCAGAGCCGATCGAGATCATCTTGGGAAGCGGGTGAGCGCGCAGCGCGGCTCACATCGTGAACCCGTGGACGACTCCCATCGGGGTGCCGATAGTACAACTCACCAGCGATCAGTGCCGACTTCACACCCGCTTTGGTGAGCTTCTTTCCAGCATCTGCAAGCAGCGGCAGACCCACGCGAACGGTTCCGCCAGGATTCACAAGGAGTGCCTCGCCACCGTCGAACACCAGAATCGCAAGCTCGCCATCGACCTTGCGCGACAGATGATATTCGCCCGCAGGAAGCCGTGGTCTGATGTCCTTCTTTTCGATCGGAATCAGGCGCGAAGCTTGAACCCGACGATATTCCTGGGCTCGCTGCCAGTGGCCCGGATTTTTCAGATCCTTGCCCTGCCCAACTCCATACTTTCCTAACTTCCACTCGAGGCGTGCCGAGTCAATCAAGCTCGGCGCACCTTGCACTTTGCTGCTCGCCGCCATTTAAGCTTTCTCCTTGCTCGGAGCCTTCAGCTCAAGATTGCTCAGGTGAAGTATCAGCAGATAGGAATCCCCTTTGGTGCGTCCTTCAAGAAATCCTCGATACTGCGTGCCGCCGCGCTGGAACACCAAAGGCTGATTGGACTTCGGTCCAGCACCGACGAGAAGGAGCGATTCCTTTTGCTCCAGTTCCTTCGCCATCTCGAACAGAAAGTCGTAGGTAAGACCGTTTACGTGGACGACTTGCAGCTTCGAGGAAAAAACGAACTTGTTCCAGACTTCCGATTTCTTGAGCAGCTTTCCCGACCACTTGATCGGAGTCTCGGTTGCGACATTCTGCTCCGTTGACTTGTGCGGACGACGATCTTTCTGCGTTCCGTCTGGATTCTTCAGAATGTCAAACAGACTGACGGCATGGACGATCTTCTGATCCGGATCGACATACACTCGCGAGGTGTCGCGAAGGAATCCGCCCGTGCGCTCGAGATCGACTTCTGGATCTCCTTTCACAAGCGCATCGGACAGGGCCGCAAGCGGGTCGCTGCCGCCGACCTTGGCCAGCAAGGCATCGAGTCCTTTTTCGACGGGAGCACGCAAGACACGCACCGACTTGGCTGGCCGACCTTTGTCATCCAGGTAGACGATGCGCTGCGTGCTGCTGACACTACGGGTTGCGACGACGGCGTCGCGATTTTTGCTGTTGCTAAGATTTAGGCTTCCCATCGCCGACTCCTCACATCATCCCGAAGTCCATGTCGTCGTCGTCACCTGACTCCTCGACCACCGTTTCCTCTTCCGGATCGGCGATCTCGGTCAGAGCGACATACTCCAGCCGGGCTTTCTGCCCAACCGCCAGCGTCGGAATTCCATCGCTGCTGGCGAGTAGGAAACCGGCGCTTGGATTGAGCCCACCACGATAGGAAAACGCGAAAGTGTAGATCGCGCCCGAACGCAGCTCCTTGAGGAGATCGTCGGCCCCCATCGGCGGCGTCAAGAGGTACACCGACTTGACGTTGTGCGACAGGTATTCGTCGATGCTGGCCCGCTTTTCGAGAGGAATCGCAGCCCCGAATGACGACGAGACAGCGGTGAGCGTCTGCCCTTCAGGAGACACCGGCTTTAGATTGCCCCGCGCAGCATAGTTTCCATCTGCGTCGATGTACTGAAGCGCGCTGCCACCTGGGCCCGCCAGCGTCTTGCCATCGCCCCCCAGAATCGCAAGCTGGCAGGGGCGGCCTTTGTCATCGATCGCTTCCGAATCGACGTAGCCGTAGAGTTTGTCGCGGTCGAGCTTGTCGAGCTGAAACGACAGCTCGCTTTTGCCGTGACGAAATACGAGCGGTTTGGCCATGTGTCCTCCGACCGATCACCACGGGTGCGCCGCCCTTCCTGCTGCATGAGCCGTCAGAGGCACCCTATATGATCGATAATTTCAGTTTTCGAGGACACGAATTTTACTTCACAAAATCACCACTTGGAAAGAGCTTTGTGTGCCAGTCCGCCCGACATCGGGCACAGCCCAGGTTCCCCGATCCGCAAAAGCGAGGTACAAGGGGTAAGAACATGGACAACAGATCACCTACGAAGCTGCGACGCTGGGAAGTGTGGCAGCGGCAAGACGGTACGACCTATCTCACCTGGGGGACGAAGGACCCGCCGATCGACAGCGAGAAGCTAGTCAGCACCTTTTATTCGGCAAACTGGCTCAGCGCAGAGCGAGAGGCGTTCGGCAGCGAGCCAGAGATCGACGAAGGGATCCAGCCTCTCGTCGAGGTGGTGCAGCTTTTTGCTGGCGTCATGACGATGGCGGCGTGTCAGGGACATCCTGATCGGGGCGACGACTGCGCGGTCCTTGGGCTCACGTTCGACGACGTGATGTCGCTCAAGGGCTTTACGACGGCGCTGCGCGAGGTCGCGCTGCAAGAGCCGCCGCTAAGCTGGGATCTGCGCCTCGATGAGTCCCGCACGCTCGAGCTACCGATCGAGGCCTTCGCGTTCGAGCTTATGATCTTCGACGAGGCTGGTGTTCCCGACCCAGAGCTTCTGCGCGGCTTTGCCCAAGCGCTGCTCGCCGTGTCTGGCATTGCTGGCGTGAACACCGTCCCCGCCGTCCGTTCGGGCACTCTCGCCAACTAGTCTGCGGAAACCCAATCACTCGTTTTTCGCGCCCAGCAAGACGCCGATGCGTCTGCGCAAGCGCGCAAATCTGACGCCAAAAATGAAAAAGGCCCGAAGGTCTGTTTCCTTCGGGCCGACTTCAGAGTGCGAAAGGAGGGAGTTGAACCCTCACGAGTGTTACCTCACAGGAACCTGAATCCTGCGCGTCTGCCAATTCCGCCACTTTCGCGAGCGAGGTGAGGACGTTTCTAGCGCGCATTCCCCCAAGCTGTCAATGCCTAAAATTTCGGGCACTTGTGCGCTCTCTCGCGAGTTCGATCAGCTTCTCGCGTGTATTGAGCCCTGGGTCATCGAGGGTCAGCGACAGCAAATCGCGCAACAAGTCTCCGACCATCGGCCCCGGCGAAAGACCAAGGCTCGCGATGAGATCCTTGCCACCAATGGCAAGGTCCGCCGTCGAAAGCGGAGGATGAAGGGCCCGCTCTGCCCTCATTCTCGCAATCAGCGCGTGCAGACCGTCCGCAAACGACTCATCTTCTGAGGCATCTGCGGCAGCGAGCTGCAACGCCAGCACAGCGTCAAGAACGGGCTGCGGATGCTCCGACAGAAAGCGTCGCAGCGCGGGCCCGACAAGGTGGGGCAGCAGCTCAGCCCGAAGAAGCGGAACGGTCAGAATCGACACCAGAAGCTGACGCTCAGACGCCGAAAGCTTTAGTCGCTCGTCGAGCAGCTCGCCAAGTGCACGCGGCACAACCGCCACTGCGGCGCCCGCCCCGAGAAGCCACTCGCGCAGCGGCCACAGAAGCGCCGCGAGTCGAAGGCTCGGAATCACCCGCTCAATCATCGAGCACCAGCGCTCCAGCGACGTTGATTCTGAAATCACAAGCGCCAGCTCTGGAAACACCACGGAGAGGATGTTTCCGTCGGGGCCCCAGTCGAATGTGGAAGATTCCTCGCTGTATTCGCACATCAGCCGTAGCCCCTTCCGAGGCGCAGGCGACGACAACAGCTTCTGCAGCTCATCGCGAATCCGCTCGCGGCTGACCTTTCGCAGCGTCGGCAGTGCACCGGAAAACGCAGCTCGCGTCTGGCGTTCGACGACAAAGCCAAGCTGAGCGGCAAAGCGCACCGCACGCATCACGCGCAGCCCATCCTCGGCAAACCTGGCCGCCGGATCGCCGACTGCCCGAATCAGCTTCCGTCCGAGATCGCCCTGCCCGTCAAACGGATCGACCAGGCGATCGGCAACGGGATCAAACGCGATGGCATTGACGGTAAAGTCGCGCCGCCGCAGGTCCTCGGTCAGATCGGTGATGAACTCGACCCGGTCGGGACGCCGTCCGTCACTGAAACCGACCTCACCGCGGAACGTGGTGATCTCGACGGGATGGGGCTTGCCCTCCGCCCGATCGCACAGCACGGTGACGGTGCCGTGGGCGATGCCGGTCGGAATGACCTTGCGGCGACCAAAGACCGCAATCACCTCGTCAGGCGTCGCTGACGTGGTCAGGTCGAAGTCCTTGGCTTTGTCAGAGCTTGGCGATAGCAGCAAATCGCGCACCGCTCCACCGACGACGTACGCGGCAAAACCTGCTTCTTGCAGGCGACCACAGGCAGCGATGACTTCAGGAGGAATGCGACCGGCCCAGCGCATGGTGGGCGCATGGTGGGCCAAGGAAGTGGTGGGGGTCGAGAAAAAACTAGGCGCGGGCGCGACGGCGACGAGCCACGAGGGTCAGAAGCGCCAGGGCACCGATTGCCGCAGCGCTGGGGGCAGACGAGCCACGCTGGCCGCTCACGTCGCAGCCGAGCAGACCGCCACCGGTGAGCTTGTACTCTTCGGCGCTCACGCAGGCACCGCCCGCACACAGATTGCCGTTCGAGCACTGCGCGCTCGAGGAGCAGGTGTCATAGCAGGCGCCACCAGGGCCGCAGGCGAGATTGCCCGCGCACTTGGCACGGCTGCCGTGCGGAGCCTCAGAAACGACCGGCGAGCAGGTTCCGAGTGATCCGGCGACATCGCAGGCTTGGCACTGGCCGTCGCAGGTTGCGTTGCAGCAGACGCCGTCGGCGCAAATGCCCGACTTGCACTCCGCCTTGTCCGAGCAGCCCGTCCCGAGCGACTTCTTGAAGGTCACTGAGATCGTGTGCTCTGCCGTCACACCTGGAATCGTGTAGGTTCCGTTCGAAACCTGCGTTCCCACGTCCGTTCCATCGAGAGAAGTGGTGTCAAGCTCATAACCCGGAGCCGGCGTGATCGTGCAGACTGCATCTTTGCCGTCCGGCGTTGGGTTCGGCGTGCAAACCACGGTGCCATTGCCACCCGGAGTGGTGGTGTTGATGGCGTACGTCGGCAACATGAACAAGGCCGAGACGTTGGTGTCCTTGGTAATTGTGATGGTGCACTGAAGCGCTTTGCCCGCCGATGCACACTCTCCGGCCCAGCCGTCAAAGTAGTGTTTGCCGGGGTCGGCCACCGCCGTGAGCGTCACGGTCTGGCCATCGAGGAACTTGGCGTTCTGCGTGGTGCAGGTCGTACCGCACGTGATCGCTGCCGGGCTGCTGATGACCGTTCCCGAGCCAATGCTCGTCCCCTTGTCGACCGTCAGCGTGTAGAGCTTGCCAATCGCGTTGGTGTCGACCGCCGAGTTGTTGATCGGGTTCGGGTCGATGACGGTTGCCGGTGGGGCGACGTTGACGCGATAGCTGACGATGCCGTTGCCCGTGCCGTTTTGGAGCGTCCCGTTAACGGTATAGGTTACCGAAGCACCGGCGGGCAGATCGGCAGTGGTGTTGAGGGCTCCGTTTCCGTTTGCAGCACCGCAGACGCCACCATTTGCGCCAACGCAGGTCCAAGCGACGCCCGTCAGGCTCGGCGGAAGCAGATCCGTGATTTTCGCACCAGTCACGGCAGTCGGACCCTTGTTGGTCACAACCACCTTGTAGCTCATCGGAGAGCCCCACTCGACCGCCGCAGCGCCATCGGAGACGGTGATGCCCAGGTCCGCATAGTTTACGCCGGTCGTGACTGCTGTCTGAACCAGCGGCCCAATCAGCGGCGAAACGCCCATGCCACGAATGTTGTAGTTGCCGTTGTTGATGGTTCCAGTCGCGGTCTTGTCGATGTGCACTGTGAGACTAAAGGACGTGCTGCCGCCAGCAGGCATAGAACCCAGGTTGCAGGTGATCTTCGGCGGTGGGCCCGCTGCAAAGGTACAGTTGCCGCCGGTGGTCGAGACGTAGGTCGTGCCCGCGGGCAGGAACTCCTCGACGATGACGTTGCTGGCCGCCGACGCCCCACCGTTTTTGGCAAGGAACGTGTAGACAAGATCCGTATCGGCATTGGCCCGCTGAGCGGCCGTTGCAGCGACAGTCAGGCCAGGAATGAAGGCGCCGAAGCCGTCGACGTAGAGGTGTCCCCAGTGACCGCTCTGGGCGCAGCCAGCAGCAACGATGGTTGCAAGGACTTTGTCGCCAATAGCCAGATCCGCAGGACCAGGAGCCACGTCAAACAGCTGCCAATCGGTGTACTGCACGCCCGCGTTTGCCGAAGCGGTTCTCCACGGGACGCCAGTCTGTCCAGAGAAATTGAACGATGACCACAGCAGCTTGTTCTGCGTCGTGTTGCGAATCTCGACGAAGAAGTACGGCTGCTGGTTCTGGGGATGACCAGGGTTTTCCAACACAGGAGCGAGCGCAAAACGAACGTGGATGTTGCCATCCGATGGGTCCACGTCAGCGGGCACCGTGGTCATCGTCTGCGTAAGAGTGTTGGCGTTGTAGCTTAGGCCCAGCTCGTTGACGACAGCGGAATACTGCCCAAATCGAGGAAACCGAAGTGAGTCCGCAGCCGTCAGACCAGCAGCCACCACCGATTCCGGCGTGGCGCCCTGTCGCGCGAACGTCATTAGGTTGCCACCCGCCGTCAATGTAAGGTCCGCAACTGATTTCGGTGGAAATACACCAATGTTCCTGTTCTGGTTGGTCGTGACCGTCCAGCCGTTTAGGTTACCGCCTTCAAAGTTACCGTTCACGAAGTCGGCCTGCGACAGCGACGCGACCGGTGCTGGCTCTGATTGCCCGGCGCAGCCAAACAGACCGATCAAGCTCAGGCCCAAAGACCATCGGGTAAGTCTATTCATAGATACGTCCCTCTTTCTGTGTGGACAGTTGCACTCTCTGCCATCGTAGCTTGGGGGACGCCTTGGGTTCAAGAGCTAGACCGGCTGTCTAGTGAAAAGCGAGCATGGACCTTTGCTTGGGGTAAGACAGGGGAGACAAAGGTCGTCGCCGGGAAGGGGATGGGAAGGGGATGGGGGGTCGGGCAAGGACCAGACTACTCACCGGCGCGCTTGAATACGAAGGGATACGTCACCGTCACGATGCCGCTCGGCGGCTTGGGGAACTCCCAACGGCGCACCGCTTCGGCCACACACTGCTCGGTCGGAACATTGTGCAGCGATGACGACTCGATGAGGCTCGTGGCAACCTTTCCCGTTGGACTGATCAGGAACTTCACCTGCACGCGTCCCTCGAGATCTTTCTTCGCCAGCAGCGCTTTTTCGTAGCAGAACTTCACTTCGTTCATACGGCTGCGAATGACGCGCCGAATCACTTCCCGATCCATCGTGCCGGAGTTCACTTCCACTTTTCCCATCTCTGGCGTCGGCGCGTGTGCAACGTATTTCTTGAGCGCCGGACCCGCCGGACCGCGTCGCCCACTCGGACCACCAGGGCCAAAGGGGAGACCCGTTCCGATCGTGCCATCGCTGCCACCGCCCATGGGCCCAGTCCCGACGATGTTGGGACCACCGTACCCATCTACCCCATCCACGCCGACCACGTTGTCCATCGCTTCCCTGGCATCATTCCCGAACACCGAATCCCGAGAGAAGACCGTCATCGCGGTAGTGCCGCGCATGGCCAGGAAAATTCCGCTGTTGACCGCAATTTCTCGCGCAACGGCCGCCTTCTCTTCTTTGGTCCGCGGACCCGGATTCCTCGATACCGCCACACTCGGCGTCGGTGTGGTCGGACGATGGGTTACTGCATGCGGCTTGCTTGGAGCCGAGGTCTGTGCCACCGGAAGGTTCTCTTTCTTCTGTTGCTTGAGCCACGACGGATCTTCCTCGACTTCGGCCTTCGCGGTCAGCTTCACCAGTCGAACCGAATCAAAGCCATCCAGCGATAGCGACCGTGCATCCGGGGGCAGCGCAAACATGAGCCCCACAAACGCGGCCGCTCCTGCCATCACTGCACCCGTGTAGGACTGCGTTGCCCAGTCGATGCGCAGCGGCACTGGATAGTGACGAGGCTTGGCCACCGACTGAACCTGGAACGTCGTCCCACCATGCTCGATGGAAAAGCGTACGCCATCCGGAATGGACAGAACCGAGGTCTGTGCAAGCTGCGAGTCCCGATTTGCGCGTTCACAGCGAGCATACTCATGCAGTTCCATCTGCTTGCCTTCGCGCGTCACGGTTCCCTTCATCGCGTCAGCAACAACAAGCTCAAAGGAATCCCCGTTGCTTCGAACCAGCGGGAACCGGACGCTTGGGAGTCCTTCCGTACTGATCTGGTAGCTTGCACGAGGATCAATCCCCACGCTGTATTCGCGCTCTCCTCGCTCACTACCAAGCCGCTGAACTCCGTAGAGAAGTCCGGCTGTTCCAAGCAGAAGGAGTCCACCTGCAGCGACGTCACGAGCGCGCTCCTTGCTGCGATCTCCCACTGGAGCTTTCTTGCTCTGGGACTCTGCGGCTTCTTTCTCTGCACTCACCTGAACATATGCGGAACCAAACAGCGTCATCACCGTTCCCAGCGACACCGCGGAAAATGCCAGGACTCCTTTGGTGAAGGAGGAGATCTTCCCTGCATGAGGATTTGACAGGTGCCGAACTTCCTGCACCGCTCCATCAAACAGAGCGGTTACCTCGACGGCGCGAGCGCCAGATTGGTCATCCGTCTGTGCTGCAAGCTGAGTTCCAACTACCGTGTTGTTTGCGTTGCTCGAAATCGTGTTGGGAAGGCGCGTGGAGGTCGTCATGGGAATGCTCCTTCAATCTTCCTAAGT
>CAYTGC010000054.1:0-24402 GCA_964437195.1 uncultured Myxococcales bacterium | reverse complement strand
TCGGGCGACATCACTTCGACGTGGATCTGGCTCTCGTAGTTGCCGGGCGGTCCGGCTTGTCCGACGTGGCCGATCATCTCGCCGCCAGCCAAGTCGATGTCGGGATAGAACACGCCGCCACCGGACATCGCCGAAAAGAAGGGCTTTTTGTCCGCCTCGAACAGCCACGGTGTCTTGCCGCTCTTCGGTTCCTCGCGCTCTAGGTGCATGTACAGGATGAAGAACAGCGTCTCGACACCCGCGAGCCGGAAGTAGTGCCGCATCAGCACAAAGTTGGCGGATCCCGTTGGCACATCGTCGCCAAAGCGCGCTGCCACAATGCGCCCTGGGAAGGGCGTAAACACCGGCGAGCCTTGCGGCAGGTTCAGGTGGATGCCGCCATGCCACAGCCGCGAGCGACCAAACGGCCCGATGGGGAAGTAGCCGCCCATCGCCTCTTCTTCGTTGTTGGCAAAGAGCACCTTGCCTTGCTGCTCGGCAAGCTGGGGGTTTTCGGCAATCTCGGGCGGCTTGGGACACTCATTGTTTTTGTCCAGGCAGACAAACCACGTCGAGCTGACGCGAATCTTCTGCGCCAGCCACTTGAAGTCGAAACAGCCCGGGTCCCACTTGTTGTTGGTGACGTGGTAGTGGCCGATGTAGCCCGCAAAGGCGCGCGGGTCCGCCATCCAGGTGTTGAGGATCTGGCCGTTCCACTCGGGAAACACCTGCGGCAAGTTGGGCAGTAGGCGTGCCAGTGCTTTGCCAAGCGCCGCCATCCCCATGTACTGGTCGGGCGTGTACTGCCACATTCGGTAGCGGGTGGTGTGGACGACGACCTCGGTGACGTCACGGCTGATGCCGCGCTTCGAGTAGAACTGCGGACCGTCCAGGTCCACCGGACCGCGGTTGCAAAGCTCGACGCCGATGGAGATCTCGTTTACACCCGAGGCATGGAACGCTCCGTCAGCGAGGTCGAGCGTCTGATAAATCCAGCCATTGTTATCGACCAGAAAGTGCGCCGACAGCCCGCGCTCGTCATGGAGAACGTGGAAACAGTCGGCGCTTGAGGCGCAGCCGTCATGGTGCAGCACAAACTGCCGGATGATGTCTTGCAGTCGCCGCAGATCGTTGCGCTGACCACCCATCAGCCGCCGCTCGCGATAGCGATACGGTGACTTGCCCAGACCCTTGGCGGGACCAAAGGGCAGCGCGCCCGGTGGCGACCCGTCCTTGCCCTTGTAGCAGCCGAGCCGGTAGGCGCTAAAGTTTGGGTTGTCGAAGAAGTTAACGACCGGCCAGCCGATGTTGTAGGCACGTCCGCAGACGATGATGTTGCCCGATGGCGCGAAGCGCTGCTGCTGCTTGCCTGACATGGTCCTTTTCGTCCCCCTCTCCCCATGGCCCCGGCACGGGGGCGGATCTGGAGAGAGCAGCTTCCCATAGCTTACCGAAAGTTCTCATGGGGAGGGAGGCGGCAGCGCATTTCGCGCCGCAAAAGGTCAGGATGGAGCGGCAGAGGTGGGAGAAGCGAGCGGACTACTTCAGACCGCAGAGCTGGTCGCGGAAGGTCTGGGGCGATAGCTGCGGCTGGCAGACTTGGCTGGGTGCGACACCCGCGCAGCGACCGCTCTTGCACTGCGCACCACTTGTGCAGGTGGCGCCATCGTTTTGGGGTCCGCCGCAGACTTGGCTCGGCAAGCAGCTAAGCTGAGCGGTCGGGTCACACGGCTTGGTCGCGCTGCACGGCTGCCCTGCTTTGCTGTAGTCGGCGCAGACCCGAGGCAGGACGCTGGCGTCGCAGTAGGCGGTCGTTTGGCACTGACCATTGCTCGTACACGTCTGGCCCGCAGCAAGCCGCGCTTTGCAGACCGGCTGTGGCATGGAGGTATCGCAGAACGCCGCGGCCACACAGCTTACAGTCAGGCAGGGCTCGCCCACCTTGGCCTTGGCAATGCAGGTTCCGCCCGTGCAAGTGGTGTCCGCCACGCAGTTGGTCGGCGTGATGGCGGTGTCACACTGGCCACCCGCCTGGGTGTTCCCGACCAGGATCGAGTTGCACAGCGGGCTCAGGACCGGAAGGTTGACGAGTGCAGTGTCACACGACTTGGTATAGTCCGCGTAGGACGCAAGGCACGCCGCTGCGGCTGCCGGGTCGAACTTGAGCAGTCCTTCGTTTACGTAGTCGAGAAGGCGCGAGTAGTTCTTGTAGTAGGCATCGTCGCTCGCGTCGTTGCACACGGTTCCGCAGCAGCGAAGCCGAGCCTCGCAGGTGATTTGGTTGTTGGTGGCCAGGTACTCGCGCATCGTGGATGGCGAGGTGCTCGCTGGGGTTGCGCTACACCCGACCGAGAGCGCGAACAGTGAAAGGATGCCAAGAAGTCGCATGGGTTGCCTCCAAAGGAATGAATGTGGCCTTTTCGATCGCAGACTCAGAAGACACCAAGTAGACCAAGGTTTCCAAACACGCTCACGCTCGACAAGTTGTCGGTGCGCCTACCCGATGGATTGTCCTGGGATGCGAAGAAGTGGTCGCCGGCGATCCCGCTCGTTAGCTGCAGAGCAAACTGCGGAATGAAGTAGAAGCGCAGTCCGGGACCAATTTGGTAGTTGAGATGGAAGTTGCTGTTGTCAAAGGTGGCAGCCACATCGGACGGCAGCATCGGATCGTTTTGGCGGGCAAAGACTGCGCGGCCCAGGCCAAACTGCGCCGAGCCATACAGTTCCAGACGACCGGCAGCAGCACGCAGCACGCCCACCTGCACGATGGGAGAGATCAGAAACGACGTTGTGTCCACAACTCCGGTCGCGGTTCCGGACGGAGCCACGAGCTTCGTCTTGGTTCCGAAGTGATCAATCGAAAAGCCCAGACCGACGATGATGCGGCTGATCTTGTAACCAGCCATCAGGCTGCCACCGATGCCGTTTGCGGCCACTGCGGTGGTGCCATCGACCTGAACGACGGGCATCCGGGTGGTAAGGCCCAGCGAAACGACGATGCCGCGATCCCGCTGCTTGAGTCGCTCCACAGACGGTTCGGAAGAGGCATCTCCCATTGTCATCGCAGGGGCGTCAGAGGCAGCTGAGCTGGCTTTGGCGCTCGAGTCGGTGGAATCGGTGCTGGCAGGTGCGGCAGCATCGGAGGAGGTCTGTGCAAGCGCAGGCCCAGAAAGCGCCAGCGTGGACACAAACACAGAGGATAGGATGGTCTGATTGCGCATGAGGACTCCTGATCTGCTCTTAGGTTATCAGTTTGACTCCGCGCCCTGGAAGCCCGAACCGGCTGGATTTGTTGCGAATTTTGGCGCGCCTACCAGAAACAAGCGCGGTGGACACGCTGGCACTGCGTTTCGTGTGGAGCCTGTGGCCCTGGCACCAGCGAAGGGCGCGGGAATGTAACTGTCTTGCAACAGGCAATCTCGGGGGCTTCCTCTCGGCAGCATGGCCCGATACCATGCCGCCAGCACCCGATGTAAAAAGGCGAACCGCTGCGGCGTTTGCTGCGGATGCGAAGGACCAAGCGATGACTCGACCGCTCATTGGCAATCTCCGCGATCTAGAGCTACGCAAGACCCGCCGTCTGACCGCTGGACAGCTCCACCATCACCTTCCGACCTTTTCCCCGGATGGCCGACTGGTCTTGCACGCGCTCGGGGGTGGCAGTGAATCCCACTGGCACCTGTCCGATCGCAAAGGCCGCGTCGCTCGCGTGCTGTCGGGACCCACGCAAGGCCGAGCGACCCTGTCTGTCGATGGGAGCATCGCCTACGGACGACAGGTCGGTGCCACGGGCGAAATCTGGATTCTTGCCGCGGGCGACAGCGAGCCAAGGCGGCTGCTCGGTGGCGATGGCCGCTTGTATCGCGATCCAACTTTTTCGCCGGATGGCAGCAAGCTGGCCTTCCTCGCCGATGATGGCAGCCAGTCGTCGCAGCTTCGGCTGTGGAGCTGCGATCTTGCCACCGGCAACCGAGAGCTTCTGCTGGGTGGTCTGCCCGGCCAGAAGTCACAGCTTCTGCATCCGCAGTGGGCCAAGTTTGGCGACAGCATCTTCGTCGAAGCTGGCCTTGAAGATGGCAGTGCGATTTTCGAGCTTTCGGTCAGCAGCGGACAGCTTGTGCAGCGCACGCCGTACGGTTACGCATCCCCTGCCCCGCTCGCCAAAGGACTGCTGCTGGCCGAACACAAGCCGGATGCGCAGAGCAGCGAGCTGGTCCTTTTCGCCTATCCGCCGTGTGTCATCCGCGAGCGCCACGTCGTCCTCGTCAATCCCAAGTGGGGCGCCCGAGAACCGGCGGTGGCGTGGGACAGAAAGGGCGAGGTCTATGTCGCCTTCACGATGCCGGGCCAGACCGATGAGGGCGAGCCACAGCGCAGCGACCTCCACATCGCAGTGCTCACCAAGCTGCCGCGCAGGCTGCAAAAGCTGGGCGAAGGGGACGGTGCGACAAGCCCCGACGAGGCCATCGAGATCGACAGTGAGCCCGAGGATGACAATCAGAGCGCTCTCTCGGTCGATCTGCCGCCCCTGCACGACATCTGGATGGCGATGGAGCGCGGCGCATGAAGATTGCATCCATCGACTGCGGCACAAACTCCTTCCACCTGATGATTGGGCAGATCAGCGCCCAAGGTCAGGTCGAAGTCATCGATCGCCAGAAAGACATGGTTCGGCTCGGCGATTCCACGTTCCAAACCGGCGTGATCTCCCCCGAATCGTTCCTGCGCGCCACCGAGGCGCTGCGCGCGTTCCGCAAGCTGTGTGACTCTCACCAAGTCGACGCGCTGCTCGCGGTGGCCACCAGTGCAACCCGTGAAGCGCTCAACGGGGGTGACTTTGTCCGCGCTGTCCGCGACGAAACCGGAATTGATCTACAGGTCATCAGCGGCGAAGAAGAAGCGCGGCTCATCTACCTGGGCGCACGCTCGGTGTTGCCGCTTGGCAATCGGCGCGCGCTGCTGTTCGACATCGGTGGCGGTTCCGTCGAGATCATGGTCTGTGACGCCCGCGAGCTGTACTTCCAGCGCAGCCTCAAGCTGGGCGTGCTGCGGCTGCTCCAGATGTTTTCGAGCGAGCAGCCCAGCCTCGATGAGAGAGCCCAGCTTGCCGAGTATTGCCACCGGGCGCTCGAAAAGATCGCCGCACCGATCCAGCGGATTGGCTTTGACGTGGTCGCGATTTCGTCGGGGACCGGACGGGCGCTGGCGGAACTTTGTACGCCGCTGCTGCCACGCAGCGATGCACCGGGTCGGAGCGAAAAGGTCGAGCGCAGCAAGGTGGTCCGCTTTTCCGACATTTTTTCCCTCGAGCAGCGCCTGTTTGGAATGAGCGCGGCGGACCGGCAGAAGATGCCCGGGCTCGATCCAAGGCGCGCTGACTCGATCTTGCCGGGCGTGGTGCTGGTTAGGTCGCTCCTCGAAGTGTTCCACGCCGACGAGTACGTACTGTGCGAGGCCGGCCTGCGTGAGGGGCTGATCTTCGACTACGCCCAGAAGCATCGTCCCGACATCCAGCTTACCGACGAGTTTCCCGATCTGCGTCGCCGCTCGGTGGTGAGCATGATGCGACGCTGCCAAGTGCGAGAACCACATGCCCAACAAGTCGCGCGGCTGGCACTCGATATCTTTCGGGGGCTAAGGCCGCTGCACGGTCTGGCGAACGCTGACGGTGAGCTGCTGGAGTTTGCGTCGCTTTTGCACGACGTCGGCTTTTACATCGCCGCGTCCAAGCACCACAAACACGGTCAGTACCTGGTCGAAAACGTCGGCTTGTCAGGCTTTTCAAACGAAGAGGTAAGAATCCTCGGCAACTGCGTGCGCTATCACCGCAAATCGACGCCCAAAGACACGCACGAGAGCTTCGTTGCACTGAGTGAGCCGCTGCGCCGCAAGGTCCGCATCCTGTCGTCGATTTTGCGCGTGGCCGACGGACTCGACCGCACCAACCGGCAGCTCGTCGATTCGGTTCGCGTTCGCATCCAGAGCAAAGAGATCGAACTTCACATCGCTGGTCGTGAAGGCAGTGACCTGGAACTAGAGATCTGGTCCACGCGTCGAAAGGCGGACCTTTTGGAAGAAGTGTTTCGCCGCAAGCTGCGCTTCTCGGTGGCGCAGGCGCAAAAAGGCCCGGGCGAAGAAGACCCAACGACCGCGCACGAAGAGACATGGCAGACTGCCCAGACGCACGCCCGTGAGAACGCGTCTTCCACATGATCTGCCTTGGCTGACGGTTGCGCCGCTTCTGCTCCTCGCGGTGGCGTGGGGAGGAACGACTGACCGACCAGCAACGATGGTGATGGCAGGACTCGGTGGTGTGCTGGGAATCGTGCAAGGGCTGTCCCGGCGTCCAGTACCGGTGTCGCTGTTTTCGCTGTGGCTGCTCTGCGCGGCGGGAATCTCGCTCTTGCAGTGTGTGCCGCTGCCCGAGTCGCTGCGGGGTCTTTTGCCGATCGCGAGCGATGAAACGCTGCGGCGAACGCTCGCCGACCTGGGTGGCTATCCGCACGAGCCGATGCCGCTGTCACTCGACCCGGCAGAGACGGCCAACGAAGGGGTTCGGCTGCTCGGCTACCTGTGCGCGCTCTCGGGCTTTGCGTCGCTGCGCAGTCGCCACGGCGACAGCCTGCGTCTGGCCGGGATTGTCGTCTGCGCAGGTGTCATCGTCGCTTTGCTTGGGGCGCTGGCAGCCCTGGGTATTCGACTCCCAATTCCCCTCGCCGTATCGACGGAAGGACAGAGCCGAGCGCTGTGGCCCGCGGTCCTGCAAAACGCCAATCACATGGCTGCGCTGCTGTCGGTGTCGGCAATCTTGGCGGTTGGGATGCTGCTCCAGACGGATCGCTCGGCCCGGCCCCACCGCTTCTATTGCCTCATCGGGTCGATCGGACTGCTCGATGCGGCGCTTCTTTTGTCGCTGTCACGGGCGGGCGTGCTCTGCGGGCTCTTGGGACAGCTGTTGACGCTGCTCTTCGCCGATTCACCGAGCCGCCAGATTCGCCGGTTTCGGCTGATTTGGGTCGTTTTTCCTTCCGTTCTGCTGTTTTGCGCCAGCTTGCTCGGCCCGGCCCATCGGCTGCTGGCTCGCTTTTTTGATCTCGGGCATGGCTTGTCCCCATCGGAGAGCAAGGTCTGGCTGTGGCAAAAGGCTTGGCCGCTTTTGCGCGGGCACTGGCTGACCGGGATTGGTCGCGGCTCGCTGGAGACGGCGCTGCAAGTCCCGGAAGCGATCGCGACCCGCACACGCTTTGCGTACTTGGAAAACGAGTGGCTGCAAGTGCTGCTCGACTTTGGGATTCCGCTTGGGCTTCTCCTTGTCGCGCTGCTCGGCGTTGCGATGTGGCAGTCGACGTCGCATCTGTGGCCCAGGGCAGGTGAGCAGCCAGTGCCGGTTCGTCGCGCCGCGCTCTATGCCCTGTGCTGCTTGGGTCTGCACAACCTCTTTGACTTCAATCTAGCGACGGGGGCCATCGCGCTATCAGCGATTGCGCTGGTCACGCTGGTGCAGAAGAACAACCGCACCATGTCGTCGCGCTGGCTGGGGTTTCTGGGTGTTGTGACGCTGGCGGCGTCTTGGTGGACCCACATGAAGCTGCCGAGCCACGAAGAAGACGGTCGCCGCCTTGCCGCCTTGGCCGAGGATCGAGACAGCCAAGTTCCGACGCTGCTTGCGGTGGCAGGTCAGGCCCTGCGTCGTCATCCGCTGGACTCGTACTTGTCGGCAGTGGTCGCGGCGCGGCTGGTGAACGAGGGTCATCCCGACGCGATGCCGTGGATCAACCGAGCGCTGGGGCAAAATCCCGCCGACCTGCTCGCGAAGGCTGCGGCTGCAGAGCTGCTCGGTCGGCACGGACGCACACGGCAGGCGCTGGCACTGCTCGGGCCCATGATTGGCTATGCCGACGCGGAGAAGCGAGCGTATCTGTTTGCACGGCTGCTCGAGCTTTCGCAAGATGGACAGACGCTTGTCGCGTCGCTGCCACCGGAAGAATCGGCGCGGCGCGGTCTGCTCGAGTATCTGGGGACCCGTCCCAGGCCAAGCTGGCCGCTTGTGCTCAGCGTCGCCACGCAAGCCGTTGAAAAAGGTGATCGGTCGGCGCTTCCGTGGCTGGGACGAGCAGCCCTCGCAGAAGGACAAGCGAATGCCGCCGAAACAGCCCTTCGAGGACTGCTCGATGAGCCAACGATTGAGCCGCTTCTCGTTGGTGGACTGTTGGAAGTGCTGCTGCGCAACCACAAACCAGACGCCGCCAAGATGTTTGCCGACGCCGCGCTGCGCAAACAGCCAGCGCCGGAGGTGCGAATCGCCCACGCACAAGTCCTTGCAGCCCGAGGAGATATCGATGGAGCCCGACAGAGCATCAGCCAGGCCCTCGACGATACAAGTGACATCCTGCTGCGCGCGCGCATCCATGAAGTTCGCGCCGACCTCGAACAGAGCGTCGGACAGCCACATCGTGCCGAAGTCGAGCGGCAGAAGGCGCTGCGTCTCCGCCGAGAAGCCGGACAGCCGTGATAGATTGTCGCGCACATTCGGTCTCGCCGATGCACATCCTTCACGTCATTCAGTCTGCCAGTCAGATCTACGGTGCCGAGCGCTGCGTGCTCGACGAGACACTCGCACTGAAACGACGCGGGCATCGGGTCGAAGTTCTGATCTGTCATGAAGAGCGACACGGCGACGATCAAGATCGCCTCGAGCGCGAGCTTACCGAGAGTGGCATCCCAACCTTCCGCGTCGAGACACACTCGCAGATAAGCCCACGTCTGATTGCCGACTGGTACTCGGCGCTGCGCAGGTCGCGTCCCGACGTCGTTCACTCGCACTCGCTCAAGACGGATGTTCTGTCCGCACCGCTGTGTCGCCTGCTCGGACTACCGCTTGTCGTCGAGGTGCATGGCTATCTGCGTCCCGACGATCTGCGGGTCCGTTTTTATGAACAGATCGATCGCTTCTCGCTGCGTTTTGCTGCGGCGGTCTTGACGCTGAGCCAGCAGTACCGCGCCGAGGTCATCAGCGCCGGTGTCCGCCCCGAGAGAACCTATCTTTTGCCGAGCGGTCTCGACCTAGACCGGCTGCGCAGCCAGGTCGGGAAGCGAGATCTTCGTGAGGAGCTGCGTACCCAAGGATTCACGGACGGCGAAGTCCTGCTTGGCATGGTGGCGCGGCTGTCGCCCGAAAAAGGCCATGAGCAGTTCTTGACCGCGATTGGGCAGCTTCTGGCACAGGGTCTTCCGGTTCGAGGCGTGCTGTACGGCGAAGGGCCGCTCGCGGAATCGATCCAGAAGCGAATCACGAACGAGAAACTAGAAGTATCGCTGCTCGGCTACGTGCCAGAGATCGCCGATGCCTATCGTTCTCTCGATGTGCTGGTGTCGTGCTCGCACAACGAAGGGCTACCGCTCAACCTGATCGAAGCCATGGCACTCGGCGTACCGACGGTGGCGATGTCGACAGGTGGCTGCGCCGAGATCGTGGAAGATCGACAAACGGGTCTGCTCGTCCCACGCGGTGACGTCGCGGCGCTGACAGACGCTCTCGGAACATTGGTGCGCGACCAAACCGAGCGACTGCGGCTAGGCCAGGCTTCCGTTGTTGCAGCTGACCGCCGATTTTCTCTCTCGACCTGGGCGAGGCGCGTCGAAGACGTCTATCGCCTGGTGCAAAAAAACCAGGGCGGCGAATGAGGATCTTCGTCGCAGCCCTGAGCGCAGGATTCTGCCTGTGGCACAGCGGGCACGCGCTCGCCGACCGAATCGATTTTCTCGGGGAAGTCCGATCCAGCTCCTTTGTTGGCGTCGCCAATGCAGGTCAGTTTGGCACCGGCGATGACAGCGGCCCGTGCGGACCGACTCCAACCTGGGACGGTGGCCAAGAAATAAGTGGCACAGCGACGATGCTTGCGACGAGCCGCCACTTCCGTCACCAGATCTCTGTCTCGCTCGGTTACTCGGCGCAGCTGTGTACACCAATCCTGCGTCGCCCAGTCTTCGGTTTGGACTATCGCTTCGAGCATGGCCTGTCGAGCCGAACCCGCCTTGTCGGTCAGACCCGCGCCGTCATCGACGTCTTCGATCGCACCCTCGACGTGCGCAGTGGCTCCGGAGGCATGGCGGACCCGAATGTCCCGATGACCAATCAGTCGGCCTCGGGACTGTTCTTCATCACTCCGAGCGCCAGCCTTGAACTTTCGCACGCCTTCCGCGATCAGTATGGGCTACGAGTCAGTCTCGCGTGGAAGGCGCTCGAGCTACTCGCCTCGCTGGATCAGCTTCCGACGTACTCCACGCTCGGTCCGATGGAATCGCTGGAGGCGTCGGCGCTGTTCGGTCGCAGCTTCGATCGCCATCGCTTTGATGTGCCGATCCGTTATCGGCTAAGCGAGCTATACGCAGGGACACTGCGCGATCTGCTTCCTCGTCTGGATGTAAAACCAGCACATGATGTCTTCGTCGGTGGAAGCTGGGAATACAAGCTCGATCAGCGCTTCACGCTGCGAGCCGAAACCGGTCTGGCCGCAGCAAGCCAGCCGCACCTGTGTACGCGCTTGGACCCGCTGCTTGTCGACGGAAACCGCTGCTCGATCGACGGTCGGGTCCAGGGCATCCGGGGCAACACCAATCCGCCGCCGCTGGAGGCGGCCATCGGTATCGTCGGAACCGTGACCTTTGGTGGCGAGATCAGCATCGGCTATGTTGGCCCACGGCGACGCTTCGATCTTCGGATCACGCGCGGCTACGAGCCTGATCCCTACGCGGGAGCGCTGACATTGTGGGATCGATTGGGAGGCGACTTTCACATAAGGCCTGTGTGGGAATGGGCCATCTACGGTTCAGCACAGCTCATGCACGGCGCACAGACAAGTCCCGGTCGCGTCAACCCACCGTCAGAAGATACCTTTCTGCAGCTTGTCTCGCCGCAAAATCGAACCCTCTATCTGTTAATGAGCAGTTTTGGGACTAGCTACAACATCGTCGGGCCGCTATCGGTCTTCGCGGAAGGAAACATCTTTGCCATGGCGATTCGCGGCGAGTCCGTTCCCGAATACCCAGCACTTGGTCAGCCGACGAAGGCCGAAGTCTCACGCTTTCCAAATGACCCAGGGCTGAGCACGCAGGACTCGACGCGGTTTACCCTGTCGGTCGGGATTCGTGCCCAGCTCGATACGTTGCCGACACCGCGACGCGAGATGGAGCTTCTGCGCGAAGCCCGTGCCCTGCCCTAGTCACGGATCACAGCGGAGGCAGACAGATCTTGCCAAGCACGGCCCGACCGCTCGCACCAGTAACCTGGGGTAGGTTCGCAGGTTCACCGTGCAGCGTCTGAAGCGCCAAGATGGCGAAGGCCACAGCTTCTTTGTTGTCGGTGTCGATCCCAAACGCGTCCAGCTTCGCGACCCTTGTCGGCAGAAGAAGCCGCTCTAGGTGACCCATCAGGGTCCGGTTGTACGCCCCACCGCCAGACACCAACAGCTCATCGATCTGGAATTCACGCAAGCTGTCGGCGATCGCATGAGCGGAAAACGCAACCACCGTCGCCAAGAGATCGACCGTTTCATACTCGGTGTAGCGACGCAGTAGCTGTTCCGCAAACCCCAGGCCATAGCGCTCTCGTCCGGTCGATTTCGGCGGCTTGCGACGCAGATACTCGTCATCGAGCAGTGATGCCAGCACAGCAGGCAGCACGTTCCCGCGGGCGGACAGCTCGCCATCGCGATCGATGTCGAGCATTCCATGCGAAACGACCGGAGCGAGCGCATCGATCAGCATGTTGCCAGGGCCGTTGTCGAACGCGATCACGGCATCCGCCGATTCACCGAGCACACTCACGTTGGCAATGCCGCCAATGTTTTGCAGTGCTCGCCGTCGCCCCGGCTTGTGAAACAGCAGATAGTCGCAGTACGGAACCAGCGGCGCCCCTTCGCCACCAAGTGCGACATCGGCCACGCGAAAGTCACCAATTGTAACCACGCCGGTCTTCGCCGCAATGACCGCCGGCTCGCCGATCTGAAGCGTCGATGGCACCTCACCAGCCCGGCACGCCGATGGCGGCTGATGCCACACCGTCTGACCATGACTACCGATGAGATCGACGTCTCGCGGAGAGATCCCAAGCTCGCGACAGAAGTCGAGCACGCCTTGCGCAAAACGTTCCCCGAGACGAAACGACGCCTGACAGAGCGTGCGCGAGTCAAGATCAGGCTCGAACAGCGAATGAACAAAGGCTTTTTCAGCCGAGGTATAGGGGACTGTTACAGAACGGATGCCATGAATCTCGACGCAAAGACCATGGCCTGAGAGATCGACCAGCGCGCAGTCTAGGCCATCACCTGATGTCCCAGACATCAGTCCAAGCACCTGCTTGCGCTGCTTTCCGAGCAGCTTCAGCAGCGACTGGCTCACTGCACAACCTCGACGCTGAAAGGAATGCGACTAGTAGTCGTCGTTGCCGTCCCAGCGCCACTTGCCCCGCTCGCGCTCCTCGGGAGCCGGACGGCCAGACGCCTTCTTTTCCTTGCCCTTGCGATCGGGCTTGGTGTTGTGGCGACGACCGCTCTCGCGCTGCGGGCCCGGATCGAACGCCGGTCCACCAAACGATCGCATCGGTGGGCGAGGACCCATCGGACGCGAACCACCGTCGGAGCTGTAGCCACCGCCGGAGCTGTATCCACCACCACCGGCACCACCGGGACCCGCGCCGGGACCAGGAGGACGAGGACGAGGAGCCGGTCGCTCACCAGGAGCACGCTCTTGGGCTTTTTCGACGAAAACTGGACGACCAGCGAGTAGCTTGTTGTTCCACTCATTGATCGCCGAGTCCGCTTCAGCCTCGGTAGCGACCTCGACAAAGGCAAACCCACGCGGACGGTTTGTCTCGCGGTCACGGGCGATGCGCACACTTTGGACCGTTCGGCCTCCTTGCGCAAATGCGTCCCGCAACTCCTGCTCAGTAATGGCGTAGGACAGGTTTCCCACAAACAGCTTGGTGCTCATTTGCTCCTTCTCTTTTGCCTCGATGGAGCCCGCTTGGCGGGCCGTTCTCACTCACGCGGCAATCGCACAGATTGCGAAACTGCACGCGCAAAATAGGCGCACAAGTAGTTCCACGATATGGGGGTTTCGTAGGTATGGCAAGAGCCATGTGGAGGGCTGTCAGCGAAGCTTCTACCCGGACTTCTTGCGAGCGAGGATGATGCGCGCAAACGCCGTCGCCGCCTCATCAGCAAGCTGAGCCAGCTCGCCGAGGATCGGTCGCAGGTCGGTCTTCAGCTCGTCGGCGTACAGGACACCGATGCCACGGCCTTTGAACATCAGCGGAACCATCAGCAGCGGTCCCGATGAGCTTCCGAGCGCGGTCATGGCGGACTGGCTCTCGGCGCTTGAGGGCAGTGGTCCGAGGTGCGGCTCCTTGGAGGCGGTCACCGTGTTAAACGGCGAAGGCTCTTCCGTCGAAAACTGCACCCACTTGAGCATATCGACATTCGACCCACGGCCATCCAGACAGGCGAACTGACGTTGCTGAATGACGAACAGCGCCACCTGATCCGCAAACGGCTTTACCGCATCGAGCAGGATCGCCACGACTTCATCGCGCTGTCCGGCTTGCTGCATCTGCTGAATCTGCGAGACAAACTGGCCACCAGACGGGCCACTGGACGCACCAGCCGCCATGCCATCAAAGGCTCGGGCCAGCGCCTTCAGCGACGCTGGTTCGAGCTTGGCCCCGGATGCTGCGGCAGATGCAGGCTTGGCTGCAGGCACGGGCTGTGGCGCGGGCTTTGCGACTGGAGCCACCGCTGCAGGTGCAGGCTTCGCCGCGGGTACGGGTGCAGCTTGGACAGCAGGCTTGGCCGCCGAAGGCGCAGGAGCCGCTGCAGGTTTGACAGCCGCCGGAGCTGCCGCAGGCGTGGCAACCACTGGCTTCGCAGGTGTCACAGCCGGAGCTGCCTGAACCGCAGGCTTGGTCGCGGCAGGAGCTACTGCCGGGGCCGCAGCAGGCTTGGCAGGCACTGCCGCAGGAGCGGGCTTGGCCGGGACGGCCGCTGGGGCCGCTTGAGCTACCGGTTGCGCAGCAGGAGCCACCGCAGGCTTGGCGGCAGGAGCCGCCGCTGGGGTCGGCGCGGCTGCGGGCTTGGCTGGCGCAGCAGCGGGCGTGGGAGCCGCCGCCGCGGCGGTAGGCTTCGCAGGTGTTGCAACGGGCGCCGGGGCCACTGCAGGCTTGGCTGGTGCGGCTGAGGGCGTCGGCGCGGCCGCGGGCTTGGCTGCCGGTGCGACGGCAGCCGGGGCGGCCACCGGTGCAGGTGTCGGCTTGGCCGCGGGTGTCGGCGCGGGAGCTGGCGCAGCGATAGGCGCCGGAGTTGGCGCGGGAGCCGCCGCCGGAGCCGCTGCTGCGATTGGGCCCGACTTGGCCGCTGGAGCCGCCGCTGCCGGAGCCGCTGCTGGGGCACCTTGCTTGCTCAGGACAACCCCGTAGTGCGTCCGCAACGCTTCGCGCATCGCCGTTGGAGACGCCACCGCGCGGTTCACCTCCGAGAGCGTATGCATGATGACTTGCTCGACGGCGTCATCATCGCTCGGGTCAACCATCGCGAGGGTCAGGTTTCCGCTGGCATCAATGTCCATCGGAATGACCCGTAGCTGCGCCGCCAAGTCGGCTGGTATCGCGTTTAGAACATCTTTGGAGACTCTCGCCAGTGCCGCTGCCGACACACGCGGAATCTGCATGTTCTTTTGGAACGCAGAAACCAAGTGCTCTTCGTCGAGGAGGCCGAGCCGAAGGATCGCCTCGCTGAGCGTACCGCCATCACGCTGCTTGAGCGCGATCGCGGCATTGAGCCCTTGGGGAGTTAGAACACCGGTCTTGAGGAATATGGCAGATGCTTTCTCTGGCACAGTATGTTTACTTCCCACTGCGGGGGCGGAAAGTCAAGCGCTCACCGGGGCTTCCCTCGGTGGGTTCAGCTCCAAACCTGCCCGCAGCAAAACATCAAAAAACTAACCGAGCACATGGCGAACCAGGAAACCAAGAATCAGTCCGATCAGCGCGATGACGATCCGTTCGATCAGCTTCGAGCCAAGCGGAGAGACTGGCGACGTACTGGACGGCACGGTCAGCGGCGCCGTCGATGGCGTGGCCTTTGCGGCATCGGATTTGTCTGAAGGTCCGGTCGGCTGCTCAGAAATGCCTGACCGAGGGGCCGCGAGCTGATCGGTCTTTTCACTGCCCGATCCACTGGCCACGCTCACTTTTGCCGATTGGCGATCTGTCTGTGGCGGCAGCGCGACCGGCTGTGGTGGCAGCGCGACCGGTCGAGAATCGGCGATCACTTGCCCGCTGCTCACCGAAAGCGGTCCGCTCACAGGCTCCGGTACGGCAGGCGAACCGATTCCCGGCGAAGAAGGGCGGAGCGGAATTTGCTCGATCGGCAGCGCCAGCCGCATGACCTCATCCATGGCGTTAGGCACCGTCGCTTGGTCTTCCACGACCTCGGGAACACCGCCAGCGCTGGCATCCGCCATCCCAAGCGCCACAACCTGGAACGATGGCTTCGAGTCGGCCTGCGCTTGCGCCTTCTTCACGACCGACGCCACCGAGTCACTCCCCCGAAGCCAGTTGCCGATCAGCTCGTCGAGGTCCGCAGACGGCATAGGTCCACCACGAAGCGCCGACAGAAAGTCCACGACGGAAGAAAAACGCGCATGCCGCTCTTTGGACAAAGCGCGCATGATCGCAGCGTCGACGGATTTGCTCACGTCGGGACGCAACACGCGCAACGGCTCCGCGCCTCCGCGCACCACTTGAAGGATTGTCGCCGCGGGCGAATCCGCTTTGAATGGACGACTGCTCGTGAGCGCCTGATACAAAAGCAGAGCGAGCGTGTACTGGTCCACGGCAGGCCCTACATCAATCGACAGACCCCCAAGCTGCTCGGGCGCTTTGTATTCTGGATTGCTCACCAAAACGCCAGGGACAGCATCGTCGAGCAGCCTCGTCACCCCAGCGTCCAGAATGCGGACCCGTGGCCTTACGGCACCACCGTCACTCGCCAAAAAGACACGCTCGGGAGACAGCCCGCGATGCGCCAGATCGAGCGAGTGCAGTGCCAACACCGCCGCGCCAATCTGCTCGGCACAAACCTGCGCTTCGTCAAGTGTCAGCGCGCCACGCCGCAGTCGTGATCCAAGGTCCTCACCTTCGCCCAGAACCAGAGCTTGAAAGGGCTTTCCGTCGGTACCAACGCCGGTTTCTCCGATTTCGGCCAGGCATGGGTGCGAGAGCGTCCGAATCTGCTGCGCCTCGGCAACGAAGCGCTTCCAGGGGAGTCCATCGGGATCGATGTGGAAGAAGCTCAAGCGGCAGGCCTCCCCTGACGGACCGCGCGCGGCGTAGACCTCGGAAAGCCCATTGCGCTCGCGCAGTCGCTCGATGGAATAGACCCCAACCGTCGTGCCGTGTGGCAATTCTCTTCCCATAATGTGGGATAAATTACACTAAAAAATCTTGAGAAGCAATGTTTACGTTCTTATGCACAGTCCCAATCGCCGGGGTCGAAACCGACGCGAAAATTGGGAATAATACCGCTTATGTCACAAGCGTACGATTCTCAGCCGATGATGCCTGCGGGCCCGGCTGCGATCGTGCCTCCGCCCGTCGTCAAATCCCCGTTTATGCAGCTGGAAGCCTATCTTCAGCAAGTTCGACGACAGCTCCTTCGCCGAGAAAAGCTTCGACTGCTGTTGCTATGGCTGCAAGCGACGGGCGTCTGTGGCGCAGCCGTTCTGCTGCTGGCGGCACAAACCGGACCGCACTGGGCCTGGCTGCCGATCTGCGGAGTGTACGCACTGCTGTCGCTGCTGGCCCTGGCGATCTTGCAAGTGCACGCGCGGGCAGAGCGGAAAAGCGACGAGGCCATGGCGCGCTTCATCGGACATCGACTACCCGATCTCCGATCGGAGCTGCTATCGGCAGTGGAGTTGCAAAAAGAGCTTGCGAAAGGGCCGGAGCGAGCGCTCGTCGAAGAACTGACGCAGCGAACGCTCGCGGCCCTTTCGACGGTACCTCCGTCGAGTCTGATCGATCGCTGGCCCGCCTATCAGGCAGGACTGACTGGTCTGATGATTCTGCTGTTTGGTACATTCGCGACGGTAAACGGTGTGCTCCCGCTGTCCAAAGGTCTGCACACTGTTCTCACGGTGTCACCGCCAGAGCCAGTGACGATCGCCACCGAGCCGCTGCTTGGGGACATTCGGCTGCTGCTCGTCTATCCCAAGTACACGGGCCTTCATCAGCGGACCATTCCAGGCTCGACGGGAGACATCCTGGCTCTGCCGGGAACGCAGGTGCGAATCGAGGCATGGGCACTGGTCCCCGTCGATCGGGCGCAGCTAACGGTGGTGTCCGATGGGCAGGAATCGAGTCAGCCGGTCCAGGTCGGCAAGCCCCAAAGTGGCCAAGGTGCACCCCTCCCGCTGCTGTCGGCGAGCCTGTTGGTGCAAAAACCGGGCAGCTACTACTTCGTCATCAAAAACGGACACAAAGCGCTGATTCGGGAAGGCCAGAGCCACCGGATCGCGATCGAGCCGGATCATCCGCCGCGAATTGACCTGTTTGCGCCGGCAGCCGAGCTTGAGGTGACATCGACGCGCCGCGTGGAGTTGGCTTACAGCGCCGAGGACGATTTTGGAATCGGTGACATCGACTTGGTCTATCGCATCGGCAGCGCGCCCGAGCGCCGCCGCCGCCTGCGCTCGGCCCCGACGGCTGATGGCAAATCGGCGGAAAAACCGGCACAAAAAAGTGGACTGAGCCCGCCGACGGTGCCCCGCAATTTGGCGGCCAAGATCGAGTGGGATCTCAGCGAACTGGAGCTTTCGCCGGGTGTGCGGGTGACCTACTTTGCCGAAGCGCGCGACCTCAACAACATCACCGGGCCCGGCGTCGGACGCTCGCGGGAATACGCGCTGTTTATCCAGAGCCCTCGTCAGAGGCAAGAAGCGCTCCTCCAGAGCCAGGCGCAGCTTCGCGATCAAGCGGTGCAGCTTCTGGGCGATCGGATCGATGTTTTGAGAGGGCTCGGACAGGAGCCCAAAGAGCAGACGGAACTGTCGACTGAAGCCGCTGATCGAGCCCAAGCTGCGCATCGCAAGAGCGAGACGTTTCTGCTTCTCATCG
Organism: uncultured Myxococcales bacterium; assembly: GCA_964437195.1. GTDB lineage: Bacteria > Myxococcota_A > Polyangia > Palsa-1104 > JAEUJZ01 > JAEUKA01. The sequence continues at coordinate 6,254 of CAYTGC010000054.1, read as the reverse complement.
GACGGGTGCAGCAAGACTCCGCACGCGGAGAAAAACCCGCAAAGGATCTGCTCGCCGCGCTGCAAGAGATTGCGGATCGCCTCGGCAAGCTGAACCAGGAAGAAGCGACGCTGCTGCAAGAGCTCCGCAAAGCACAGGCCAAAGGAGCGCCACGACCGACGAGAAACTTTCAGCGTGAGGTGGTCACGGAAAACGAGCGCCACGTCGTTGAGTTGGAGCGCGACGTCCTTCATCTTGACGACCTGATTGGGCGACAACGGCTCGAGGAGCTGCTCTCCATCGGCGACGAAATGGCGCAGCTTCGCGACCGAATGCGTCAGCTTCTCGCCGAACACAAAAAGCACCCCAGCGATGCGCTGCGCAAGGAAATCGAACGGGAGCTGCGGGCCTTTGAGCGGCGAATTGCCGAATTGGCGGAAAAAGCGCGCGCGCTGTCCGACGAGGTTCCCGATGAGTTCATGAACCGCGAGGCGATGGGCCAAAGCGACATGCAGAGTCGGATTGATCGTCTGAGGGACATGATCCAAAAAGGCGATCTCCAGCGTGCCCAAGAGGAGCTGGAGCGAATGTCGCAGTCGCTCGATCAGCTCGTCCGCGGCATGGAACAGAGTCTCCAGGGATATCGCCGGGAGCGCTTCAGCGCCGAGGAAAAAGCGCTGGCCGAGCTAGAAAACCAGCTCGCCGATCTGAGCCACGATCAGCATCAGCTCAAGCAACGCACCGAGGAAGTGCGGCAGAGTGCGAGTGCGCGCGCAAGACAGCTTCTGCGCGATCGTGCCGACTCTCTGTCGAGAAGGCTGCTTCCCGATGTGCAAAAGCTTAGGCGACTGCTCGAGGATGTCGATGTGGATCCGCTGGGTCCGTGGGGCAGCGACGAGATGGCGAAGGTCCAGCAGCGGCTCGACGATGTCTTGCGCATGCTCGAGCAAGGTGATGTCGAAGAAGCAAAAGTGATGGCGCAGGAAGCAGAACAGTCGCTTGGCCGGATTGAGGAAGAGCTGCGGGCCGAAGAACAGGCGGCTCGCTGGGGCCAGCGTCAGCGGCTCGCCAAGTCACGAAGCAAGGCTGAGCAAGGCAAGAGCATCGCGCACGACATGGCCAGCGAGCTCGATCGCGCCCTGCCCCGCCCCGAAGACCTGATGAATCCGATGGAAAGGCGCCAGCTCGGCGAACTCAGGGCAGGTCAAGAGCAGCTCCGCAAGCGCACGGGTGAGTTTCTCAAGGACTTGCAGCGGAGGGCGAGGGACACCAAGGACGCTCCGCAGCTCGAGCGACTCAGCGACGATGCCGGCTCGGTGATGAAGAAAGCGGGCGGTTTTATGGAGCAGGCCGAAGGGGACCTGCGGAAGCTCCAGCCGCGCAGCGCTTCGTCGTCGCAGAATCAGGCGCTCGATCAGCTATCGCAAATGCGCAAAGAGATGCAAAATGCCAGACGTCCGCACAGCGACGGAATGGGTATGCGCTCGGAGCGTGAACCGATCAAGATCCCCGGTGCCGACGAGTACAGGCCGCCCAAAGAGTTCCGCAAGGACATCCTCGACGCCGCCAAACGGGAACCGCCGACTGAATACCGCGACCAAGTCCGTCGCTACTACGAGGAGCTGATCCAGTGAGCCTGCGCAGCCTATTTCAGACGCTGGCTGTGACGGGGCTGTCGCTGCTATCTACCGTCGGACTCGCTCGCCCGCTCGATCCCTCGCTGATCAAAGTAAGCAAGCTGCTATTCGAGAACCGCATCGAGGACGCGGATACGGCGCTGCATTCCATCGAGACAGCTCGCGGCAACGATCCGTCGGTGTTGGTCCTGCGCGGTGAGATTCAGTTCCAGCTTGGTAGCTACGACGATGCCGCCAAAACGCTCCGCAAGGCCGTCGCTGACAGTCGGCTGCCGCCGCCCGAGCTGGCCGAAGCCCGCTCGATGCTCGATCTGGCGACGGCAACTGCCGAAGCTACACGAGGACTCGTCGAACAGCCATCCCCAAGTGGCCACTTTGTCTTTCGCTACCGTCGGGGCAAAGATGAAGTGCTGATTCCCTATGCCAGCGCTGCGCTGGACAAGGCGTGGGCTGCGCTGTCACAGGATTTTTCCGACCCATCGGATCCTGAAGCTGCGGCACCGAAGCATCCAATTCGCGTCGAGATCTACGAGGAAATCGCCGACCTGGCACGGGTGTCCACTCTGACGCTGCGCGAGATCGAGACGTCGGGCACGATTGCGCTTTGTAAGTGGAATCGGCTGATGATCGTGTCGCCCAAAGCGCTGCTCCGCGGCTACCCGTGGCTCGATACGCTGACGCACGAATACACCCACTACATCGTATCTCGCGTCGGTCGAGGACAAGTGCCGCTGTGGATTCACGAAGGACTCGCCAAGTTCGAGGAAAAGCGCTGGCGCGGGCCGTCGGGCGGAGGTCTGAGCCCGGCGATGGAACAGATGCTCTCGACGGCTCTGGCCAAAAAACGACTGATCACGTTTGAGCAGATGTCGCCATCGATGGCCAAGCTGCCGTCGCAGGAAGACACCGCGCTCGCCTTCGCCGAGGTCTATACCTTCATCGAATATCTGCACAGCCGTGGCGGTTTTGCCGCAATCCGCGGGATGCTCAAAGGTCTGGCTGAAGGGCTTGTCGAACCACGCGCCCTGCAAGCAGCCTTCGGCGTGTCTTTCGATGAACTCGATCACGGCTGGCGAAACGCGCTGCGGAGTCGAAAACCTCGCGCCAAGCTGGGTCCGTATGCCGAAAAGCTGCGCTTCCAAAAACCGGGAAAAAAAGGTGCGTCCGCCGAAGACGATGAATCAGGCGACATCAGCGATCCGAAAGTCCGCGGCTTTGTACGGCTCGGTGGACTGCTGCGAGCGCGGGGTCGGATTCCCGCCGCCGCGTTTGAGTATGAAAAGGCCGCCGCGCAAGCAGGAACACCGCATCCACTGATCGCGCTCAAGCTTGGGCGGACGTATCTCGACTTGAACGATGCAGACAAGGCAGTGTCTGCGCTCGAATCGGCAAGCGAGCTTTATCCTGAATGGGCTGGACTGCAAGCCGCGCTTGGGACGGCCTATCAGCGCAAAGGAGAAGCCGCCAAAGCCGAGGTAGCGCTCGAAGCGGCCATTGCGACCAGCCCGTTCGATCCCAACGTCCACTGCGGGCTCAAGACGATGTACGAGCAGAGCAAAAATCCCAAGCTCGACCAAGCAAGCCGCGCTTGCGCCCTTCTGGCCGGTCGCTAGGACAGAAGTTCGTCGATCGTCACGGCACGGAGTCCGCGTGTGGCCAGCGTCGGCAGAAGCTGTTCCAGAACTGCCGGTGCGATCGTGCCGCGGGACGCTTGGTGAGGCGAGAGCACTTCGGCGGCATCGTGGAGGAGCAAGATTGCGCCGGGACGAAGTGCCGCCACGAGCCGCGCACAGGCCGCTCCAACCGTCGTGCTGGCCCAGCCGTCGCGGGCTTTTGCCGACCAGCCAACAATCGACAGACCCAGCGCGCGCGTCGCAGTGACGATCGGTGGCGACAGGATGCCAATCGGCGCCCGAAAATACCGCGGCGTCTTGCCGCTCGCTTTGGCAATGGCGGCTTGGGCCTGCGAAAACTCGCGCACCAGCTTTGGACTAGGTCCAAATGCCGTGGCCCACGAGTGCCGCTGTGAGTGATTTTCGACCTGATGGCCAGCCTCGATGATCCGTCGAACGAGCGCCGGATGACGAGCGGCGCGCTCTCCAATGACGAAAAACGTAGCCTTGGCGCCATGTCTTTCCAGCACCTCAAGCACCCGTGGCGTACTTGCCGGATCCGGCCCGTCGTCAAAAGTCAGCGCAACCTGCGCTTTGTCCGTCGGACCAGCGAGAAGCACTCTGCCAAAAACGCCAGTCTGCGACGCAAAGTTACCCAGCAAGACCAAGCCAAACCGCAGCCCCACAGCCATGGCGAACCAGAGCGGCGCAAACCAGTGTTTCAACCAGCCGACCAGACAGACCGCACAGAGCAGCGCCGACACATGGTAGAGCGGTCGGCCCCACGACGATGAATACTTCGCGCCTGCCGACATCACCGACTAGATCACCCGCAGCGCATCGCGAGCGCGCAAGTCTCTCTCGATCCGTTCTAGCTCAGTGCTCGAACCGACGGGCAGACGTCCGATGAGCAGATGGAGCTTGGCCAGAAGCTGCTTGGCCTCATCGACCTCGTGCGACAGCAGCCGTTCCCGAACCTGGCTGAGCAGCCGATCCGCCAATCCGGGGTCTGAATCGGTCGCAGCGGCCACAAGCGACGCCGCTGCGCTCGGAGCAAGCTCGGCCGCTTCCAGTAGGCGCATCGCGCGAAGACTGCCAGACACAGATGCCTGTGCGGCCCGCAGATAGGACGCATGCGCGGCTTCCTTGTCCCCAGCCTGCCGCTCAAGTGCACCGAGAAGCTCCCACGCCGGGCCGAGCGGACCAGACAGCGAAACCGCATCACCCAGAAGGGAGCGCGCTTTGTCATCGTCGCCTGCTTCAAGCGCTAGCTCGGCCAGTTCAACGGGATAGAGCGTCGCTTGTGCATCCCGCTTGCGGCCAAGCTGGGCTCGCTTGCGCCGAATCTCGGGCTGAAGCACGCCGTCTTCCTCCTCGAACACGTCGCGAAATTCCCCATCACGATCCAGCAGCAGTGCTTCCCGCGCCATCACCACGTCGAGCCACGTCGCAAAATCACTCCCCGCCGAGAGCGGATCGGGTTCCTCTGCGTCAACAACCAAGACCCGGCCTTGTTCATCGAGCCACAGCGTGCCGTCGCTCGACTCACCGATGAGAAACTGTCCCGTCGAGACTTGGGCAACGTCTTCCGCCGAGCGGAGGCACAGTGACTCGTGGAACATCGAACCACCGTTCCACGTCGACAAAAAGTCGAAGAATTCGGCAGATCGCAGCGCAGGCAGCCTGACCAAGAGGGCATTCAGCGTCGAAGGGCTTGCCCCTGAAGCGAGATCATGGACACCAACGGGATGACGAGACAGCGCGAGACGGACCGATTCAAAAAAAGCCATGGTGCAAGGCGGAAGGAAAGTGCGGCAAGGCCGCAGAGGTTACTTGACGTGTGGGCAGGGAGCGGGAACTTTGGCTCGCTTCTCAGCGTCCTTTAGCAGCTTGACCGCATTGGGGCTGAGCTTCTCGCCACCGAGGCGACCCGCAGCACACAGCGCATCGAAGCACTCACGGAAGAGCTTTTTGCGGCAGAACTCCTCACCGCCCGGAATCAGCTTGTTGCGCAGCGCCGATCCGAGGTCCGAACGCTTCTTGCTATCGAGTGACATCGAGTCATAGATACGCAGCGCGGCAGTGAATCCGTCCGGGTTGTTCTTCTCCAGTTCGGTGATGCCCTGGCGATGCTTCGATTCGTCGTCGATCGCCCGGCTGGCCTGCGCACGAATCCGAATGCCATCAAGGTTCGCAGGATCTGTCTCCAGGCCTTGCTCCGCCAAGTCCTTGGCTTTGGCAAAGTCTGACTTGTCCAGCGCTTCTTTCGCCGACGCGATCTTTTCAGATGCCTCGGTTTCTTTCTGCTTGAGCGCCTTTTCGACTTCCGCCTTCGATGCGCCACCTGGGGCGATCAGCTTGACAATCCACAGCAGCCAAATGAGCACCGTGGCACCGGCCAACGCGAAGAAAACAGGCTTGGCCCAAGGCGGAGCCGCTGCTGCGCCCCCGCCGCTTTCAACGCCCTGCCCGGCACGACCACCGCCCCCGCCGGCACCATCAATGCGGAACGACAGCTCACCGAACCGAACCGTGTCACCAGGACCGCACTGCGCCGACGCAATCTTGCGACCATTGACGTAGGTTCCGTTCGACGAGTTGAGATCTTCAACCTCAATCCGTCCACCACCGAGTCGCTTGATCTTTGAGTGCTTGCGCGACATCGACTGGTCATCGAGAACCAGATCGTTGCCGACACCGCGCCCGACCGTCATTTCAGCGACGGGAGGAAGATCGAAAATGCGACCGTTGAACTGGCCGCCTTCGGCGATCAACCGGACCAGATCCACCGATGGAGCAGGTGGTCCACCCATCGGCATTCCGCCCATCGGTGCACCCGACATCGGCATCATGCCCGGCATGCCGCCTGACATCGCCGGACCCATCATGCCCGGCATCTGTCCCATCGGCATCTGACCCATGCCTGGCATGCCCATCATCGGCTGCTGCATCGGTGCCATGCCTGGCATACCCATCATCGGCTGCTGCATCATCAGCGGCTCGATGGTGATCCGAAATTCAGCAA
>CAYTGC010000053.1:0-24844 GCA_964437195.1 uncultured Myxococcales bacterium | reverse complement strand
TGATTGCGGTAATTAGTCGTGCTGGAGTCACGTCAAAGGCCGGATGTCGAGCCGGCACACCAGCCGGAGCCAAGCGAACGGGACCAATTTTCACCACCTCTTCTGTGCTGCGTTCTTCGATGGGAATGTCACGGCCAGATGCCGTGTTTGGGTCGAGCGTCGAGCGCGGTGCCGCGACGAAGAACGGGATTCCATGTGCCTGCGCCAAGACCGCCAGAGAATAGGTGCCAATCTTGTTTGCGACATCGCCGTTTTGGGCAATTCGGTCGGCTCCGACAATGACACTGTGGATTTCTCCACGCGCCATCAGATGTCCCGCCATGTTGTCGCAGACCACCGTGACCGGCACGCCCGCTTTCTGAAACTCATACGCTGTCAGCCGTGCGCCTTGCAAAAACGGTCTTGTTTCGTCGGCAAACACGCTGCGAACATGACCTTGCGAAAAGGCCGTGCGAATGACGCCTACCGCGGTTCCATAACCACCCGTCGCCAGCCCACCCGCATTGCAGTGCGTTAGGACATTACCCGGCGGCAATAAGGGTGCACCGTGCTCGGCCATCCGCAGGCACATCGCCACATCTTCATCCCAAATCGCCTGCGCTTCGGCAAGCAGGCCCTCGACCTGCTTGTGCGGCGACGAAAGCGAAAGCTCGGCGGCGCGTCGCTGCATGCGATCAAGCGCCCAGAACAGGTTCACTGCCGTCGGTCTGGTGCTGCGCAGTGTTGCGATGATCTGGTCGAGCGGCTCGCCTGCTTTTTTGCCCAGCACGACGCCAAACGCTGCCGCAATTCCTATCGCTGGCGCACCGCGGACCACCATCTTGCGAATCGCATCGGCCACCGCTCGATAGTCGCTGTAGCGATGCCAGACTTCTTCGCCGGGCAAGGCAAGCTGGTCGATAAGCAGAAGCTCGCCGCTCGCCTGGTCAAAGCGCAGCGGCGACAAGAGCAGCGGTTGTGGCGAGGCGGTCATGGCTATTTCTCACTCAGCAGGCGCAGCATGATGGCGGACAGCAATTCGGGCTTGGCCTTGCCTTGGGTTTCGGCCAGCGCTTTCCCGACGAAAAATCCGAGCAGCTTGGGGTTTTGTTTGTATTTTTCGACCTGTTTTTGCATCGCCGGATCGTCGATAACTTTGCGACACGCAGCGGTGATTACTGCCTCGTCGGTGATCTGTCGCAGCCCGAGCTTTTCGACGATGTCCGTCGGTGTTTCGCCGCTTTCATACATTCGCGAAAAGACGTCTTTGCCTTGCTTGCCGCTGATGATGCCGTCGGCAATGTAGCGCACCAGCTCGCCGAGTGAATCAGCCGACACTGGCGACGAGGTCAGCTCGCGACTTTCTTTGTTCAAAAGGCCAAGCAGCTCCGACGAAAGCCAGTTGGCGCACAGCTTGGCTCGACTGCGCTGCGACTCATCGAGAGAGTCGGCATTCGCAGGTACACCGGCAGACACCAGCACTGCATCGAAGAACGCGCACAGCTCGCGCTCCGCCGTCAAAACCGATGCGTCATACGGCGTAAGTCCCAGCCGCTCAATGTACCGGTCGCGACACTGCATCGGCGTCGCTGGCAGTGCCGCCCGAATCGAATCAATCCACATCGGATCAATCTGCAGCGGCGGCAAGTCGGGATCGGGCATGTAGCGATAGTCGTGCGCCTCTTCTTTTTTGCGCTGGCTGCGCGACGTACCTTTTGCCGCATCCCACCCTCGCGTCTCCATCACGATCCTGCCGCCCGACTCGACGACGTCGATCTGACGAAGAATTTCGTGCTCGATCGCTTTTTGCACGTACTTAAAGGAGTTGATGTTTTTCAGTTCGGTGCGCTGGCCAAGCTGCGTACTACCGCGTGGACGGATCGAGACGTTGGCGTCGCATCGCAGCGAGCCTTCTTCCATGTTTCCGTCGGAAATTCCCAAAAAGCGGACAAGCTGACGCAGGGCTCGAAGGTATTCCCCCGCTTCTTCTGCCGACCGAATCTCTGGATTTGACACCACTTCGATGAGCGGCACACCGGCGCGGTTGAAGTCGATGAGCGACGTCCGACCGCCGGGAATGTGCAGATTTTTTCCTGCGTCTTCCTCGATGTGGATGCGCTGAAGCCCGACGCGACGCTTTTCGCCGTGGAGCACGAACTCGACGTAACCGCCTGCGCAGATCGGCTGATCGAACTGGCTTATCTGATAGCCCTTCGGTGAGTCGGGATAAAAGTAGTGTTTGCGTGAAAGCTCGCTGCGCAGCGCAATGTCGCACCCGCAGGCCAGACCCATCCTCAGCGCGTACTCGACGGCGCGGTGGTTGAGGACCGGCAGCGCTCCCGGCAGCCCGAGGGTATAGGGGTCGATGTGTGAGTTGGGCGCACCACCAAACGCTGCCTTGGCGCTGCAGAACGCCTTGCTGAGCGTGTGAAGCTGGACGTGGACTTCCAGGCCGATGACAGGCTCGTATTCGACGGCAGACGCCATGGCTACGCAGCCTCCGTGCGATCAAGAAACGCCGTCGGCTGCTGCTTGTGCCAGGTCGTCAGGCGCTGATAGGCGGCGGCGACGCGCAAAACCTCGGCATCGTGCAGCGTTGGCCCAAGGATCTGTACACCGACGGGCAGAGGCTTGTTTTCACCCGGCTCGGTCACAAAACCACACGGCATCGACAGCCCCGGCAGTCCGGCCAAGTTGCAGCCAATCGTGTAGATGTCCGAAAGATACATGGCCAACGGATCGCTCATCCGTTCCCCGAGTCGGAACGGCAGGACCGGCGACGTCGGCGTAACCAGCACATCGCAGCGCGTAAATGCGGCGGCGAAGTCGCGGGCAACCAGCGTCCGAACTTGGCTGGCCCGACGGTAATAGGCGTCGTAGTAGCCAGATCGGAGCACATACGTTCCGAGCATGATCCGACGGCGGACCTCGGGACCAAAACCGGCTGCGCGGGTGCGCTTGTACATCTCGACGAGAGCAGACTGACCGGAAGCCAGCTCGCCTTCTTTTGCGGTGACGCGCAGGCCGTAGCGAACGCCGTCATAACGAGACAGATTGCTCGATGCTTCTGCCGTAGCGATGAGGTAGTAGATGGCGACGGCGTGTTCAGTCAGCGGCAGCGATACCTCGACGAGCTCGGCACCGTCTCGCTCGAGCGTCGAAAGGACTTCGCGCACGCAGCGCTCAATGCGAGGGTCTAGGCCCGCCGAGAAGTATTCCTTTGGGACACCGACGCGAAGCCGTTTTTCCTTATCGACGAGAGGCTTCTGACAGGCAGCGAGATAGTCGGGCTGCTCCATCGCCAGGCTGGTTGCGTCGTGGGCGTCGTGACCGCCAATCACCTGCAGCGCCTCGGCCACATCGATGGCGCTCCGCCCGAGTGGTCCGACTTGATCGAGAGAGCTGGCAAACGCAATCACGCCGTAGCGCGAGACCCGTCCGTAGGTCGGCTTCATCCCCGTCACACCACACAGCGCCGCGGGCTGCCGAATCGAACCACCGGTATCTGTCCCGAGGCTGAGCGGACACAGCGACGCCGCCACTGCCGCTGCCGATCCGCCGGAGCTACCGCCGGGAACGCGCGAAAGATCCCAGGGATTTTTGCACGGCTTGTACGCAGAGTTTTCATTCGACGAGCCCATGGCAAACTCGTCGAGATTGCACTTGCCGATGACGATGGCGCCGGCCTCGCGCAGCTTGGCAACTGCCGTCGCATCGTACGGTGGCACAAATCCGGCGAGAATCTTCGACCCAGCCGTGGTTTGCAGCCCACTCGTGCAGAGCATGTCCTTGATTCCGACCGGAACGCCCGCGAGCGACAGCTCTTCATCGGCGCCAGAACGCACTTTGTCGTCGACCGCTTGGGCCGCCGCAAGTGCACCCTGTTCGTCGACGAGCAAAAAGCAACCGAGCCGAGCGTCATGGACACGGATGCGCTCGAGGTAGCTACGCGTTACCTCGACGGCAGACACTTCCCGTGCACGTACCGCGCTGGCGATATCAGCAACCGACGAAAACGAATCACAGAGGGACCTGGACGCCGTCATCTAGCCCTCCGCATCGAAAGAGTCATCGCTGGCTCCGCCGCCAAACACCGCCGGAACGGCAAAATACGACGCCTCGCTTGCGGGCGCGTTGCGCATGGCGGATGCAGTCGAGTCATGGGCTTCGACGACGTCACCGCGCAGTGGGCAGTGTGTGGGTACTGCATGCGTCGTCGGTGGGACACCAGTTACATCGACCGCCGCGAGCGACTGGGCATAGCGCAGGATCGCCGACAGCTCGTCGGCCAGCTTGGGAATGTCTTGTTCGGGAAGCAGGAGACGCGCCATTTCGGCGGTCACGCGGATCTCGTCCGCCGAAATCAAACGATCCATCGAGCTAGACATGCGGGCGCAGTCTAGCCAAAAAACAGTCTCGACAGAGCTACTTCTTGTTGCCGAAGTGCTTCATCACCTTGCTGTTGTCCGTCGCGTCAAGATACTGGAACGCTTCCTTGAGCTGGTAGGCGCGGCCATCGTCGAACATCACGACGATGTCGGCCTTGGTGTTGCGATCGCCAGCGGGTGATGTGACCCGAATCGCGCTCGGGTTTTCGATGATCACGTTGGTCGCCGCGTGACGGCCAAACAGGACGCTCACGCCACCTCGCCCGACCGGAAAGTTGCGGCCCTTGATCACGATTTCTTCGCCGCCTGAGTACGTACCCTGCGGCGGGTCGAGAGCCAGAACCGCCGTCTCATTCGAGCAGGCCGACGAAGACACAGCCAAGCAGAGGGCCGCACTCCACAGCAGTTTGCGCATGCAATGAACTCCTTCAGACCGGACGGTAACAGAGGAGCCACGGAGCGACAAGTGCTTGACCCCAAAGCCTCGCTTGCGCAAAGTCGCCCTCCCATGCTGGTCCGCTTTTCCGTGGAGAACTTCCTGTCGTTTGGTGCGCGCTGGCAGCTCGATCTGCGGGTTGCGTCCGATGCTGATGGTATCGAAAGCCAGAGCCTTCCTGATGGTACGAAGGTTCTCACCTCGGCGCTGGTTGTGGGTGGACCTGCGACTGGGAAGTCGAATCTGCTCAAGGCGCTCGCGCAGCTGCGTCAGCTTGCACTGCACGGCCAGAAACCCGGCCAGCGTCCGAGTTTGCCGCTTTGTCGACTGCATGATCCGCCGCTGTCGAACGTCACGTTTGCGCTGGAGGCGCTGGCGCAAGGCGCACTCTATCGCTATGAGCTGTCGCTGCGGGCCGAGCAGATCGATCTCGAGAACCTGTCCGTCGTTGCCGATGGCGAGCCCGAGCAGGTGATTTTCCGACGCGAACGAAAGAACCCCGTCCTTTCGCTCACCGACATCAAGGTCGGCGCGGGCGCAGGCCCAGAACGCACGCTTTTTGAGTCGCTGGCGGTTCATCTTCGACCAGACCAGCCGCTCCTTGCCGAAGCGCTCGTCCACGGGTCCCAGGTCGCTGCGCCGTTTGGCGGCTGGCTTGGCGAGCAACTTCAGCTCATTCGGCCCGAGCCGCGAGTGACGGGTCTGGCGGCCCGGGCGGCGCACCATCCCGAGTTTGCGCAGCGGCTCTGTGAGCTGCTTCGCTCATCGGGGTTGCCAGTCACTCACGTCGCGGCACGCAAAACGCCAATTGGACCCGACTACTTCGAAAACGAGGACGAGCAGCGGCAGGTGGTCTCGGCGCTGCTGGGCTATCCCGACGCATTTGTCCAGACCCACGACGGCGAGCTGATTGCCGAGCGCGAAGGGAACTACGTCGACCTGTTTCTGACGTCTCTGCAGATCGGGCTGCGTGGTCCTGGCGGGCGCGAAAGTGACTTTTCTCCGTCGGAGCTTTCGGAAACCGCACTGCGCATCTTGCATCTGTCGCCGCTCGCGATTCCACCTTCGCAGCCGCAACCGCCCGTTTTCTTCGTCGATGACTTGGGCCGTGGGCTGTCCGAGTCCTCGCTTCAGCGATTGCTTCAGCCAGCGGAACGCCCATTGGGGGTCCAGATTGTCGCTACCGCCACGGCGGATTGTCCTCTGCTGGCGCTGTTCCCGTCGGCATCACTGCGTGAGCTACCGAGCGGGCTGACCGAACAAGCAGCGTGAAGATTCAACCTGCGGTCCTCCATCGAGGATTCGGCAGATTCGCGTACAATGCGGCCGTGTCTGTCCCGCCATCGTCAGAAACGCTCTCGATCGTGATCCCTTGTTTCAACGAAGAAGAGGCGCTGCCGCAGCTTCGGGCACGACTTCCCGAGGTGCTGGACAAGCTGTCGGATCGCTACGCCGATGTGAAGGTGCTGCTCGTCGATGATGGTTCGACGGATGCGACACTTCGGCTTCTGCGCGAGCAGTTTGGAGAAGATCCGCGCTTTGCGATCCTCGTCCACGAGCACAATCGTGGGCTCGGGGCGGCGCTGACGACCGGTTTTTCGGCGAGCCGAAGCGATGTGGTGGTGACGACAGACGCCGACGGAACGTACGAGTTTGGAGAGATCTTGGGCCTGTGCGCATTGCTTGCGCCCGACGTCGATGTGGTGACGGCGTCACCCTATCATCCCGAGGGGGGAGTCGATGGCGTGCCCGCCTATCGGCTGATTCTGTCGCAGGGAGCTTCGCTCTGTTATCGGATTCTCCTTGATGCGGGATTGCATACGTACACCGCAATGTTCCGCGCCTACCGTCGGCGAGTGTTGGATTCAGTCCAGTTTTCGTCACCTGGCTATCTTGCGATGGCGGAAATTCTCAGCGAGGCGATCTTGGCTGGGTTCCACGTCGCAGAGTTTCCGACGGTGCTGCACGTTCGCAAGTATGGTCAGTCCAAGGCCAAAGTGGCCCGCATCCTGCGCGATCACCTGCGGTTTCAAGCAGGCCTTGCGCCTCGGGCCGTGATGCGAAAGGTGGCGCAGCTTCGCTCATGAAGGGAAAGACGCTCACCGTCTGCACGGTGCTTGGTACGAGGCCGGAGATCATCAAGCTGGCGCCGCTCATTCCTCTTCTCGACGAACAACCGGGGATACGGCAGGTCTTGCTTCATACCGGGCAGCACTATTCGTTCGCGATGGATGCGGTGTTTTTTTCCGAACTCGGGCTGCGCTCCGTCGATGTAAAGCTGGCCGTGGGCTCGCACAGTCACGCGGCGCAAACGGCGGCGATCCTGGTTGGGATGGAGCAAGCCGTTCAGCGAGAGCAGATCGGGCTCGTCCTCGTGCTCGGGGACACGAATAGTACGCTCGGGGCGGCGTTGGCGGCGGTCAAGCTCGGGGTGCCGGTGGTTCACATCGAAGCGGGTTGTCGGTCGTTTGTCCGCACCATGCCCGAGGAAATCAATCGGGTTCTCGTGGACCACTGCGCAGCCCAGCTCCTGGCGCCGAATGAGTCCGCCCGACAGCAGCTACGGCGCGAAGGAATTGCCGAAGCCGATATTACGGTCGTGGGATCCACGGCCATTGATGCAGCGCGCGCATTTTCGCAAAAAGCCGCGGGTCGAACGATTGTCACCGACGCGCTGCTTAGGCTGGGACTTGCTCCCAATCATCCATTTTTGGTGTGCACGGTGCATCGCGCTGAAAACACCACGGCCGATGTGCTGCCAGGCCTCCTGCGCGGGCTTGCCAAGCTTGCCGAGCGCTTTCCCATTCTGTGGCCGGTGCATCCGCGGACGCAGCACCTTCTCGACGAGATGAAGCTGCCAGTATCGCCGCGGATCCTGTGCATGCCTCCTGTCGGCTACCTCGACATGCTGGCCCTGCTTTGCGGGGCCAGAGCCCTGTGTACCGACTCGGGGGGTCTGCAAGAAGAGTCGTATTCGCTGGGCACGCCGGTGCTGGTGCTGCGGAACGAAACCGAGTGGACGTATCTCGTCGACGGAGGCTGCGCACGCCTACTGGGCAATCGCGAAGAGGACGTCGCACATCGTGGACTGGCAAGTCTGACCGACGAAGCAACCGAGAGCATGCGAGCCGCCGCGCGGCGTCTGACCCAAGCGCTGGCAGACGGTGGGGCGGCGATGCGAATTCGTGAAGCCGTGGTCCGTCGCTGGCTCTAATCGTGGGCTACAGACTGAGCACAATCTTGGCGACCGTGTCCGGGTCTTCCCACTGCGGATAATGGCCAATGTCGGGGAGCGGCACATAGGTCGCGTCGGGACGACGCAGCAGGATTTCCTTGGCAATCGCCGGAACCGAGACCGGATCGCGCTGGCCCCAGATTACCGTCAGCGGCGCACGGTGTGTGGCGAGTGCATCGAGCCAAGTGAGCTCGTGAACTTTTCGCTCTTGGAGGTAGCGGATCAGCAGATGGTAGTTGAGATGGCCGTTGTTGTGCTGGATGAGCTGCCAGAACAGATCCAATTCCTCGTCGGGGGGGCGTTTGGGGAACAGCTTGGCAAACTGCGCGTGAAAGACCCGCCTGTTGATGAGGCCCAGCCGAGTGAGCAGCGGACCAATCTGCGGGTGAAGCAGCAGCCGCTGGGTAATGAGCGGCCGGTAGTGACGAAGAAAGACGCTTCCGTTGAGCAGCACCAGTCGCTCAACGCTCAGCTTGGGCCGTCGCAAAAGCTCCAACGCCACCGAGCTTCCCATGTCGTGCGCCAAGAGAGTGAGCGGTCCCAGCGACAGCTTTTCCGCCACCGCGAGCGCAAAGTCCGCTTGCTCGAACAGGGAATAGGCGTGGCCTTGCGGCTTGTCGGAAAAGCCATAGCCGAGGAAATCAAAGATCACAACCCGACGCTGGGCGGCGAGCTTGGGCAAGATGCGCGCGTAGTCATAGCTAGAGGTCGGAAAGCCGTGCAGACAGAGGATCGGAGGGCCCGAGCCAGCGTCGCTGACGAAGATCTTTCGACCGGCTATCTCGGTAAGCCGACCGGCGCTTTGAAAATCGGAAAGGCTGGGGAGAGGCGACATGCGCCCAAAGATAACTCAGGCGGTGACTAGACTGGCGAGGTCGAGCTTTGGCGGCGCGGCTTCTTCTGCGACTGCAACGATTTTTCATTGAGCCAGATAAGGATCGGACTCGCGATGAAGATCGACGAGTAGGTACCGACGATGACGCCGACGTTCATTGCAAACGCGAAGTCGCGGATGACACCCGTGCCCCAGATGTTCATCGCCAACGTCACGAAGAACACCGTCGCCGAGGTCAGAATCGTTCGTGACAGCGTCTCGTTCACGGAGAGATTGACGATCTGCGGGAACTTCTTGTCGCGCATCTTGCTGGCATTTTCACGGATGCGGTCGAACACGACGATGGTGTCGTTCATCGAGTAGCCGATGACGGTCAGGATGGCGGCAATCGTCGTGAGCGAGAACTCTTTGTAGGTCAGCGCGAACGCCCCGAGTACGAAGATCGCGTCGTGGAGCAGTGCGATGACCGTTCCTGGTCCGTAGCGGAAGTCGAACCGAACCAAGATGTAGAGCATGATGAAGCCGATGGCGGCCAGCAGCGAGACGATGCCGTTGTCACGAAGTTCTTTTCCGGCCTTCGCGCCGACGGAGCCCACCGATGGAATCGCGGCGACGGCTCCTTGGCCGAGCTTGCCTTCGAGAGCGGTGCGAACCTCGCGATCCAGGCCGACCAGCACGACTTCGAACGTGTTGTCTTCGGGACGACCGAATCGCTGTACTTGGTTCGACTTGATGTTCACGCTGCGCAGGATTTCGTCAATTTGCGCAGGCTCGACGGTCTTGGACTTGTCCAGCTTGACGTAGGCTTTGTCGCCCCCGTCGCTGAACTCGAACTTCCGTAGCGCATCCTGTCCGAGCTTGCTGCGCAGGGCGGCTTCCGCTTGCTTGACTTGCTCAGGCTGAAGCGCCGACACGGCTGGGAAACGGACCAGGAATGCGTGCTTAAACTCGGGGAGCGGAACGATTTCGCTGTCTTTGTATCCGCCGACCTCCATTGCGTCGCGTACTTCCGACGCAGAGATCTCGCGACTGAAGTCGACACGCATCTCGGTGCCACCACGGAAGTCGATCGCAAAGTTCAGCGCGTGTCCTCGTCCCGGGATCATCATGTTGATCGGCAGCATCAGGAACGACAGCACGATCAGGACGGCAGAGGACAAAAGCAGCGGCTTCGTCTTACCGACGAAGTCAAAGTTGTGGTCTGGGCGAATTAGCTCGAAGAAGTGCTGGGACATGGGCGCCTCAGATGCTCAGGGTGGCGCGCTTCTTGTTGCGCCCGACCATAAAGTCAAACATCACACGCGACAGCCACACCGACGTGAACAGGTTGCAGACGATACCGGCCATCAGCGAGACGGCGAAGCCGCGAATCGGGCCTGTTCCGTACGAGTACAGCACGATACCGGCGACAAGGTTGGTTACGTGAGCGTCGAACACCGTCCAGAAGGCCCGACCGAAGCCGTTTTCCACGGCTTGCCGAGGCGTCTTCCCGGCGCGCAACTCTTCGCGGATGCGCTCGTAGAAGATGATATTGGCGTCGACGGCCATACCGATCGTAAGCACGACTGCAGCGATACCGGGAAGTGTCAGCGTCGCTTGGATGAGCGCCATAATCGCTAGCAGGTAGACGACGTTAAACACCATCGCGATGTCGGCGATGATGCCGGCGGCGCGGTAGTAAATCAGCATGAAGATGACGACGGCGAGGGTGCCGATGATCATCGACGTACGGGCCTTCGATACCGCCTCCGGTCCGAGCGTCGCTCCGACCTGGGTCTCGAACGTCTTGCGAAGCGGTGCAGGGAGGGCGCCGGTTCGAAGGACAGCAACGAGGTCTTTGGCTTCTTGCTGAAGCTGATATGGATCAGAGAAGCCACCGAGGGTGATGCGCGCTCGACCCCCACCGATACGGCCTTCGATCGTCGGTGCCGAGCTAACTTTTTCATCCAGGATGATGGCCATCCGCCGTCCGATGTTCGAGCCCGACACTTTTTCGAAGAGGCTGGCGCCTTCACTGTCGAACGTAATTGCAACTTCGGGACGACCAGTGTTGGGATCGAACTGAACTTCTGCGTCGGTGAGATACTCACCCGTCAGTTCGGCTCGACGGAACAGGTAGTAGGACCGCCACAGCTTGTCTTGGGTCTCTTCTCCATCGTCGTTGCGGCGCGAGGTCTGCTCAAGCAGGATTTGGTGATCGGGCGGGACCACCAGTTCCGGTGGCAGCTCTTTGATGAACTGCTCGAGAACAGCCTTGTCTTTCGCCTTCAGGTACACGTCGGTGTGCTGCTGTCCTGAGTCCTTCTGTTGCCAGGCGTCAAACCCGACATCCAGACCCGGATACTGTCCTTTTTTGCCCTCGGCATGGGCGGACAGCTTCTGCATGTACTCCGAACCGTCGTCAGCCATCTTGAACTCGAGCTGAGCCGTCTTGCCGATTAGGCTCTTGACGCGCTCGAAGTCGGCCTGGGACAGACCAGCCAGCTCGACAATGATGTCGTTCTGCTTGCGCTGAACCACTGGCTCGGCTACGCCCAGTTTGTCGACGCGATTCTTGATCGTCTCGACACCCTGACTCACGGCGTAACTGCGAAGCTCGTCGATGTAGTCGGCGTCCATCTTGTACACCGTCTCACCGGTCTGCTCGTTCTGTCCGTCGCGGGTCAGATACTTGGCGAATTCTCGCTCGAAGCTGCCGTCGAGCTTCTTGGCATCGCTCTTGTTGGGAAAGTTGACCCGAAGCCGAGCATCAGCGCCGTCTCCCTCGCGAACGACGCGAGCGCCCTTGACCTTCTTGTCGCGGGCGAGCTTTTCTTCAATCTGCGCCGCCAGTCGGTCGGCCTTGTCCGACACTGCTTTGTCGACTTGAACCTCGTAAACGAGGTGCAGTCCACCTTGCAGGTCGAGACCGAGCGAAATCTTGCGCGTGAAAGCCTTCTTGAACCAATCGGGCAGCCGATCGGTCTTGTGCGTCCAATCGGCAAGCGACGGTAGAAGGACCATCACCGACAGGATGGTGATGAGCGAGTAGGTAGCTACGCGGTAGTAAAAAGACCGCTCCATGCGTGAGCTTCTCCCTGGCTAACTAGAGGGCAAAAAGTGACCGCCCTCGGCAGGACAGTGCAGACAATCCGCGAGATGCAGATTTGAAGGACATCGTGACTACTTGGCTTCGTCAGCCGCCGCAACCGACACATCCGCCGGTGGGGCCTTGCTGATGATGTGCTCGCGCAGGACTTTCACTCGAACTTTGTCCTGCAATTCGACGGTGACGTAACGGCTCTTCTCTTCTGCCGAAGAAACACGAGCCCACAGACCACCCGAAGTGATGATCTCGTCACCTTTTTTGATTTGCTTGCGCCAATCTTCCAGCTCACGCTGCCGCTTTTGCTGAGGCCGAATGAGGATGAAGTAGAAGATACCGATCAGAAAGACCGGCAGAAGCAGGTTGCTCATGGCTGCAATGCCGCCGCCGCCCGCCGCTTGTGCCAGCAGGGAAGACGGGTCGCTCTGCAGAGCGGTTGCAGCGCCAAACAGGGTGCAAGTCACGGAAAACGCCTCCAAATATCGGCAGGGCAGCTTTGATACAGCAAGCCGGAGTGAGTAGCAAACCTTGTCACGTTGGTCAACTGCTTTGTATTACTGTGACCCATGTCCTCACTCGGATTCAATCGGGAATTTAACCTCGCGAGTCGCAGCCGTTTCACCGCGTCCGCAGTCGCGCTGTGGATGGGTGTGCTTCTGTGTGTTCCTGTGTGCGATGCGAACGCGGTCGAGCCTGGTTCGGGGCCGGTACAACTGACGGTCGATCTCGACGCTGATGGCCGTTCAGAATCGGTGGTTCTCGATGACACTGGCGAGCTTTCGATCCGCGCCGGAACTGGATCGGGCAGTCGGCTGCCACTGCCTCTGGGCAATCGATATCCGCGGATTTCCAGCGCTCAGCTCAAGACTGAAAAGCTGCGCGGAGGCGAATCGGTCCTTGTTGCAACCGGCTTGCGAACCAAAGGTCAGCGAGTGGCACTGTGGGCGAGGCTGCGGGGCGGCAAGCTGGTTCCGATCTATGCGGGACCACTAGGTCCGGTGGGGACCGACGGGGAATACTCGGCTGGCGTGGAACTGATCGACGGAGAGATGTTCCGTTATCAATCGGCTCCTTCCGTGGAGCGCTGTGACGGAGAGAAGCGGCTGTTTCTGGAGCGCTTTGTTCCCGATGGGGAGGGCAAGTGGCGTCCGCAGCCTGACCGCTTGCTTCCGAAAGTCGAGCAGTCCCTTGCGGTGAGTTCCACCGGACCGAGCGATGTCTCGTCAAGTCCGCTTCGGATCTATCGGCTGGTTTCCGCGAGCCGGCAAGTTGGCATCGACCGGGCGGACCTTCTCACCGCACCAAGAGAGCTGGACGACGGACAAGCGCAGACGGCGTGGCGATTTCCTCATGACGCCACCGGTTCGTTTTTCACTTGGCGTTCGGAGACGCCCGGTCGCTCACTCCGGGCGGTACGCATCACCCCTGCGACAGCCGGACAGGGCATTTTCCCGTCTTCGCTGATCTTGTCGATTTCTCCGACTCAGAGCTGGCGAGTTTCGACGCAGGCAACGGCAAAGCCAGTCTGGTTGGTTTTTCCCCAGGCGCTGGTGACCGACTGCCTATCGATCACGATTGAAAATCCAGCGACGAAGGAAGGTCAGTCGAGCGCGATTGGCGATATCAGTTTGTACTCGGATCTGGAAGGCGCGAACGTCGTGGCGGTGCTGGTTGGACAGCTTGTCTCGACGGATGTTCGGACAGCCGAGGCTGCCGAGCGAACGCTGACGACTCAAATCGAGAGCTTGCGTCCCGAACAGGGAGAAGCACTCTTGCGCACGATGGGCACGGCGATGGCCTCGGCGAAAGGGAGTGCTCGTCGTCGACTTCAGTCGCTGCTGCTGAAGTTAGGGCAGCGATCTGTGCCGCTATCACCGACGCTCCAAGATCAGATTGTTGAGCAGGTTCTCGCCGCATGGGCCATCGCGGAGATCGACGAACGGCCCACTTTGTCTGCCGCGCTGGACGCAGCGACGAAAAGTGTAGCGGCACTTCATTCGGCGGTGTCGAAGCTGGAGAAGTGGGTGTCTGACGGAAAACTGTCGCTGCTCTTGCGGGCGGAGGCCGCGGCGTGGCTCGTCGAACATGCGCCCTGGCCATACGCGCTTGGCCTTGGCAAGCAGGTTGTGGGAGAGCTTCGTCTGCGGACGGCTTTCTCGACGGCGCTTGGCAAGGCACTGCACTGCGTGGAGGCCCAGGACCCACGATTTTCGACGGCCTTGTCTGAACTGGCCCGCGCGGACATGGACGTGCACTGGCAGACGCTGCTGGCCGAGGGGCTGACGCAGGCCGTGTCAGGCTGTCCCAGCGAGGAGAGCCAGCGCGATCTGAGCGAGAAACTGGGCCCGGTCTGGCACGCGGCTGCCGGAAAAGCCAAAGGCGAGGATCTATTCGCCGTTCGTCATCGACTGCTAAAAGCGCTGACCCGGCTTGGGCTGGCAAGTCCGGCTCCGCTCATTCGAGACGTTCTGCGTGACGAGAAGGAACCAGAGCTGCGGCAGCTTGCGGCGCTGGCCCTGGCCCGGTGTCGGTCGCTCGACCCGGATCTGGCGCGGCTGACGCTTGGCGATGCAGACCCAGGCGTGCGGACGGCCATGCTATCGGGCCTGGTCGGGCGACGTGGTGATGATGTGAGCGCACTCGCTGCACCTCTCCTTGCGCAAGATCGCTGGCCGATGGTTCGACGGGCTGCCTCCGAGGCGATGGCGGCTTCGTGTCAGTCCGGTTCGGTTTCTTCCCAGTCGCTTCAGGCGGCGGTTGCCGATTCGGACGAGAGCGTGGCCGGCGTCTCGCTCTCGGGTCTTTCTCGCTGCGTCGGGCCGCATGGACTTTCCTTTTATCAGTCGGTGCTTGCCGACGAAAAAACGACTCCTTCGGTACGAGGTCAGGCCTGCGTGCTGGTCGCACGATACGGTCTTCGCGGCAGCAGGTCGGCGCAAGCGCATCAAGCCATACGAGACGGAATTGGCGACCTTCTCGATGATCCGCACGCCGCCGATCGGAGCCTCGTGGCTGCGCTCGTGTGCATACGTTCTATTGGGGAGCATGGCGATGAGAGTGAGGTCGGGGTGTTGGTGCCGCGACTTGATCGCGATGCACCGATGGCTCTGCGTCGTGGCGCGGCGGATTCGCTGATCAAAATCTGTCAACGGCAGAAGGCAGCTTTCGACAAGGATGCGCGGAAGAGTCTCACCGAGCTGCTCAAACAGGCGGCTGAACCGAGCGATGGCCTTTTGCACGGACTGCTCCCAAAGCTGCAGAGCGCTTGTGGTCCGTGGTCTGCTTCTCGCTAGGTTTCCGCCGCACACCGCGCAGTGCTCGACCGTTTGCGGTGTAAGCGCTTATGCTAGTCGCTTGTCGAAGGAGCCACCGTGAGCACGGAACCCACTGACAAGCCCGCTTCGGAAAGTCCAAGTTCTGACAAATCAGTGACGGAAGGTACGGCCAGCGTCGAATCTACCGGCAAGACAGACGCCGCCGCTGCGTCGTCGGCCGCTGGGGCTGACAAGCCTGGGGTAATTCGGCGAATAGGTCGCGGTCTGTTCGGACAGGTGAGCTGGCAGCCGCCACCGTGGCTGGCGGCGATTGGCCGCGGCCTCGCTCGGGGCGGAAGCTGGGCGAACAACCACCGTCCCGGCGCGCTGCTGATCCTGCTGATGTTGTGCGCTTTCGGTGGGGCCGCCTATTTTGGCAATCGCTGGCTTGAGAAACAGCCAAAGCCGATCGAGATGTCGGTACGCGTCGATCCGCCCGAGGCGACCCGTCTCGAAGACAACGCCAAGCCCGATACCCTGCGGGTTCTGTTTGGTGGCTCGGCCGCGCCCATCGACAAGGTCAAAAAGCCGATCACCGGTGGCGTCGAGATCTCTCCGCCGATTCAAGGAAGCTGGCGCTGGGATTCCGATCGCATCTTGACCTTCGTTCCGAAAGAGGACTGGCCCGTCGGGGAGGACTTTTCGGTGAAGCTGGCTCGGAAGGGACTGCTCGCCGATGACGTTCGTCTGACGGAGTATTCGCTGAGCTTCAAGAGCGCCCCGCTGGTCGGTCGTTTTTCTGCCCAGGAGTTCTATCAAGATCCGCAAAATCCGACGCAAAAGAAAGTCGTCGCGACCGTTTCCTTTTCGCACCCCGTCGAGAAGTCCGATTTTGAGAAGCGGCTCGAAGTCGAGCTGGTGACCAAAAAAGACGGCGTTCAGTCGGCGCATCCGTATCGTTTCCAGGTCACTTACGATCGCTTCTCTGCGACGGCGTACGTTCACTCGGACCCCGTGCAGATTCCCGACCACGACTCGATGATGATGGTTCGCGTACAAAAAGGGGTGAAGTCATCGCGGGGCGGCAAGCCGACCAAAGAACCGTTCGGCACGTCGGTGACGATTCCTGGACTTTACGACTTTCTGCGGATTACCGAAGCGAGCCTGACGCTGGTCAACAACGCGCAGATGGAGCCCGAGCCTGTCCTGGTCGTTCAGACCAACACCGGTGTGACCGAGTCGGACATGAAGTCTGCGCTGAGCGTGTTTGTGCTGCCCAAGCGTCCTCCCGGCGACAAGACTGGCTCGACGGAGCAGTACGGGTTTAGCCTCAACGAAATTGGACCTGATGTGCTCAAGGTGTCGCGTCCCGTCAAGGTCGAGCAGATTCCCAATGAGAAGGAATATTCGGAGACGCACTCTTTCCGCTACTTCGCCGAGGTGGGTGAGCTGCTCTACATCAAGATCAACAAGGGTGTGAAGTCGGCGGGCGGCTACGTTCTCGGTCGTCCATCAGAGCACGTCCTGACGGTGCCGGAGTTCCCCAAAGAGCTGCGGGTGATGCAGACTGGGGCGCTGCTCGCGATGTCGGGTGAGCGCAAAGTGCCGCTGTTTGGTCGCGACATCGAGTCGGTGCGGGTTGAGATCGGTCGACTGTTGCCGAATCAGCTCCAGCACCTGATTTCGCAGAACACCGGGTCCTTTCAAAACCCCGACTTTTCCAACTACCGATTTACGCCGGAAAACATCACCGAGCGCTTCACCGACGAGGTAACGATGCCAAACGTCGGGCACGGCAAGGCGCAGTACGCGGCGGTCAACCTCGGCAAGTACTTCGACGCCAAAGGGCAGAGTCGGCTGGGTCTGTTCTTCCTAAAGGTTGACAGCTGGGATCCGCACAAGAAAGAGACGACGGGACAGAGCGATCAGCGGCTGATTCTGCTGACGGACTTGGGCGTGCTCGTGAAAGACAATGTCGACGGGACGCACGATGTGTTTGTGCAGTCGCTCAAGACCGGCGAGCCGATCAAAGGGGCCACCGTCGAGGTCATCGGAAAAAACGGTGTCGCGATTCAGAGCGAGACGAGCGATGGCGAAGGCCACGTCAGCTTCCCGAAGCTGTCCGACTTTGTGCGTGAGCAAGCGCCGCTCGCCTACCAAGTCACCAAAGGTGGGGATCTGTCGTTTCTGCCGTATGGTCGTCACGACCGCTACCTCGACTTTTCCCGCTTCCCGATTGAAGGAATCCACGACAACGAAAAGCCGCAGGGCTTGCAAGCGTACCTGTTTTCAGACCGCGGAATTTATCGGCCCGGTGACGAGATTCGCGTCGGTCTGGTTGTGAAGAGCCAGGACTGGAAGCAGAAGCTGGGCGGTGTGCCTCTGGAACTGTCGATTGACGACGCGCGTGGCGTGACGGTTCGACGGGAAAAGTTCAAGCTGACCGATGCGGGCTTTGAGGAAATTCGCCACCAGACGCTGGAAGCGTCCGCGACGGGAACGTGGAATGTCAACGTCCACATCGTCAAAGATGGTCAGACCGGCAGCTTGCTCGGTTCCGTCGCTGTGCGGGTGCAGGAGTTCCTCCCTGATCGGCTGAAGATCTCGGCGAAGCTTAGTCGGGAATCTCTCGAAGGCTGGGTGACTCCCGATGGTCTGAAGGCGCGGGTGCAGCTCACCAACCTGTTTGGCACCCCGGCGGAAAACCGACGGGTGAAGGCAACACTGATGCTCTCGCCGACTCTGCCAAGCTTTAGCAAGTTCCGTGAGTATCAGTTCTTTGACCCAATGCAGGCGAAGGAACCGCTGACGGAAAACCTCGAAGACGGCGAGACCAGCGAGCAGGGCGAGTCCGAGTTCGAGCTGCCGCTGTCTCGCTTTGCAAGTGCAACCTATCGACTGCGCTTCGTCGCCCAGGGCTTCGAGGCTGAAGGTGGGCGATCCGTGGCTGCGGAGACGCAAGTGACAGTGTCTCCGATGGCGTATCTGCTGGGCTACAAAGCCGACGGAGACCTCGGTTATTTGAGCAAGGCCAGCAAGCGCAGCGTGCATCTGGTCGCCGTCGGTCCGCAAGGGTCGTCGGTTGCGCAGTCCGGCGTGCGGACGCTGCTGTTCGAGCGGCGATACCTGTCGGTGCTGGTCCGTCAAGACAACGGAACGTACAAGTATGAGTCGGTGAAGAAAGAGCTTCTCGTCGAAGACAAGAAACTTTCGATTCCTTCGGGCGGTGTGACCTATCCGCTCCCGACGGGACAAGCGGGCGACTACTTCTTGGTGTTCAAGAACGACAAGGACCAAGTGCTCAATCGCATCGAATTCTCCGTCGCTGGTGAAGGAAATCTGACCCGATCGCTCGAAAAGAATGCCGAGCTCCAGCTCAAGCTGAAAAACCCCGACTTGTCGGCGGGAGAGGATCTGGAACTGCAAATCAAAGCGCCCTACACCGGCGCGGGTCTCATCACCATCGAGCGGGACCGCGTCCGTGCCTACAAGTGGTTTAAGACCAAGCAGAGCGCGTCGATCCAAAAGATCACGATTCCCGACGACATGGAAGGCAACGGCTACGTCTCGGTGTCGTTCATTCGCGGCATCGACTCGACGGATGTGTTCATGGCCCCGCTGAGCTATGGCGTCGCGCCGTTTAGCATCTCGCGAGAGAAGCGGACGGCGAAGATCTCGGTGGTGACGCCGGATCTGGTCAAGCCGGGTGAGGCCTTCAAGATGCGTTATCACACCGACCGCCCGACGAAGATTGTGCTGTGGGCCGTCGATGAAGGCATCTTGCAAGTCGCGAAGTACCAGACACCCGATCCGCTGGCGTACTTCTTCCAAAAACGGGCACTCGAGGTGAAGACGGCGCAGATCCTCGACTTGATCCTGCCGGAGTTTTCGCGGCTCTTGAGGGCGGCTCCGGGCGGTGACGGCGATGGCTCGGCGCTCAAGAACCTGAATCCGTTCAAGCGCAAGCGCGACAAGCCGGTGGCGTACTGGTCGGGCATCATCGACTCTGACACCGACGACAAAGAGGTCGTCTATCAAGTGCCGGACTCATTCAACGGCACACTGCGCGTCATGGCAGTGGCCGTGGCTTCAGACGCCGTCGGAGTATGGAGCAAGAAAGCTCTGGTGCGCGGCGACTTTGTACTCAGTCCAAATGTCCCGATGGTGGTTGCCCCGGGCGATGAGTTCGAAGTCTCGGTCGGCGTGTCGAACAACGTCGCTGGCTCGGGGCCTGGGGCCAAGGTCAACGTGCAGCTTCAGACCTCGAAGCACCTGCAAGTCGTTGCTGATGCATCGCAGACGATGAAGATCGGGGAAAACCGAGAATCGGTCGCGCGCTTCAAGCTGAAGGCGACCCAGGTGCTGGGCTCGGGAAATCTGACGTTTGTCGCGTCGCTCGGTGGAAAGTCGGGCAAATACTCGATTGACCTGTCGGTTCGCCCGGCGGCACCGCTGTACACGACGACGCAGGTTGGTCATCTGCCACCAGGTGGGGGCCGAACCCAGATCCAGGTTCCGCGCGAGCTTTTCGCCGAGTATCGAGTGCTGCAAGCTGGGATCGCGCCGCTGCCCCTCGGGCTGTCGCAGGGACTGGCTCAGTACCTGGAGAAGTTCCCCCACGGCTGCACCGAGCAGCAAGTCAGCCAGGCGATGCCCGCGCTGGTCGGGCGTGCCCGTCCAGAGTTCGGGATCAAGACCGAGGCTGCTGAGCTGAGCTTCCAGGGCATTGTCCAGACGCTGCGCTCTCGTCAGAACGAAGATGGCGGCTTTGGTCTGTGGGCCAATCCGAACCAGGTGAATGATTTTGCGTCGGTGTATGCGACGCACTTCCTGATTGAAGCGAAAGAGCGCGGGCTTGCGGTTCCGCCGGAGCTGCTCAAGAAGAGTCTCGATTTCCTAAACCAGCTTGTCGCTCGTGAGACGGACTCGCTTGGCGAGGAACGGGTGCGCGCCTACGCGGTGTATCTGCTGACGCGGTCCGGTGTCGTGACGACGCAGGCGGCGATGAGCGTGCGCAAGCGCCTCGAGAGCCAATACAAGAACTGGGGCGAGGATCTGGCCGGTGTCTATTTGGCCGCGACGCTGCAGCTGCTGAAACAGACTCGTGACGCGCAGCGCATCATCGCAAATGTTCAGCTAGGCCAGGTCAAGGACAGCGCAGCGGACTATCAAAACTACTACGACCCGCTGATTCGAGACGCACAGGCCTTGTACATCATGGCGCGGCACTTTCCCGACAAAGTGAAGTCGTTGCCGGCGGACGCGCTGCTGACCATCGTCGAACCGATTGCCAAGGGTCGCTACAACACCTTGTCGTCTGCGTATCTCATCCTGGCACTCGATACGTACGCGAGCCTGGCGCAGGATACCACCGATGTGAGCCAGCTTTCGATCATCGAGGTGAGCGGCAGTGGCCAGCAGAAACCGCTGCAGCTGCCGGCGGGGCTCTTGCCGCAGGTCGCGTTTACGCAGGATGCGCGCAAGCTGCTCGTTTCGTCGAGCAGTCCGCTTCGGACGTTCTACCAAGTGACGCAGTCGGGTTATGACCTGCGAGTTTCGACGGATGTGGTCAAGCAGAAGCTCGAAGTTCTGCGCGAGATTGTCGGTACCGACGGAAAACCGATCAAAGAAGTCAAGCTGGGCGACGAAGCAGAGGTCCATATCAAGCTGCGCAGCCTCGGAAAAGGCATCCATCTGTACAACCTCGCGCTGGTGGACCTGCTACCGGGTGGGTTCGAAGTGGTCGTCAACCCACCTGCGGTCAGCGAAGAGAGCAGCGACTCGGGCGACGAAGAGGAAGGTGGGCATCACGACTCAGACGACGAAGGTCGTTCTGAAGGTGGCGACGGTGAAGAGGGCGAACATGAGTCGTCGGATTCGGGGAGCCGTTCCGAGCGCGGCGCCCGCAAGACGTCGGCTCCACCGGCGGCGCTGCCGATAGCCAAAGACGGCTCGACCTGGACCCCCGAATACGGTGATGTCCGAGAGGATCGTGTCGTGCTGTACGGTAGCGTCGGAAACGACGTGATGGAGTACGTCTATGGCATCCGGGCCACCAACGTCGGGTCGTTCGCAGTACCGCCGCTTCAAGGTGAAAGCATGTATGACCGCAGCGTCATCGCTCGGTCTGCTGGCGGCAAGATTCGCGTAAGCAAGTAAAAGGCCGCTGCACTGCGACGAGGCGCTGGTAGCGATATGCCAACGCCGCGTTAGCATGATACGTTTTGAAGAGTAGCTTGGAGGATCCTGTGCTGAGTATGGCTTCTTTCCTAAAGCGTGCCGCTGCATCTGGTGCAGTGGCATTGGCATGCTTGTGGGCCTCACCGAGCGCGCATGCGCAAGCCGTGAAGGCGGGCTTTCAGGTCAACCGCTATGAACCAACAGCGGCAGGCGAGTGGTCGTTTTGGGTCGACCATCCCTGGTATTCCTCGACGCGGTACTTCGCCGCAGGGATCACTCTGAACTATGCCCACAACCCTCTGGTGTTCGGCCGTACCGACGCGACAGGCTCGTTTAGCCAGACGCTGTCGGTGATCGAGCACCAGCTCATTGGGCACGTTGATCTGGCTGGATCGTTCCTCGACCGAGTCCTGATCACTGCGACGATGCCAATCGTCCTGCTCGAGCGCGGAACACCCGCAGCGGGCGCCGCTCCGGCGACGGGCGTTGTGATATCTGACCCTCGCGTCGGTCTGTGGGTGCGATTGTTTGGTCAGCCCTACCGCAGCGCCGTGTCGATGAGCATTGGCGTCAACGCTTGGATTCCGCTACGGGCCTTTGCCGACGGCAGCAGTGCGGTTTCAAATGGTTCGAGCGACGCTGGCATCCGCATCATGCCCAAGATCGCTCTCGGCGGTTTGTCCCACCGCGTCATGTGGTCGTTTGGCGCAGGCTTTATGTACCGCGAGGCCGCCAAGATTGGCGACGCGAGTGTGAGTGATGTCGGCAGCACGGTGGGCTCCGAGCTACAGCTCGGCGCTGCGATCGCCTACGCCGATACCCAGCGTCGCTTTGCGATCGGCCCGGAAGCAATCCTATCGACGGTCGTACTCGGTAGTGACAAGGTCAAGCCCTTCGGTTCGGACTTTACCAGTCTCGAAGTACTGCTTGGCTTCCACTACAACATTGCCAAAGTCCTCCAGCTCAGCGTCGGTGGTGGTGTCGGTCTGTTGCGCGAACCGGGAACCCCCGATGGTCGAGCGCTGCTGCGGCTCGCCTATGCGCCGTGGAAGGATGGAATCGACGACCGTGACAAGGACGGGATCCCGGACAAGGAAGATGCTTGCCCGGATAACGCGGGCATTCGGACCGATGAGCCTGCGACGCATGGCTGCCCAGATCGCGATGGTGACACTATCGTCGACAAGATTGATATCTGCCCCGATGTTCACAGGGGCAAACACCCCGATCCGAAGCGGCTGGGTTGCCCGGTCGGCGATCGTGACAAGGACGGCGTACTCGACACCGAAGACCTGTGCCCCGACGAGCCAAAGGGAGAGACGCCGGACCCGAACCGCTTGGGTTGCCCCGCGGGCGATCGTGACAAGGACGGCGTGGTCGATCCGCTGGATCAGTGCCCGGACGTTCCGAAGGGAGAGACGCCGGATCCGAATCGGCTGGGCTGCCCGGCTGGCGACAAGGACAACGACGGTGTGCCCGATCCGAAGGATATGTGCCCCGACGTTCCGGCTGGCCACAAGCCCGATCCGGCCAAGCTTGGTTGTCCACTGGGTGACCGCGACAGAGATACGGTCGTCGATCCCGAAGACGCGTGCCCGGATCAGGCCGGCGCACCGAATCCAGATCCGAAGAAGAACGGCTGCCCTGGCCTGGTTCGCATCGAAAACGGCCAGATCGCCATCATGGAACCGGTGTTCTTCGCGACCAACAAGGACACGATTCTCAAGAAGAGCTTCGCGGTGCTCGACCACGTCGTTGATGCGCTGAAGGCGTCGCCGTTTATCAAGAAGATTGAGGTCGGCGGTCACACCGACGATCGTGGCAAGGCGGATTACAACCGTGAACTGTCGGGTCGCCGTGCAAATTCGGTCATGAAGTACCTCACCGACCACGGCATCGCCGCGGAGAAACTGACGGCCAAGGGCTACGGTCCGGACAAGCCGATTGCGGACAACAAGGACAAGAAGGGTCGCGAACGGAACCGTCGCGTCGAGTTCGTGATCCTCGATCCAGTGCAGCCGCAAGGCGTCCAGACCAAGAGCGCAGCCGATGTGGTTGTGCCTGATTCGCCCGACCAGAGCGATGGCAAAGCCAAGGGCAAGGGCAAGGGCAAAGGCAAAGCCGACCCCAAAGCGAAGCCTGGCAAAGCGGACGCCGCGCCCGATGCCGCTGCGCCAAAAGAAGCCAAGCCAGACAAAAAAGCCGGGAAAAAGGCCAAAAAAGCCTCGTAGTCGGCCCTCTTCTTAGTCGTTCTCAATCACCCACGTCTATCCTTCCTGTCTCCCGTCCATTCTCCTGACTGCGGCAACTTCCGGTGACCCGCAGTCCGGTGAGATAGCGTGTCGCCAAATTCGCGCTAGGATGTCGCACATGCTCGAAGTTTCACTTGAGACCGTCCCGTACTGCCTTCGCAGTGGGGTTCTTTCGGGGGGCGCAGCGCCCTGGGTCGCGCTGTCTGCTTTCGTGGTCGTGCTCGGTGCGGCGTTTATGTACAGTCCGCCGATTCGCCGGGCTGTGGTGACGTTGATCCAGCTTCTGGTGATGCTGCGGCGCTATCTGGGTCGACGCTGGCAAGGAGACCAGCAGCTGGCCGGTCCGGTGGAACTACGGGAGCTGTTTGTGCGGCTGGGGCCGACCTACATCAAGTTTGGTCAGCTGATTGCGAGCTCGAATGGTCTGTTTCCCGAGCGCTACGTCCGAGAGTTTCAAAAATGCCTCGATCGTGTGCCCCCTGAGCCGTGGGATGTGGTGCGTCAGACGTTGACGCTGGCACTCGGAAAGCCACCGGAGCAGGTGTTTACGACCATCGATACCCAGCCGATTGCGTCGGCCTCGATTGCGCAGGTGTATGGGGTCACGCTGATCGAAAACGGCCAGACACACGACCTCGTGGTCAAAGTTCAGCGACGGCATCTTCCCGAGTTGGTCGCCGCTGACGTGTCGATGCTGTCGTTCTGTGCGGATGTGCTCGCGATGCTGCCGGGCGTACGCGCCGCCAACCCGCAGGCGGTCGTGTCGCAGTTTCAGCGCAACATCGCCGAAGAGCTGGACTTTCTCGGCGAAGCGGCCCGGATGGAAGAGTTCAACCAGATCATGGCGGAGCTAGGCCGACCCGACGTCCTGGCTCCCAAGCCGCTGCGGCATCTGTGCCGTCGAGATGTCCTCACGATGGAGCGGCTTCACGGCGTTCGTGTCGACGATATCGATGGCCTGGCGAGGATTGGCATTTCTCGGGAACAGACCGAGGCACGACTCATCGACGGGATGCACGCGTGGTTTTCGTGCATGCTGAGGCACGGCTTTTTCCACGGCGATGTCCACGCCGGCAACTTGATGGCCCTGCGCGACGGACGACTGGGATTTCTCGACTTCGGAATCATCGGGCGCCTCGATCGCACGCGACGCAAGCAGATTGCCAGCTATCTGCTCGGTTTTGCGACGCAGGACTTTAT
>CAYTGC010000052.1:0-24866 GCA_964437195.1 uncultured Myxococcales bacterium | reverse complement strand
ACCAGCTGCGCAGCTTCGACCTGCTCATCTTGCAGAACTTCAACTACAGCGCCTACTGCTCGCAGTTTTTGCAGCCCGCGATCGTGCCATTCATCGAGGGTGGGGGCGCCGTCGCAATGCTGGGCGGGGATCTGTCTTTTTCGTCGGGCGGTTACTACGGGTCAGAGGTGTCACAGATCCTTCCGGTGGTGCTGCCGCCCGATGAGCTGTCGGGGACACCGGCTTCGCGGCTGATCGACGCCGAGCCGTTTTTGCCCAAGCTGACACCAGCGGGCCGCAACCACGTCGTGACGGCGCTACACCTGGATGTAAAAGAAAATGCGCAGCGCTGGGGCGAGCTCCCGCCGCTCGATGGGCTGAACCTGGTGCAAAAGGCGAGGCAACAGGCGACGGTGCTGCTGACACATCCCAAGCTCAAGGACCAAGACGGCAATCCGATGCCGGTGCTGTCGGTGGCCGAGCTTGGCAAAGGTCGGACGCTGGCGCTGCAAGCCGACTCGACGTGGAAGTGGGCATTTGGGCCGCCGCCAGTGCGCGCAGGCAGCAAGGCGGAAAGCGATACGCGCAGCACAACCCATCAGCGGTTCTTCGACCAAGCGATTCGCTGGCTGATTCGTGATCCGTCGCTGCGGCTCTTGCGGGTCGAGGTCGCCGAGACAGAGCTTCGCCGGGGCCAGCCAGTTCGCGTTGAGGTTCGCGCGCTGGGGCCGGACTATCAACCCGTCGGAAAAGTCGAAGTCTCGCTGTCGCTTCAGCGCATCGCTGGGACGGAATCCGGCGCAACGTCAGAGCCGCTGGCCGAGAGCGCGCTGTCGAAAACGATACGCACCGATGAAGAAGGCGTCGGCAGCATCGAGTGGCCGCAGCTCCCCGAAGGTGGCTATCGGGTGATTGCCCGCGCGGTGATTGCCGGGCGCCCGACCGATGACAGCGATGTGTTCCTGGTGCGAGGGATTGGCCGGGAGCTGGAAGCGCCGGAAGCGGACGACCGCTTGCTCAAGCTGGTCAGCGAGACGACCGGCGGCGATCACAAAAAGCCTGGCGAGTCGCTGATGGGCCTGACGTTCCACCCGCCGCACATCGAGCACGTCCGCGACCACCGCGACATCCCGCTGTGGGACAACGCGCTGGTGCTCTGCATCGCCGTCACCTGCTTCGGCCTAAACTGGACGCTGCGCCGACGCTGGGGCTACGCCTAACCGGCTACTTGCTTTGTGCGACGGTGGACGGTGGTGGCGGCGGCTTGGTCGGTGGCGAGCATCGTAACTTCGCTTACGCAAACGTGCGCCGGACGAGACAGACAGAACAAGACGGCCTCGGCAACATCGGCAGCAGTCATTGGCGTCATGCCTTCGTAGACGGCGCGGGCTTTGTCGCGATCGCCACGGAAGCGGACGACGGAAAACTCGGTCTCGACCATGCCGGGATCGACGCTGCTGACCCGGATGCGGGTGCCAAGGAGGTCGTGCTTTAAGCACTGGTTTAGCATGCGAACGGCAGCCTTGCTGGCACAGTAGACGGCCCCACCGACGTAAGGCTGGGTTCCTGCGACCGAGCCAATGTGGACGAGGTGGCCGGTGTCGCGCGCGACCATCTGCGGCAGCACCGCGTGGGTGACGTGGAGGACGCCCTTGACATTGGTATCGAGCACCTCGTCCCATTCCGTTGGATTGCCCTCGAAGAGCTTGTCCCGACCGCGACCGAGGCCCGCCG
Source organism: uncultured Myxococcales bacterium (assembly GCA_964437195.1). Classification (GTDB taxonomy): domain Bacteria; phylum Myxococcota_A; class Polyangia; order Palsa-1104; family JAEUJZ01; genus JAEUKA01. Next base: position 23,153 of record CAYTGC010000052.1, on the reverse strand, counting down.
CGTGAATCACGACATCCACCGCCGCCAGCGACGGAGGCAGCGCCGCGAGCTGGGCTGTCACTTGCTGCCGATTGGCGACGTCCGCCACAACGGGCAATACCTCCGGGGAACCTTGCGCAAGGAGCTGCTCAGAGAGTGCATGAAGCCGCTCTGCCCGCCGGGCGACCAAGATCAACCGGCAGCCATTTTGCGCCAACGCCTCGGCACAAGCGGCCCCAATTCCACTCGACGCGCCGGTCACAAGCGCGACCTTGCCGGCGAGCGCGGGATACACCGGAAAGCGATGGGTTGACAAAGGGAGGTCCATGGCGGGCGATACTAAACTGCCGTTTGGGGCAGGACGCTTTGGCTAGCGTCGTTTTTTGCCTTTTTTCTTCTTTTTGCCTTTGGCTTGCTCGACGGGGGAGTCGGCAAACTCGTCCTTGACGGACGCCAGCACCTTGTCCAGGTCGAGCTGCAAGTTGGGCGGTAGCAGATCGGAATACAGGTAGGACAGCACGACGAGCACCTGCTTGTTCACCAGCACCGCCGTGCGCGCCTTGGTGCCCTCGGTGCCGACAAACGTCATCTCGAGCGCGGGCATGTCGCTTACCTGGAAGTTGCGCGGCTCACCAACGATCGTGAGCCGTCCAGCCTTGATCTCGCGCTGCTTGTCGGCCTTCACCAAGGCGACGGCCTGATCAAAGGCGACCAGAACCTGGGCTTGCTTCTTAAACGGCGCTTCGTGTCGACGCACTGCGACGTCCAGCTGCTGGAGCTTGCCGGTCAGATCGCCAAAGCGAATCGTCTGCTGCGCGCCCTCGCCCTGAAGCTGCGGGTCACCAAGCAGCTTGGGCAGTGTGACGCCGATTCCAACCCCAGGCAGCGAGTGTGAGGTCGGTGTGACATCGGCTTCGGCGGAAGCTGCGCCCCCATCCTGGGGCTGTCCGGGCCGCGCCGCTTGACCTGTGCCGCCTTTGCCAAGCGCCTGCGCCAGCATGGTCTTGCTCCAGCGCTCCCGCGCCGACGGCTCCTGCGACCACGGCTTGCCTATCAGCACCGCCGCCAGCAGGCTCCCGAGGAGGATCAGCGATGACAGCGCCAGCATCGACTGATCGATGAGCCGTCGGGTTCCACTCGGCGGGTCGGGGTCGCTCAGCCGCAGCGAAGGCAGAAGCCCCGATCCGACCAGGAGCAGGCCGATCGCAAAGCCGCCCCCCAGCGTCGCCCGCTCGCCGCTGAGAACGGCGAGGATCGCCCCCGGAATCAGGCCAGCCAGCGCCACCTTGCGCACCCGCGCGACGGTGTCTGGCGGCAAGCTGCGCGGCAGAATGGACAAGGCCGTGAGCCCGCCGATGATCCCGAACAGCACGGGCGAAAAGCCGTACTTGCGCGGAATCAGCAGCATCGGCGCAGGCAACACCGCCACCAGGGCAGAGACAAGCAGACTGGCGGAAACCAGCACCAGAAACCGCCCAGAACCGAGCAGCCGCTCCATTTGATAGCCCAAGGACAGCAGCACCGCGATGTTCAGTCCGACGACAAGGAGCTGGTCATGGAGAAGGCCGCCGGTGAAAAGCCGCCACAGCTCACCCTCGGAGACAAAGCGCGGCACACAGATGCCAAGCTGAAGCTGGGTCCACAGCGCGCTGCCTTCGGATACCCACAGACGAAACAAGCCGTACAAAAGCGCCAGCACGGCGGCCAGCGCAAACGTCGCAACCGGCTTCTGCGCCGCAAGCCGATCCTCAAAACGCTCGATCTGGAGCCCCTTGTCCGCTTCGGCTTGGGTGAGCCGCGCGGCAAACTCCTCGGCGGTTTCCTGCGTCGGGGCCAGATCCTTTTGGGCCCGCAGCGCCGCCTTGAGCGCCCCACTCGGACTGCCGAGCAGACACTTGCCTTCGGAATCGACCTGATAAAGGGCCAGCCGCGCGCCATACGTCGCTTTGGCTTTGGTCAGGACGTCGGGCAGCCAGCCTTGGTTCGACAGCACCACGACGTGCTGATCATTCACGCTCTCGGAGGTCAGACGAGCCAGCCGAAGCTGAAGCGAGCGCTCATCTTCTTTCACCGCATCGACGAAGACAATGAACTCGGGCGGCTTTCCCGGGCGCTCGATGTGAAGCTGCACTTCCGTCTCGCTCTGGTTGTCCAGACGAACCGGCAGCGCCGGAGACAGCATCGCACCCACCAAAGCACGAAAGCGAGCGGTCACCGGCGACACTGGGCCTGGGCCAAGGGCTTCGAGCATGCCCCCATTGTAAACCGCAAAAAATGTAGTTTTTGTTACTGAATACCTGCAAGTTCTTGGATCGCAGGCAGCGACGACAGGTCGAGGTTGCCGCCGCACAGAAGCGCCGCCACCTTGCCGGGCCGCCGCAGCCGTCCCGAAAGCAGCGCCGCCACACCGAGCGCAGCGGTTGGTTCCACGACTTGCTTGGCCCGCGACAGGATAAGCAGCAGCGCCCTGGCAATCTGCGACTCGCTCACCGTCACAATGTCATCGACGAGAGCGCGGATCACCGGAAACGTCAGCTTTCCCACCGCCTGGGTCGCGACGCCATCGGCAATCGTCTGAGGCTGGGGAATCCGCACAATCTGGCCGGCGACAAAGGACTGCCGGGCATCGTCTGCGACCTCGGGCTCGACGCCAATCACCTGAATCGACGGACGCAGCGACTTGGCAGCCATCGCAATGCCCGAAATCAGGCCACCGCCCCCAACCGGAATCAGCAGCGTCTCGACCTCGGGCCAGTCCGCCACAATCTCTAGCCCGACGGTTCCCTGGCCCGCCATGATGTGCGGATCGTCGAACGGCGGCACCAAGGTCGCGCCCCTTTCATCGCACAGCTTGCGGGCGAGCGCTTCGCGATCCTCGGTCTGCCGATCGTACAGAACCACTTCGGCACCGTACCCGCGCGTCGCAGCCAGCTTCACTTGAGGCGCATCGCGCGGCATCACGATTACCGCAGGCAGGTTGCAGCTGCGCGCTGCCAGCGCCACGCCTTGCGCATGATTTCCCGACGAAAAGGCGACCACTCCACGCACTTTTTCGTCGGGCGAGAGCTGGAGCAGCCGATTCAGCGCCCCGCGCAGCTTGAACGACCCGGATCGCTGTAGATGTTCACCTTTGAGCCGCAGCTCGCAGCCGCACAGCTTCGACAGCGTCTCGCAGGAAAGCAGCGGTGTGTGATGCACCAAGGAACCGAGACGTGCCTGCGCCGCCTGGATCGAAGAGAGCGAGATCGCCAGTGTGCTCATGTATCGCAGCCTTTTGTCGCAGCCTTTTCGCTTTGTTGTACCGTCAGCCCAGCAAAAGGCCAAAACCTGCGCCAAAAGGCAGAAAGTAGCGGATGAGCGATCGGATCTGCATCGAAGGGCTAACGGCACTCGGACTCGTCGGTGTCTATCCGAGTGAAAAGGAGACGCCCCAACGGCTGCTTGTAAACCTATGTGTCGAGTCAGATACGCGGTCGGCAGCCCACAGCGAGCAGCTCGAAGACACGCTCGACTACGATCGGCTCGCCGAGTGTGTCCGCCAGGTGATCGCCGAAAGGCATCACAACCTGATCGAAACGGTGGCAGAGAGAATTGCGCTGCGGATTCTGCTCGCACATCGCGGCAGGGTAGATGCGCTGACGGTGCGGGTGGCCAAGCCGGGCGCAGTGCCCGACGCGCAAACTGTGGCCGTTGAAATTCGCCGCACGTTGGCAGATATTAGGACTTAAGAACTCTTCATATCTGCCAATCGGCGAACCCAGCGTAGGTTAGTGACCTTTGGCGGCTTTCTTCGCAGCCTGGTTGGCTTTGTAGACTTTGGCCTTGTTCTCGTACTTGATCTGCGTTGCGGTCTTGGCCAGAGCCGGTGCCGACAGAGTGGTGAAAGCAAAGGCAAAAGCCAAAGCGGACAAGAGCGCTTTTTTCATCGGAAATTCCCCTTCGATGTGAGTGTGGTTTGTTCTGCTACTGGGAGACACATTGCAATGCGTCGCTGACGCTGGACACGCAAGCCACTGATGGTAGCAGCAAGGCGGCCATCGCGCAGCACACAGAAAATCTGCGGACTTCCCGATTTTCGGCTTCACCTTGTGTTACCTGGGGCTTGTCATGAGGTTTTTTCCTGTGCGAACATGGAAAAATGAGAGCAGGATCGCTCAACATCTGGGGGCCCTACCAGGATGCCCCGAACAAGTTCAGGCTGAAGATTTCGGAAAATGGGGAAGTGCGGAGCCTCTGCTTCCGTAGCTACGACGAAGCGGAGCTGGCCAAAGCCCGACTTCGCGACGACATCGCCTCGCAGCATGTGTATACAGTTGGGGAAGCGATACGGCAGTTCACCGAAAACCTGCGCGAGACCCGTGGCATAAAGCCCGAGAGCGTGCTGTGGACGGCGGCTCAGCTTGACTGGTTGCCCAGTGAAACGCCGCTCGCCAGCATCAACAAAGAGCGGGCCGAAAAGCTGTATCGCGATCTGGTCACCGCGCCAAATCCTCGGACCGGAAAACCTCTCTCAACCGCCACCCATCACGGACGACTCAGCCTGGCGCGAAGGCTGTATGAGTTTGCGATCAAGAACGAGATGTGTCGTCACAATCCGTTTTCAGCCGTCACGCCCGTCGGTCGCAAGCGCGTCGGCAAGCCACAGCTGCGGATCGATGAAGCGCGCCGCTTTGAAGCCAAAGCGCTCGAGCTTGCGCAAGCCGGTGACGTCGCAGCGCTCGGTGCGCTTTTGATGCTGCATCTGGGTCTGCGACAAGGGGAAGTCGCAGCGCGCGTGCCCCGTGATGTCGATGATGAAGGCCGCGTGCTGTGGGTTCCGTCAGGCAAGACCAAGAATGCGCGACGGCGGCTCAAGGTGCCGGAAGTTCTTCGGCCCCTCCTTCTCAAGCTCACGGAGTCCACTCCGCCAGGCGCGCTTTTGTTCTACAAAGGCGACAAGGTGCCGCCGACCAACTACTTCTGGTCGCAGGTGCGCAGACTCTGTCAGCTTGCCGACGTTCCCTCGGTTTGTCCGCACTCCCTTCGCGGTCTGCACGCCACACTGGCATTGGAAGGTGGCGCAACTTCTGACGCTGTGGCACGCGCACTTGGTCACGGTTCCTTTGCGATGACAGCACGCCACTACGCATCGGAAAGCAGCGTCGACAATGCCAAAGCGAGCAAGGTATCGAGCCTGCTTGGCAGCGCCCAGATGATTCCGGCAAATCCGGTTCCTCCCGTTGACAACGCTGATCCCGATCGACTGGTTGGAATGCTCCGCAACTTGCCAGCCGACCAGCTCGCCGCCATCTTGGCCAAGCTCGCGCCGACCGGATGACAGCGCACCAAGCGGACTCCGCTCCGCACCACCCATCCCGCCAAAAGATCTGAGAACATCTGACAATGGAAGAGAAGCCCACTCCACTTCTTGTCCCTTCTGAGATCGGCTCAATCCGGCTCCGCTTGCGCGATGACATCCTGCACGTCTACTCCGACGGCAAGATGGACCTAGAAACCACCAAGCGGCTTATGGCCGTCTATCAAACGATCCTCGATCGCTACGGCTACCTGCTTTTGCGCATGGAGCTGTCGCAGTCTACCGGAATGGATCTGGATGCCAGAAAGTACGCGGTCGAGTGGGGCAAGCACCATCTGGACGTGCATGCCACCGCTGCGACAGGGGCTTCGCTGATCGTCCGAATGTTTGTCGGACTGATGCACCGCGCCACCCAGATCGTGGGGAACAACAACACCAGTGCGCTGCACTTTGTCAGCAGTGAAGAAGAAGCGGTGGCGTGGCTTTCACAGCAGCGACCGCGGCTCATTGCAGCTTCCGCGCAGCGTAGATCGAGCGTCTAAGCTGCGCCGCTGGCCCGTGCGAAAGAGAGACTGCCTGATGACTTCGACCGCGCTTTTTATCCCGCACTTTTTTTCGCGAGAACCTGTGCCCGCAACACAACCTGCGCTTTGAGCCAAGCCACGGCCTCTGCTTCGGTCTCACAGAACCGCACAGGGACATCGATTCGCAGCGTGATTCTGATCGCATTGAGGAGCAGCATCAGGATCCCGCGCACCAGCATCGAGGTTCCCATCACGGCCATCGGTATCGGCGGACGATCGCCCGTCGAGCTTTTGGCCAAGTACCTGCGTGCTGCCGGAGAAACAGAGAACGCGCCTGGTGCTCTGACGAGCATTCCTAAGTTGCCCGCCGAGAGATCGCAGCGGATGATGAATTCCATCATCTGGGCCGCATCGGACTCCGTAACCTCTCCGTTCACGGTGAGACAAACCAGCTCTCCGTCGAATGAGCCATCATGCGTTCCAATCCGCTGCTCAACCGCGCTCCCTGCGTTGTCGTTGGATGGCATGCCATCATTTTCAGACGACAAACCAACTTTCACAACGACGAAGAATGAAAGCCGAGCGGCCATTCGGCAGCGGGCAGAGCGCCAGCCATGCGCCAAATACCCAGAAGTACGTACCGGAAAGGAACTCTGTCTGCGTGTAGGAATGGATCTGCGGATGCCACCGCGTTTCGTCGCAAAACGAGATGTCGAGACTGCCAAGTGCGAGAAGTGTCTTCGCACCGCATCATTTGCTGACACTGCGCCGTCCCCTCACGCTATGGTGTTTTGTCTAGTTCACTGGGGAGACACATGATTTATCGATCGGAATCAGATGAAGCTCGTCGCGCACGAGCAGAAGGTGTGGTCCGCGAACTGTTCGGCGCTGCCGACATCGGCTTTGAAGGGCAAAAGCCCGGCGACATCGTCGTCACAAACCCACTGTTCTATGAACGCCTCCTCGCCGAAGCCTCGATTGGGCTTGGCGAGTCGTACATGGATGAGTGGTGGACTTGCGAGCACATGGAGCTCTTCTTCGAGAAGATCCTCCGTGCCGATATGACCAAGAAGATCAAGGGTGACTGGCGGATGCGGCTCATCACCCTGCACGCGATTCTGTTCAATCGGCAGAGCCGCGAGCGCGCCTACGAAGTAGCGCAGAAGCACTACGACATCGGCAACGATCTGTACGAAGTGATGCTCGATTCGCGGCTTATCTACACCTGCGCGTACTGGAAGAATGCAAAAAATCTCGAAGAAGCGCAGGAAGCCAAGCTCGATCTCATCTGCCGCAAGGTGGGTCTGAAGCCCGGAATGACGGTGCTGGATCTGGGCTGCGGCTGGGGAGGCCTGGCGCTGTTTGCCGCCGAGCGTTACGGCGCAAAAGTCGTTGGTGTCACCATCGCCAAAGAGCAGGTCAGGCTGGCGCGCGAGCGGACCGGAAACCTCCCCTGTGAGTTCCGGCTTCAGGACTACCGCGATGTCTACGGTCAGTTCGATCGGGTGTGGTCGATTGGACTACTTGAACACATCGGACACAAGAATCACCGCAAGCTGATGGAAGTTGTGCATCGCAACCTGAAGCCAGACGGTGTTGCCCTTCTGCATACCGTGGGCAACAACGAGAGCATGCTGCACGGCGTTCCGTTCATCGAAAAGTACATCTTCCCAAATGCAGCCGCACCGTCGATCGCTCAGCTCGGAAAAGCGATGGAAGGACTGTTTGTGATGGAAGACTGGCACAACTTTGGGCCGGACTACTATCACACGCTGATGGCGTGGTGGGAGAACTTCAAGAACGGCTATCACAAGCTGGATCAAAAGAAGTATGACCGGCGCTTCTATTTGATGTGGCAGTGGTATCTGCTGTCGGCGGCTGGTAGCTCGCTCGCCCGCGACGGACAGCTGTGGCACATCGTCATGACCAAGACGGGCCGCAAGCAGCCAGACTGCCGCCTCTCCTAACGTACCGCCGACCTCCTACTCTTTTGATTCCTCTTGCGCAAAAATCGCGACGCTTGGCAGGTCGCGATACGCCAGATGCAAATCCAGAATCTCTTTGAGTGGAAGAAAATCCATCGCCGAAAGCGCACGACGTAGCAGCGTCCCTGCGTCGGACCGAACCTCGTCCGAATCCAACCAGTGCAGGTAAAGACCGAGCGCGTAGGCGTAGGCAGGATGACCTTCTTCGAGGCTCTTGCCAGCCGCTGTGATCCACGCGCTTATCTCATCGGCTGCTGGGACACTCTCACGCCAGGGTCCAAACCCGGGAACGGAATCCGGAACGTCGCCACTGCCGGGAGGGAGTGCCAAAGAAGGACTCCCAATCGGGGCCCCCAATGTGCGCGGCCAAGGACAGAGCGGTTCGTCTTCGTCCGTTTCCGGGCAGAGCAGATCCAGCATCTTCCGAACCACGAGTCCCGCGCGCAGCGTCCTGAGTGCATAGGGACGCTCGTCTTCTTCCTCAAGCTGCTCGAACATTCGCTGTCTGGTCTCATGGAGTCGCTGCGTAAGCAGCTCGTCCACCGTCTCTGCGGAGATTCCGGTCTCTGCACTGTCGCGCGCCCAGTTGTGCGCGATCAGCGGAAAGTAGTCTGGGCTGTCATACCAGAATCCCCAGTGACTCCCATCCGAGTCCCCGGCGGCAAAGGTCACAAAGTTTGGCGCATCACGCCGGAACCGCATGTCCAAACGAGCATCGAGCGGCCCCTCCTTTCCCGTGAACAGAGACGGATCGAACAGATGCTCCAGCCGGACAGTCTTTCGATCAAGCCCGCGTGGCGCAAACCACTCCAAGATTCCCGCAGGTCGCATTCCCAGCGCTTGATCCAGCCAGCACGATCCGCGAGACCACGGGTCCGAACTCTGGCCCAGCCAATACTCTGGCGGATCAGAGGGAAGCTGTCCCAGCGCGAACACAAGACCGGCCAGCCGCTGGATTCCCTTCGGCAGCTTCAGATGATAGATCGCCCGATATCTGGCTTCCACCTGCTTGAAAATCGTCTGGGCACGCTGACCTGCGGCTGCCACCTGTTCCGCAAATGCTTCCTCACCCAGTCCAAGGAGGCTCGCATATTCCTCCCAGCCTTCGTCCCAGTCGTCGTCCCAGTCAGGAATGGCCTGTTCTGGCTCTTCTTCAGGCGATGCGATGCGCTCGGTACAGTCGGCAATGTCGGCGTGCCGGAGGGCCTCGCAAACCCCGTCCTTCCATGTCGCAAACCGCGTTGCCCAGTCTACGCTCGTAAGCCACGCAGAGGTGGCCACTAGGCGCTCACTGAACAGAAGGTCCTCTACATCGCCGTTGGAACCGTGCAGCACCAGCTTGAGAGTCAGCCGCAGCCCGCAGTCAAAATCGTAGATCGGACCCTCTTGAGGCCGGGCCACAGACAGCGTCATTTTGGTTCCGTCAGGGCGATCCACCGATAGAAACAAGGCCTGGCAGGTGTCGTAAAGCCGCTTGAGAACGGGCGCATCACGATACAGCGGCGCAAAGACTTCCTCTGACTCGGCATCGGACTCCTCACCTTCAAGAACCACCTGACCGTCCTCGAGAACCAGCCGGATTCCTTTCGCGAGGACGCAGGGATACTCACCACCAGACAAAAGCACAAACGGCGCGTGCAGTCGTTCCGCGATGAGAGAGGCAAACAGCTCGTGCCAAGGCAACCCGGGACCGGTTTCGGAGATCATGAGGACAAGATATCGCGACCATTTCTCCAGACAAATTCATGCAGACAAATTCATGCAGACAAATTCATGCAGACAAATTCATCGACAGATGAGAACCACAGACCATGCCCCAGGCTGCTCCATGTGGGTGTCCGGTACTCTATGGACCGCATGCCCTACGCTGCGGTTTCGAACAGATCACGGAGGTCAGCGAGCCCGAACGACGCATCACGAATCAGGCTGCGAGCACGGACAGCGTCTCCATCGCGAAGCGCATCGCTCGCTTGCTCAAGACTTTCGGAAAACGGAGACAGGAGTGCCAGCGCTTCCTTCCGCGCCCGGCGCGCTGCTTTTGGGCCGCGAACGGATCTGCAACGTCCGGTTTGATCCGGACCGCGAACGGCTGGTCGGACGTACGCACGCTCGCATTGAGGTGCGGGAAGACGGCGTGTTCCTGGTCGATCTCAACAGCGCCAATGGGACATTCAGGGAAGGAGGTCAGCCAGTACATGGGCACATTCCGCTGCAATCGGGAATGCGCTTTCAGCTCGGCGGAGAAGGGGGTCCCTGGCTGTCCGTCGAGCTGCCCGTGCGGGTGGAGCCGATCGCGGTGCATGCGCCCCCACAGCTATCGGAAACGCCGACGGTCATTACACGCGCCGAGCCTGTTGCACAGCACGCGCAGCCCGCGGTACTGATTCGTCCAGGAACCGCGCCACACGTTCGACCCGCGCAGCCAGTGCTGGCACCCCACGTAACGGCCCCTGCTGCAGAGGATCTAAAATCCTCCGGTCGCGCTGCGGACAGTAGCAGAGCGGCGAGGGTGGGCAACCTGGCCCTCGATCCACAAGCAGCCGCACATCGGCGGGCCTACTATCGACAGATTGCGGTCATTTCGATCATTCTGCTCGCGGCCTGTGCGTTGGGTGTGCTCCTCGGAACGAGCGGCAGTGCAGCGACTCCTGACCGCCAAGAGACTGCCGCGCCGTAACCACTCCTATCGGAGCGAAGCTACCCAGACTGCCGATTCCAAGTCCGGACTTTGGTCCCAAGGAATCCCGCCTGGGCGCTGTCTGTGACATCGAAGTGATCACTTGGCCGGACAGCCGACAGTGGATGCTCCTCGGATTCGGACAAATGCAGTCTCTGGTTCAGACGTTCCCGCTCGCGTAAGCGGCCCGCATCAAGGAGCATCCGCCCAGCCCAGCGGTACACGTTGAACTCCGCGACCAGCGATCGCATCGCACGCATCCGCGCTCGCTGGAGTTCTGCGGGCATCGTGAGCGCATTGTGCATCGCCTCCTGCGTCTGGGTGATGTCGTACGGATTGACGATCAGGGCATCCGTTAGCTCTCGCGCAGCACCTGTGAACTGACTTAGGATCAAGACCCCCTGTTCGTCATCGCGCGCTGCCACAAACTCTTTGGCAACCAGGTTCATGCCATCGTGCAGGCTGCTCACATAGCAGAACTCTGCGGCCCGATAGTAGCGAAATACCGTCGCCGGCTCGTGATGTGCTCGCGCAAATACAATCGGCTGATACTGGGCACGCTGAAACTTCTGGTTGATCCGCAGTGCCAGCTCATCGAGTCGCTCATTGAGTGCTCGATAGCGAGGAATGACCGTGCGACTCGGCGCACCAAGCTGAACGAAGACGAATCTGCCAACAAACGCGGGGTATGCGGAAAGCAGCGCTTCCACTGCGAGCAGTCGCTCCTCTATTCCTTTGGTATAGTCAATCCGATCGACGCCAAGCCCAATCAGCGCATCATCCGGTAGACAGAGTTCCCGTCTCACGCTGGCGTGACAGTCTGCGACTTCGGGAGCCTGTTCCACCCACGGATTCGGCCACGCGATGGAGATCGGATACGGACGCACCAGCGACGTCTTCCCATTCCGAACGACTGCATCGTTTTCCCGATCGATGCGCGCTTCCAGGAATCGGTCCACTGCCTGTAGGAAGTTGTTGCAGTGCGCCTGGGTGTGAAATCCAACAATGCTGCTCCCCAGAAGGCCAGACAGAATCTCTCGATGCCACGGACAGATTCCGAACCGCTCGGCGTTGGGCCACGGAATGTGCCAAAACGTGATGATGGTGGCCCGTGGGAGTCGACGGCGAATCATCGCCGGGGCCAGTGCGAAGTGATAGTCTTGTACCAAGATCAGGGGATCTTCGCACGCTGCTTCCTCACAGACCGCTGCGGCGAAGCGTTCGTTGACTTCGAGATACGATGCAAAGTCGGAGCCGCGGAACTCGGGCCGGTTGTGCGCCAAGTGACACAGCGCCCACAGACCTTCGTTGGCAAAACCAAAGTAGTAGCCCTGTTCTTCGGAAGCACTCAGCCACACTCGCTTGAGCCAGTAGGAGGGCGCTGAAGGGGGAACCATCAGCCGTCCCTTGTCGTCGGCGGTCTCGCGATCTGCGGAGCCCGAACCATGCGCGATCCAGACTCCTGAACAGGCGCGCATCACGGGCTCTAGCGCAGTCACAAGCCCGCTGGCCGGATGCAAGACTTGGATCTGTCCATCGTCTGTTCGGTTGTGAATGTAGGGCTCTCTGTTCGCCAGGAGCAGCACCCGCTCACCATGAAGGGTATCGGTCAGAATCTGTTTCAGGCGCTGTGGACTCCATCGCCCTTCCCTCTCTCCCTGTTCTCGTTCGCGCAAAAGCTGACCAACCAGCTCACGAACGTCCGCAGCCACCGGGGCAAACTCTGAATCCGCAGCCGTTCCTCGTAGCTGTGCACGCAGCGATTCCGTCCACTTTCGCCACAGTCCTCGCGCGGTCAGGAGGGTCAGCAAGGAAGCAGAGACCGCCAGCAGCGCCGAGATAAGCAGGAGGAATCGTCGTGACGCCACTTCTCTCCTATCGAGAAAGCTGAGGTCATGGACAAGCAGAACGATGCCGAGCTGTTCTCCTTCATTCCACAAGGGCAGTGCCGTAAGATGAACCCGACCACTCTCAAGCGGCACGACTTCGCGAAAAGGAGTCGGGCTTTGAGCGAGCTTGGGAAGAAGGTTCTTGCATGATAGCTGCGGAGGGAGTTCCTCTGTCTGCACATGTACGTCCGACGGCAAACCACAAGCCGCAGCAGCAAGGAGTCGCTCATCACGCGTCAGCTCGCTGAGTGCATCGCGAATGTTCTGAAAGTTTCGCGCTTGCCACGCAGCAAGCAGACTGCGGCGCGCGCCACGGAGCGCCAGGTCGCCACGAAGCTGCAGATCACGCTCTGTCCAATGCCAAAGTGTGCGCTGCATCAGCTCGTCAGCGGACCACGTTAGCAGAGCGAGACCCACGAGCAGAGCAAGCAGAAATTTCCAAGTCCGACGCATACCAGGCAGACAGCAACAAATATGCCACTAGCGCATTTCCGATCTCTCGAGGAGAGAATTGGGACAAACTCACAGCATCGAATCAGTCAGCGCGACATCTCTTGAAATGGCATATCGTTACTCACACAACAGCAATCCAAGTACACTATCAATATCGCTTTGTTTTCTAATATACAGCGAAGCAGCCGATCGGCGCTGATGTCCAACTCTTATCCCCAGAATCTCGCTCTCGTCTGACAATTTGAACACGCTCTCGTCGGTAACATCATCACCAACATAAATTACGCTTGAACGATGTAGCTCTCGCATCGCCCGCATGAGGCCAGTTCCCTTGGTCATGCCACCCTTGGGAATCAGATTAATGACGTATTTCCCCGCAATGACATGTCCAAATTCCAGTGCTTGCGCGGCAGCATATGTCGCATGAATAACTCTGCGCCGGTCAGTTGCATGTCGGTAATGAATCGTTATAGACATACCCTTGTCCTCAATGACGACCCCGGAAAATTTGGCCAGCATGGCGCGGAGCGGCTCCCGTCGAGCAGCGACTTCCTTCACCAAGACATCGGATGAAAGCCACGGCTCACTCCCATGATTGCCAATCACTTCAGCCAGGGGAATCCCACCGAGTCGCCGCTTTGCGTCTTCACGCGATCGCCCAGATACCACGATGCAGCACCGAACCTGGGCCAGCTGAGCAAGCAGAGACCGGGTTGTGTCGGCAAGCGCCGCAGCAGACGGATCCGAGACGATGGGAGCAAGCGTGCCGTCAAAATCGAAGGCCAGTAGCGGGGACTTCCGCAACCACTCAAGACAGAGTGCGCGGCCCCGGCACGAAAGTAGGTTCCTCATCACACAGCTCCCATTGGTTCACGATCGAAAGATGAGACGTCGCTGAGAACGGACAGCAGAGAACCACCAAACAGCATTCTCCATGCCAAGCGCACCGACACTGGACTTCTCAACGTGGAGTCGATTGGCCTGATCTCTGCATGAATGTGAGAGCAACCGCAGAGCAATCTTGGCTCGTCCTACCCAGCCTGCACGCTCGTCGCCCCGCAGAGTCCCTCAAGAGCCCCGGTTGCCGTCTAGATCAAGGAGCTACCCATGAGCATCTCTTTTCTCGGGCCATCCGGATCTTGTGAGTATCCATGGATCCACTACGCCCTGCTTCGCGACAACATCCTACACCACTGTGAACAGGGACAAATCACCACCAGGTTTTCGGAAACCTACAAGATCTCTGGAAGTCTCGCCGGACTCCAGACCTTCGTCTCCGCGACGAAGCTGCGCGAGGAGATGCACATCGCCCAAGATCTCCTCCAGCGTCCCATCGCAGATTTGGCGCTCAGCGCTCGTACACGCGCAGTGCTCTCGTTCGAGCAGGCGCTGCCACTCGGTCCCCCCACGCAGGTGGTTGGTCCCGATCTGACGCTGCCCTGGCTCTCGAATGAACCGCAGACCTTGGGACAAGTTTTCGGAGACTTGCTGACGAGCCTCCTCCACATCACGGAAGGCGCCAAAGACACCGATCGGGTTGAGGTGATCGAAACCTAGCGACCATGGCTGCTGGGGACTTCTGCCAAAGTGTGGCAAAAGTGAACATCCAGCCCGTTGCGTCGATGAATGGCGACAAATGGCGCGGTCGGTCCACAAAACCCGGATGCCACCGCGCAGCATGCTCGCTGCGAGCAATTGGCGCGTCGGTTGCATCCTGCCGGAGGTGTCTACCAAGCGGTGAGGGGATGTCAGGGAATCCGCTTGGTACCGCCTTCCCCAAAAAGGAGTGGGTCATGCCGCCTGTACCCCGTCATCTGCTCTCCACGTCTGCGATGCTTGCGTTCGTCCGCACAGGGCCGATCGAAGAACTGCTGAAACACTTTGTTCCACGAGAAGCCGATCGAAAGTACCTGGCGCGATGTCTGCTCGATAGCGGTCCTTCTCACCATCGAGGAGCCAACTTCGTTCTGCTTGCGCTGCTTGCCAAGGTACTTGAGAAACTCCCAACGCAAGAGAATAGGAATGCTCCGGTATGTGAGCAGACCAGCGCCGTGCCCGTCCCAATCCGGCTGCCTCCACACCTGGCCGAGTCTTCCGAAGAGAGATACTACCCTCTCTGCTTGTCACCAGGTGTCCTCCATCTGCTGGATGGTGCAAACGAACAGAGCGTCGCAGCGATGGTCGATTGTCTGGTCGATGGTCCTCCGCAACACGCACTTGCCAACGCCCTGATGGTCAACGTACTTGAACGAATCTTGGCTTCATTTCCATCGGACAAAGCATGAGCCAACTCCCGAAAGGAATGGGTCAAGCGTTCGCCGTTGCAATGGGCGAACTGGGTTTCTGTTCCACGTCCTGGTTGTTCGTACGAGCAGTCGCGGCAGAAGGAGGTGACCCGCTGGTCGCGCGGCTGCGAGATGAGCTAGGTCGTACCTATCCAGTACTGGATGCGGTCGCTGCCGAGTGGCTCGACGGAAACCGTGCTCCCTCTGTCATTGTGGAGCCCGTTTTTTCGGCATGCGAGGGGCTGAGCAAGCTCCTAATCGTGGGTACCGAAGCAGATTATCTTGATGCGATTCTGCCGTTCCTTCCCAACATCAAAATCGGTCTGCTGCGCCACAGCCTGATCGAAGTGGACTGGGAAAGGACCGTCGCCAACTACCCACAACAGGTCTCTTTGGTGGATCTTGCGGCGGTGTCTGAGTGGGCCGGTAGTCGCAGCGGACTGATCACATTCTTGTACGGACATGATGGGCACATCGCTCACGTTCGACCCGCGTGGCTGCGCCTGATTGGCCGTGACATCCAGACCCAGTTTCGCAGCATCATCGGATGGAATGTGCTCCGGTCGTCACTGTTTGTGTATCCACGCTGGCTCGTAGAGACCTCGCTTGCCGACTTCTCGGAGGTAGTATGAATCCCTCTCAAGTGGTGCTCTGTTCCGTACTGATTGTGGCGCTCGTGATCCAAGCGCTTCGACCGCAGTTTCGACTGCTGATCGTGACGGCGTTTGCGGGTCTCACTTGTCTTTTGTCTACCCTGATGGGAGGCGCAACCACAGGGCAGCTCCTGTCCGAAGTTCCGTGGGATGTTCTGGTGATCTTGGTCGGTCTAGGTCTGCTCTCCGAGCTGCTTGTAACATCGCGACTGTTTGGTCTTCTATCCCTGTGGTCCGCCGAGGCAAGTCATGCGAGCCCGCGGCGACTCTTGCTCTATTTCGCGATAGGAATGTACGTGGTGAGCGGCCTCGTCAACAACCTCACCGCACTGCTGCTTGTCCTTCCCATTTTGCTCATTTTGCTCAAGCTCATGGGCGTAGGTCAGCGCTATCTTTCTTGGCTGCTTGGAGTGCTCCTGGTCGCGTGCAATCTCGGCGGAGCAGCGACTCCTATCGGTGATTTTCCCGCGATCCTGCTGCTTGGCAGAGGCCGCATGGACTTCGCCAGTTATCTTCGCTTTGCCGCCCCGACCACCGCAGTTGCGCTGACGATTCTTTTGATCGTGGTCATGTGGGTGGTGCGCCCGACCGCGAAGCTTACTTCGAGCGCGCTGTCGGAACAGATCTCTGTCGGCGTCATTCGCAAGCTCTATCGAAACGTACGTCTCGACTGGCATCTCGCGGTACCCTCGCTGTCGTGGCTTGGCCTGATGCTCTTGGCCTGGCTGCTTGTGCCGCAGCGGAGCGGAATCACGCCAGATACCATCTGCTGGATCGGTGTCTGCATGGCGCTGCTTTGGCGTGCCAGCTTGGGCGAACGTCTGCTGCGTACACGCGTTGATTTTGAAGCCGCACTGTTTCTGCTTGGACTGTTTGTGATGGTCGGTGCGGTGCGACGGACAGGACTCTTTTCACTTCTGGCGCATAGGCTGTCTGATCTGCCGCTGTCACCGCGCGGTCAGCTCGTGCTGTTCCTGCTGCTCTCTGGCATCACAACCGGGCTGTTTTCTGCCGGTCCCAGCATGGCTGCGCTGCTGGAAGTGGCCGATGTGTTGGCCCGACAGTTTCCCCCTCATGCGGTGTTCGTGGGGCTTGCCTTGTCCGTCTGCGCGGGCAGTTCCTTTCTTCTCACGGCGGCAACCTCGGGGCCCCTGCTGCAGACACTCACCGAGAGAGCCGGTCTGCGCGATGAAGGTGGACTGCCGCTGCGATTCGGCTTCTTCGACTTTTTGCCCGTTGGTCTGCTGTCCTTCGCGGTCATTGAGGCCGTTGCCATTGGCTATGCGCTGGTGACCACTGGCTAGTCTCCGCAGCGGCCTGTCGAAAAACCAAGTCGGCTGGGGAATCCTGTCAATATGTCGCAAAAATGCGCGGGCCTCTCCAGAGTCACTGACGAAACTACCACTGCCGGGATGTTCGACTGTGTGGCATGGCCGTTGCACCGCTTTTGGGAAGAGATTCCCTAGGTGGTGCAGGGAATGACGGGTCTCCTTTTCTGCACCGCGGTTCGCCTAGGGAGTCTCCCTTTTTCGAGGTTTTGCCCGATGGTTCCGCTTGCACTTCGGCAGTGGCTCGTCCTGTTCTTTCTCTGCCTCGTCTGCGGCGCAGCTCCGCTCGTCCTCGAGCCGTCGGAGACAATGAGCTTTCTTGGCTTTTCAGTCAGCGAGTCTTTTGCGGAACGGCTGCTTGGCGCAAGCATGCTCGGAATCGGCGCCCTGTCTCTCTTCGCAAGCCGATCGCATCACTCGATGATCCACACCACGGTTCTGTTGAACGTTGTGTGGTCAGGAACCTCGATCTTTGCGACGGTCTTGGTGATGGAACAGAGCGACTCCTTTGGCGTCTGGGTATCTCTGCTCTTCTTTTCAACCTCTTGCGCAGTCTGGATGTACTGGATGGCCCGGCTGGCAAAGACAGAAGCCGTTTCCCGGAACACCTACTCTGGATCGGTCTCCAGCTGAAGCAGTCTCGCGTCGACATCCTGTATCAGCTGATCGTGTACTTCCTGCCCAAGATAGCCTTTGTGCAGCGCCACCCGGATGGAGTCTTTTTCGCAGAGCAACAGATGTCGTCGGGTCGTAAGCTCCTCTTCGGAGCGAAGCTCATCGGCCTGGAGGTGCAAGTCCCTGATCCGCTGCTCGGCATCCGCAATCGCACCCGCGTACTCTGCGCGTATCCGATCCACGACTTCCCTGGCTACGGCACCGTCTGCCACCAGTCCATCGAGTGTCGCCAAAGCAGCAGCCTTTGCTCGCATCATACCGCGCTCTCGCTCGTAGCCTTCCCGCTCTGGATGTGACCCAATAAGTCCTAGCTTGCGCAGCAGCGTACCCATGCTAAGTCCTTGCACAAGGATGGACAGAATGACGACTCCGAAGGTCATCGTGACAAGGAGTTCGCGGTGCGGATAATCCCTCGGCAGCGCGAGCACGAGAACCATCGACAGACTGCCTCTTAGCCCGCCCCAGGTCATCACCGCGCTCCACGACCACGGAACCGTTTCCTTGGTACGCCGAAGCAGAAACGTCACAAGATACAAGAGGGCGGCGCGTCCAATTGTCACCGCAAGGTAGGCGACCAGAATCGGCTTCCAGAACCGAGCGAGCGCTTCCAGATGCACCTCGAAGCCGATGAGCAGGAACACGATCGAGTTTAGCGCAAACGCCACGTACTCCCAGAAGGACTCGACGGCAATGCGGGTGGATGGACTCATTCCGGTGCGGGCTCCGTAGTTCCCGCACAGCATTCCTGCCCCAACAGTCGCGATAACCCCGGAAAGATGGAAGTGCTCGGCAAACAGAAAGCTGCCGTACGCAGCAATCGTCGTCAGCGTGATCTCGATCATGGGATCATCGACGCGCTGGGTCAGCTTTGATGCAAGATAACCAACCGTTACACCGATCAGTGTTCCCAGACCAACCACTCGGACGAAATCCAGCAGTGCGCCAAGGACCGAAAAGGAGCCACTTGCTCCCGAGACTGCCCCGAATATCAAGGTAAAGAAAACGACCGCTGTGCCATCGTTGAGAAGACTCTCTCCTTCCACCAGGATGGCAAGACGTTTGGGGGCCCCAAGCGACTTGAACAGCGCCACCACTGCGATGGGATCGGTGGCCGCAATCAATGACGCAAAGACGAGCGCATGACTCAGTCCGAATCCGTGGACGATGTGCAGCGCAGCTGCAACAGGTTGCAGAA
This sequence comes from uncultured Myxococcales bacterium, assembly GCA_964437195.1. GTDB lineage: Bacteria > Myxococcota_A > Polyangia > Palsa-1104 > JAEUJZ01 > JAEUKA01. The sequence continues at coordinate 4,214 of CAYTGC010000052.1, read as the reverse complement.
GCAGAGCGGTCAATCCGATGGCCGCCGCAACCCCAGGCACAGCCAGAACATGAATGGCGAGCTTGTTCTGCCAGAACTTCTGCGCGTCGAGGTGAAACGCCGCCTCGAAGACCAGACCCGGAAGAAACAGCGCGTACAGCAGCTCTTTGGTCAGATGCGGCGGTTCCATGGCGTGGACAGAGCCCAGCACGAGCCCAGCAACGACCAGCGCCACGGTATACGGAATCTTGCTCCAGCGCGCAATGAGGGCGACCGCCGTAGCAATGGAGAACAGCGTCACAAACGCTGTCTCAACGTGCATGGAGAACCTTCTTTCTGATCACGATAGGAGAGTATCTCATCAGACAAAAAAGTGACACTCTCCACCTGGACCAGCGGCCATGGCGAGGAGCTCTTGGTCCAACATGGAGAGTGTCGAACAATCATCGAGCAAAGGGAATGCCGAGATCCCGATGCGACTGCACAACCTGAGAAAATCCGTCGGATGCCGTGCGCCCAAACGACACCGACCTACTGGGGCAAAATAGGACAGCTTGGCAAATCGTCCCAACCAAACTGGCCCAAGACCCAATTGTTCTGGATACAGACTGAGAGCTTCGACTGGGCGAGGCAGAAGCGACGTGATACTGGTAGACTGATGACGATGTCGCGGCGAAGAAAAGTCCTTGCGTGGCTCTCTGTCGGTCTGGGATTGCTGGTCCTTGGGATTTTCTGCTTCGCCCCGTCTTGGCGGAACTACTACTTTCACCGCGGAGGCGTGCGCATCATCGAGGATCAGCGATATGTTGCTGGAAGTAGCCATCCGAAGCATCAGCTGGATCTGTACCTTCCCACCGCCGGATCAGGACAGTGGCCGGTGGTGGTGTTTGTACACGGCGGATTCTGGCGTCCGATGGATCGGCGGACCCTTCAGTTTTTCACCGGACTGCATGGCGCTGTCGGTGTCGCATTTGCCAATCGCGGAGTCGCCACGGCGGTGATCAGCTATCGACAGTTTCCTGACGCTGAGTCGATTCCCGATGCACTGGAAGATGTATCGCGAGCGGTCCGCTATGTGATCGACAACATCGGTCAACACGGCGGTGATCCAAAGCGGATCTACATCATGGGACACTCGGCGGGAGGGACAATGACCTCTCTGCTTGCGGTTCATCCGCAGTACCTCGAGCAAGTTGGTATCAAACAAGATCAGGTGCGCGGCTTCGTCTGCTTGGCAGCAGCCTACGACCTTGCGGACCTCGTGACAGGAGTCGAGTCTGTACTTGCTGATCGGGTGCGCCGGTCCGTGAAAGACGACAACGGTCTGAAACGATTCTCCTCTCTGCTTCATGTCCGCTCCGATCATCCCCCCATGCTCATTGTCGTCGGGACAGGCGAATCTCCAGCCCTCTTGGGTCAGCACAGGAGGATGTCTGAAGCGCTGCGCAGCGCAGGTGGTGATGCGCGATCCGTGGAAATACCAGGCGAAGATCACATGGACCTGGTGATGCACCTTTCGCGAACAGAAGACCGCGCCTTGTCCGAAGTCCTCCAGTTCATCGAACGTCATCCGTAGCGCCAGATCACGACACCTAAAACGACGCTGCGGCGGAACGAACGCGGCAGCAAAGTGAGTCTTATCACGCACTTTATTTCCCACCAGTCGGGACCTGCCTGGCCTTCCCGCGTTCCGCAATCAGTGCGTGCATGTGCCAGCGGACGGATTTATGATGGTCGCAATTTGGTGTCAGCAGTGGGCGCACGGGGGTGCGCTCGCATTGGCACGCATCGACGCATCGAGCTTCCCCCAAAGCCCATGTTGTCGAGCATTGAACGCACACAATCGAATCGGAGTACGATCATGAACAAGAAACTCGGCGCTCTTCTTATCGCATCCAGCAGTACTTTCGGAATCTTGTTGGCTTGCTCTCCATCCACAGACACCGGGCAGATGCCTGACCCGGTGGTGCCAAGCTACACTGTCGGTGGAAGCGTCGCTGGCGTCAGCGGAACCGGACTTCAGCTCTCGCTCAATGGCACCGAGAGTCTTTCCGTCTCGGCGGCGGGAGCCTTCACGTTCGCGACCAAGATCAAGTCTGGCTCGCAGTACACCGTGTCCGTGAAGACGCAGCCGGTGAATCAGACCTGCACGGTCACGTCCGGAAGCGGAACGGTGGCCAACGCAAATGTGACCAGCGTGTCTGTCATGTGTAACACCAACACATACACGGTTGGCGGCACAGTCGCTGGACTTAGCGGAACCCTGGTTCTCCAAAACAACGGTGGGGATGATCTCACGGTGAATGCCGATGGCACGTTCCAGTTCACAACTCCGGTGGCCGTGGGCGGAAACTACGCAGTCACTGTGAAGACCCAGCCGACCACTCAGCTCTGTGCGGTCACTGCCGGATCAGGAACCATCTCCAACGGAGCAGTGAACAACATCAGCGTAAACTGCGGAACACCGCTGTCGTGTCAGGACTGGCTGACCAAGGTGCCGACGTCAAAAGATGGTCCGTACTACATAAACCCAGACTCGACGACGGCCTACCAAGTCTGGTGTGACATGACCACCGACGGTGGCGGCTGGACCCTCGCGATGCGATTTAAGAATGACGGTGTGCTTGGATACTCCAGCGCGTTCTGGACGGACACCAAGACCCTGAACGAGGATGCGGGTGGATCCGTTGATCCGGCGCTCAATGCGAATGCCAAGACGATGGCATTTGTGAACTTGGTCGGTGCGACGATGCGCGGCTGCAAGGGCGTTCCGGGTCCAAACCAGTGCTTCCAGCAGGCGCTCGGCGGCAACAAGAGCCTGCGCACCGTGTTCACCGAAAACTTCAAGGCCGGTGGACCAAGCCGCGCGCTCGTCGTTTCCCTGTGGGGCGATGACACCTCGCAGCCGTACTGCAACGGAACCGGAATCAACAACTACAGCGCTTATTCGGGCCCCGGAACGTTCTCAGGAGCGCGCTTCGGACTGATCGGCAACAACGAGAACGACTGTGCGACCACGGACTCTGCCTGGGGATTCGGTCTGTTTGCATGCAGTGACATGGCGCGGGCATGCGGCGCGGGCGCTTCGTTCTGGCAGAGCGGCGGCTGCGGTCGCAACTGCACCCAAGGAACGCTCTGGGTCCGTTAGATTCGCATCGAATAGCTGCCAACACCGGTCGGACTGGGAGCACAACCATGAACCGCAAACTCGGAGCGCTGATCGTCTCCATCACCAGCACCCTTGGGATTGTGCAGGCCTGCACGCCTTCATCAAATCCAGGCCAAATGACCGACCGAACGGCAGTCGGCTTCACCCTTGGCGGCAACATCAGTGGCCTCATCGGACCAGGCCTGGTGTTGTCGCTGAACGACACCGAAACGCTGCCGATTGTTGCTGCCGGTTCCTTCTCGTTTGCAACGAGGCTGGCCAGTGGATCTCCGTACACGGTCGCAGTCAAAGCACATCCGGCGTTCCAGACCTGCACCGTGATGTCGGGAAGCGGAACGGTGGACAACGTGAATGTGTTCGGCGTGTCCGTCCTATGCAGCTCGAAACCCTTCTCTCTAGGAGGCACCGTTACCGGACTCAGCGGAACCCTGGTGCTTCAAAACAACGGTGGTGACGATCTCACGGTCGGTGCCGACGGTGCGTTCCAGTTCACGACGCCAGGATCAACGGGCGCCAAGTATGCAGTGACCGTGAAGACGCAGCCGATGGCTCAGATCTGCTCGGTCGCTGCGGGTACGGGAACCATTCCCATTGGAGGGGTAAGCGGCATCGTCGTGAGCTGCATATCACTTGTCTCCTGCCAAGACTGGATCCTCAAGGCTCCGACCTCGAAAGATGGTCCCTACTACATCAAACCGGATTCGACAGCCGCGTACCAAGTCTGGTGTGACATGACCTTCAACGGAGGTGGCTGGACGCTGGCGATGCGTTTCAAAAATGACGGCGTGCTTGGTTTCAACAGCACGTACTGGACGGATGCCAACCCTTTCAACGAGGATGCGGGCGGCTCTGTGGATCCTTCCCTCAACGCGAATGCCAAGACGATGGCGTTTGTGAATCTGCCCGGTACGACGGTGCGCGGCTGCAAGGGAGTCCCAGCGGTGGGCCAGTGTTTCCAGCAGGGGCTCTTGGGCGGCAAGACCCTGAAGACCGTGTTCAGCGAAAACTTCAGGGCAGGAGGACCGAGTCGTGCCGTCGTCGTGGGGCTGTGGGGTGATGACACATC
>CAYTGC010000051.1:0-25413 GCA_964437195.1 uncultured Myxococcales bacterium | reverse complement strand
CGGGAAACAAGCTCTACATCAGCGCCTACAACTCGACGTTTGGCGATCTGGCGTTCACCGAAATGGCGACGCCGAGCAACCAGTCGAGCTGGCTACCGGTCGATGGCTTGCCGACGGGAGATCCCGACACCATGGATCCGTCGGCGTATCGCTCCGGCTATGCCGATGCGGCGGATGACGTCGGACGCTTTACCTCGATGCAGCTCAACCAGAGCGGCAATCCCGTCGTCGCCTACCAAGATGTGACCAACAACGCGGTGAAGCTTGCGGTCCGCAAGGAAGACAAATGGAGCACCTTTGCCGTCACCAGCGAGAGCGAAGGCCGGGGAATCGGGGCGTTCACCCAGCTTGTCCTCGACGGAAGTGATGTCCCAACCATTGCGTACATGGTCGGTGGCAACAAGAAGGCCGACGGCAAGGTCTTTGCGCAGATGGTTGTGGCCACAGGCAGCAGCGCGTCGCCGCAAGGCCCGTCGGACTTCACCAAGAAGGTCGTCGAGGAAGTGCAGGTGTCGTGCGCCGGTCTGTGTGGCACTGGCGAGGCCTGCGTCTACGCCGATCCAGCTGTCAAAGATCGCAACAAGACCCTCTGCAAGAAGACCGAGTCCACCTGCACGCCGAGCTGCAAGAGCGGCCTGGCCTGCGTCGCTGCCAAGTGTATCGATGCGCTTGGAACCCCGGCGGCTGACCTACCGCAGGGCACCGGACTGTTTGCGCGTCTGGTCCAGAACCAGGACACCCGATTCGTCGTGTTCTACAACCGGGCGACGGGCGCGCTGAAGATGGCGACGGGCACTGACTGGAAAGTCACGACGCTCGATGGTGGTGATGGCAAGGTCGACACTGGACGACACGTTGGGGCCACGGTCGCCAGCGACGGCACGCTTCATGTCGCCTACAGCGACGCGGACGGACGCCTGTACTACAAGACCGCCAAAGGCATGACCATTGCGAAGGCCGAGCTGGTCGATGACGGCAACCGCACGATGCCGACGCCGGACGTTCACGCGGTCGGTGCGGGTGCGACCGTCGTTATCGGCGACAGCGGTCCGATCATCGCCTATCAGGACTCGACGGCCGGCACGCTAGAGATCGCGACCAAGGCGATGACCTGGAGCCACAAGACCGTCGGAGCCGAGGCCGGGCTAAACCGTGGCTATTACCCGCAGCTGTTCAAGTTCGGCGGCAAGTGGTGGGTGTCGGACGTGGTCTACGACCGCAACGCCGATGCACTGACCACGCTGCGCTTTAACGAACTCAGCCAAATCACCCCGTAGTTTTTTCCCTTACAAAAGTGGCGCGGTATAGTCCGCGCCATGTCGACCATCTCGGGCATGCCCGGCGCATCTGGGCCTGTGCTTCGGCCGCAAGCCCCACCTCCACCGCCGCCACAACCGAACAAGTTCCGTCGCGATTCGCGGCTGGCGGATGTCTATGATTCCGACATTGCGCCGGTTTGGACCCAGCCGTTTGGCAAGCTCTTGCTCAGTCAAGTGGCGCCACTCGCTGGCAAAGCGACGCTGCTCGACGTGATGTGTCACACGGGTGACCCTGGGCTCGATCTGCTTCGGCGCTGTCCGGAAGCGCGGCTCATTGCCGTAGATCCATCAGGACCGATGCTTGCTGTGGCCAGACGAAAAGCGGGTCCGCTGCTCAGCCGACGGGTCTTTCTGCGCAGCGAGCCGTGTGATCCCAAGCTGCCCTTCGATGAAGCGGCCTTTGATCTGGTGGTGTCCAACCTCGGCCTCTATGAATCGGTGCAGCCACACCTCTTGCTGCGCGAACTGACCCGTGTGGCCAAACCCGGTGCGCAGGTGATCGCGACGCTGCCTCTGCGCGGAACGTTTGCCGAGTTCTATTCGCTGCTCGAAACAGAGCTTGCGGGCCGCGAAGTGGAACAGCAGCGTTTGTCGGCACACCTTCTGAGCTGGCCGGATGTCGACACCCTCCGTGGCTGGGCCAAAGCCGCAGGGCTCGCGGAAGTCGAGCTTCTGATCTCGCCCTTTTCCCTGTTGTTCGCGGGAGCGGTCGATTTCTACTACGCGCCGCTCATCGAGTTTGGACCGCTGCTCGCCTGGAAGTCTCTGTTTGACCGCGATGCGAGTGGCATGCAAGCCGTATTCATCTCGCTGCGTGACCAAATTGAGAAGCTCTGCACCCAAGCCGAGTCGCCGCCCACCGGACTTCGCCCGTCCCTGCGAAGACCGCTGACCCTCACGGTTCGCGCCGCCTGCCTCAGCGCTCGCCGACCGCTCTAATATGAAACATATGAAACACTTCATATTTAATATGAAGCATATTAAATACTTCATATTGAAGACAGGTGCTCTGTCTACGGAGTTTCCGTTCGAGCTGATGCCCTGCGATACGGAGCAGTGGCTGCGATCCACTCGCGTGTACGATCCTCGGGACTTGTATGGGTGAGCACGTCGGTCACCACGCAAGCGCTGTCGGCACCCGCTTGTAACACGAGGGGCGCACGTTCTGGATTCAGTCCACCGATGGCAACCAGCGGCAGCGCGCCGATGCGCTTTTTCCATTCCGCAATCCGCGATAGACCTTGCGGCTGGTACTTCATCTGCTTGAGCAGCGTCGGCCAGATTGGACCCAGCGCCACATAATCGGGACTGTGGGCAAGCGCGCGATCTAGCTCTTCCGGTGTGTGGGTCGACAGTCCAATCCGCACGTTGGCGCGACGCAGCGCCGCAAAGTCCGCTCCCTCCATGTCCTCTTGCCCAAGGTGAATGAAGTCGCAGCCCGTCGCGAGTGCAGTCTCCCAGTAGTCATTCAGAATCAGCGTCGCACCGTGCGCTCTGCACAGCCCGATGGCCTTTTCGGTCTGATTCCTAATCTCTGCTTCACTCTGGTTCTTGATGCGAAGCTGAACCGTCCTTACCCCGATAGGAATCAGCCGCGCAAGCCACGCATAGGAATCGACGATGAGATAAAAAGGATCAAGCACGCTGTGTCTCCGAAAAGGGCAAGCCGAGCATCGGTGTCGACGGAACAGCCATCTCTCGCGGTTCCATTGCACCCGCTGCGTGGGCCATTTTGCCAGCATCAATCGCAAGCGCAAAGGCTTGGGCCATCAGGACCGGATTCTGCGCCTTGGCCACCGCGGTATTGAGCAGGACTGCATCGTATCCAAGCTCCATTGCATCGGCAGCATGTGAGGGAACCCCAAGTCCAGCATCAACAACCAGCGGCACCGACGGAAAATGTGCCCGCATGGCTTTGAGTCCAAACCGATTGTTAAGGCCCCTGCCACTCCCAATCGGTGCTCCCCAGGGCATCAGGACTTCACAACCTACGGCGAGCAGTTTTTCTGCGACCCCAAGATCCTCTGTCGTGTACGGAAAGACCTTGAAGCCTTGTCTGTTCAGTTCACGCGCAGCGTCGACAAGACCGAACACATCTGGGGCCAGCGTATCGGTGTGCCCAATCACTTCGAGCTTCACCCAGTCGGTCTCGAAGACATCGCGTGCCATCTCTGCCGTCGTCACCGCTTCCCGAACTGAGTGACAGCCTGCCGTGTTGGGAAGGACTCTGACCCCCAGCTCGCGAATCATCGCAAAAAACGCACGACCACCACCACCGCCGGTCGATTCCCGTCGCAGCGAAACCGTCACGATCTGGGACCGAGAAGCCCGAATTGCCTCTGCGAGCACCGCGGGTGAAGGATACTGCGCGGTTCCCAGAAGCAGTCGCGAGGAGAAAGACTCTCCGTAAAATGACACTGCGTCTTTCACGACTAGCCTCCTTGCATCGGAACCAGAACTTCTACTTTGTCACCTTCGTGGAGGTGCGTACTCTCGCGATCTTTTTTGCGCACCACCTGAAGGTTCACCGCGGTCGCCACCGGCATGTCGGTGTAACCAAGCTCAGACACCAGCTCGGTGAGCGTCTGCGCGCGCACCTCACGCGGCTCTCCGTTTACGATGAGCTTCATCTTTCGACCTCTGGGAATGTCGCCCCATCACAGATGATCTCTGCCGCGCGCCTGCCGAGCGCCGGTGCGGCCAAGTAGCCATGACGATACAGACCGTTTGGTCGCAGGATCTTTCCGTGTCTGCGAATGCGCGGCAGGTTGTCGGAAAATGCGGGCCGGACATCGGTTCCGATTTCGACAATCTCTGCTTCACCAAAGGCCGGATGCAGCGCGTACGCGGCATTGAGCAGCTCGATCATTGATCGAGCCGAAATCCGACTGCGATCCCCGCTCTCGATCATCGTCGCCCCGACCATGAATTGATGATCGGAACGCGGCACGATGTAGACCGGAATTCTCGGATGCAGCATCCGAATCGGACGCGCAAGCGAGATCTCGCGGGTCCGCAAGATCAACATCTCTCCTTTGACCCCGCGCAAGTCAGGAAGCACATCGCGCGCTTCGTAGCCACGACAGTCGATCACCCAGTCCGACGAGAGCTGCGCCGGATCAACCTCCGAATCGGGCACAAACTCCACGCCGTACTTCTCGATGAGCAGCTTCTGCAAAAACACGAGCGTCCGCCGCGGATCGAGATGCGCTTCTTTTCGGAAAAAAAGTCCGGTCTCAAAACGCCCGGCCAGATCGGGTTCCAGGTCAGCGATCTGCTCGCGATAGACCGATTCATGATGGCGGGTGCGCGCGGCAAATCGTCGCAGGTCCGCAAGATCACGCGCCTGCGCAACCACCAACGTTCCGCGCTCAATCACCTGCGGAACATGCGCCCGAAAGTAGGCAAGAGACTCCTCGCCCAGCGTTCCGATCAGCGGCTCTGCACTCTCAAGCTCACAATCGAGCGCCAACATGCCACCGGCGAAGTACGAACAACCAAGCCCAGCAGAAGGACGCCGGTCATACAGCGTCACTGCGACGCCGCGCATCGCCAGGTGATGTGCGGTGGTAAGGCCCATCACTCCCGCTCCGACAATCGCGACATGCACGGCTCGAACACTCCCCAAGACCCCAATCGTCTACCGCGCAAGCTCTCGTGCTGTCAACCACTTCCCGACGGAAGATCAGGACTGGCTGGCGCCGCGGGCTACGAGTTGCCCGGTGCGACTGGCTGACTGAGCAGACGCTGCACGCTGCCGCGGAACTCCCAGTGCCAGTTTTCGCTCGGAACCGTTCGCTGAAAACCAAACTCGTGGGCGTGACGCGACATCCACAACCGAACCCGAGGCCGCCGCATGTCGAGGTCGAGGGCATGACCGCTCTGGTGATTCGAAAAACCGGGGCGCGCTGCCAGCGGTCCTCGCCCGCGCCGATACAGGTCAAACACCTCTTGCTGCTGCTGGCTTGTCCGAAAACCGCTGTTGAGCAGCAGATCGATCCCGTAGCGCTGCGCCGCCGTCTTCATCTTGAAAAAAGCGAGTGCGGTATGAACCTCGGCGCGAATCGGCAGCCCGTACGGGCTCGGCATGTCCACAATCAAAAGAGGGTGCGGCTGGCCATTGACGTAGCCGAGGATCGACTCGCTCGGCAGCGCCTTCTGGGTTTCCAGCATCGCGCCAACCACAACCGCCGAAAGCCATGACCTGTCTTCCCCCGCGTGTGAAGAAATCTTCAGCGGGGTGCCAGCCAGAGCCGCAGCAATGAGCAGTGAACTGCCAAACATCGATTTCATCATAGAACTACTTACGGAAGTACGAAAGCTGCAAAATCGCGAAATTCTCTGGTTTTCCCCAAACTGCCTGCCCGATTCCCAGCGGCACAGCGGCGCCGCCCGTTGTAAGCTCGCCGCTGAATGCGGCCCGATTTGCCCATCGCGAATCCGAAAAACAGCCGACGCCGACCGGGCGGGCGACGGGAGGCTTGGTGTTTGGGCTTGCTCCTGTCGCTGTTCATGTTCGGCTGTGATGACCGAGCGGGGACGCATGTGTCGGTTGAACATCCGTCGCAGACACGGCCTCGTCGAGCGGCCCGAGAGCAGCTTCAGCCCGGGCACGTTCTGGTCGAGCTAAGGCGAGGGGAATCGCTGCCCGTCGAACGACTGCTCGCGCAGCCGAAATCGGTGTTGCCCACCGAGGACACGCTCGAGGTGGTTCTCGCAGGCGAACGACTGACGTGGGTGCGCGAGCTGTGGCCAGAGCCGAGCCGTGACTCCTCGCATGCCCGGCCCGATTTGCAGGCCGGTCAGATTGTGCTGCTGCGCCGCGAGGGTATCGACGAGTCTCAGACGATGAGGCTGATCCAGGTCATCTCGACGGATCCACGAGTGCGCCGCGTCGAACCAGATCGCGTCCGCTATGCGACCGGAGTCCCCAATGACACGCTGTGGTCGTCGCAGTGGGCGCTGCCGCTTATCAAAATGCCACGGGCGTGGGACATCACCAAAGGGTCGCCGGACGTGGTGGTCGCGATTCTCGACACCGGGATCATTCACGATCATCCCGACCTCGAGTCGAGGCTGGTTCCTGGCTATGACTTCATCTCGCGCCCAGCGAGTGCCGACGACGGGGATCGTGTTCGTGATGATGATCCGACCGATACGGGTACCGTCGACACCAGCCGACTCCACGGCAGCCACGTCGCTGGAATCATCGGTGCGGTCACCGGCAACGCGATGGGCATTGCTGGTGTCGATCAGAAATGTCGCCTTTTGCCTGTTCGGGTTCTTGGGATCAAAAATGGCGACGGCATCGACAGCGACATTACCGACGCTCTGCGCTGGCTCACTGGCGCGCAGCTTGGCACCATTCCCGTCGTGGGACGAAAAGTCTCTGTCGTCAACATGAGCTTTGGCGGCCCAGGACTGTCCTTCACGCTCCAGCGCGCCATCGACGAGGTCATCGAAGCTGGGCTTCTGGTTGTCGTCGCGGCGGGGAACGGCGGAACCGAAACGACGACCTATTCCCCCGGCGGGCTTGATAACGTCATCAGCGTCGGAGCGTCCGATGAAAAAGGCAAACGCGCGGTCTATTCCAACTACGGCCCGCGCGTTGATCTGCTTGCGCCGGGTGGAGGTCTTTCCGAGTGGGACTATGAAACGGACTTGGCCGGTCTGCCGCCTGACGGGATCATCTCGACCTATCGCGATGAAGGCATCGCCGAGCCAAAGCACAGCCCGTTTACCTATTCCCCACTGACGGGAACCTCGCAGGCTGCGCCCCATGTCGCCGGAGTGGCAGCGCTCGCGCGGGCGCTTCTGCCTGGTGTTCGGCAACGAACGCTGGGTCTGCTGCTGCGAACAGCCGCCAACTCGATGTATCGCTGCCCGACTGACGCCTTGGGTGGCTGTGGCGCTGGGCTTCTCGACGCCGAGAGCACGCTGCTTCTCACCCAGCTTCAGAAGCGCTGTGGCTGCGAAAATGACCTCTACTGCGTCGACGGAATGTGTCTGCCGCCGCCGCAGGTCCACAATTCGATTTGGGACAGGCCTCTGGTGACGGGCGGATACTGCCAGTTCGGAGGCACCAGCGACACCGCCGTCGGTCCGTGGCTTCTTCTTGGAACCGCGATGCTTGTGCTCCTTGGGGTTTTTACGCTAAAAGCCAAACCGCAAGCATGAACCCCGACGACGTGGTGGTAACTGGGCTCGGAGTGGTATCTGGTCTTGGCCCAGACCTTCTGGCTTTTCGTGACGGACTGTTTTCTGGACGATCAGGAATCGGCCCGCTGACGCTGTTTTCGTGTCCTGACGCACGCAGTCAGCTGGTTGCCCAGGCCCCAGAGCCGGACCTATCGAACATTTTGCTTCCGGGTTGCACCTCGCGCCCAGATCGTTTTGGCATCGCAGCAGCACTCGCTGCCGTCGCACACGCGGGCCTGCAGTCAGCCGACCTTCACGAAGCCGCGGTCCTTTTTGGCACGGGTACCGGCGGTGCAATCGAGATCGAGCAATACCTGCGCGAGATGCTGACCGGTGAAAAACCGTCTGCGAAGCTGCTTGTCGCGCATCAACCTGCAAGCGTAACCGACTTGGTGGCGCGACTTGTTCAGGCCTATGGTCCCCGCACGACGGTGATGACCGCATGTAGCTCGTCGGCGATCGCGATTGCGCAGGCGCTCGACTGGATTCGACTGGGACGCTGCGAAGTCGCTCTCGCAGGCGGAGCCGAAGGACTGTGCCAGCTGACGGTGGCTGGCTTTGGTGCGCTGCGGGCGACGTCGCCAGAACCCACCCAGCCGTTCGACAAAAATCGCAAAGGTCTCAACCTGGGCGAAGGCGCGGCGGTGATGGTGTTGGAGTCGAAGCGTCATGCGATCCGGCGCGGTGCCAAGGTGTTGGCCCGGGTTCTCGGCGCAGGCATGAGCTGTGACGCCCACCACATGACCGCGCCGCAGCCGGAGGGAATCGGCGCCAGGCAGGCGATGCAGGCTGCGCTACGCGACGCCAAGCTTGGGCCCGAGGACCTTGGCTACATCAATGCGCATGGCACCGGCACGCCGCACAATGACTCGGCTGAGAGCTGCGCGGTTCGTGATCTCCTCGGGAGTCGAGCGCCGCAGGTGCCGATGTCGTCGATCAAGTCCATGTGCGGTCACACGCTCGGGGCAGCAGGAGCGATTGAGGCCGTCGCGTCGGTGCTCTCTCTCCAGTACGGCGTGCTACCACCGACGAAGAACTTACGCGATCCAGAAACGGACTATGGACTCGACTACATTCCCGAGGTGGCGAGGGAAAAGCCGGTCGACGTCATCTTGTCCTCGAGCTTTGCCTTTGGCGGCAACAACGCCGCGCTCCTATTTGGCCGCGCGTAGCCTGCATTCTCGTCGGATGCCTCGTTCCCACCGCTTTGCGATCGGCAAAGTGGATACACTGTTTGTCTGTGCAGGAAATCATCCGTTCTTCGCTCGCGGTGATCGTGCGCGAGCCAAATACTCCGCTGGTCGTCATGCGGCGGTCGACGCACCACGCCGATGACACGAATGAGCTAGAGATCTTCCTGGACCGCTTCGACCTGCTGCTTCCGCCGCTGCGCCGTCGAGATCTTGTGCTGTTTATGGACATGCGTGACGGGCCGCTGCGCAACGATGAGGCGTACGAAGACCGAATGAACGTGGCGGCAGCCCGCATCACCGCAGGATTTCGACGGGTTGCAGTGCTGATCCGGTCATCGGTGGGGATGCTGCAAGCGGCGCGACTGCGGCGAGAGCGACCAAACACCACGGGCAATCTGCGCACGTTTCAAGATGAAGCTGCGGCCCGTGCCTATTTGCTGAGCCCGGAAGCGGGAACTAGTAAGTAATTCAAATAACAAAATACTCGCCTGGACAAGTTCGTTCCCGTCGAGCTACGCTAGATGACAAGCCCTTGTCGAAGCTAGCCGAGATCGTCCACCGCGTACGCCAGTGGTTGTCCCAAAGAGGCCCCGCGCCCAAGGAGACCGCCACCGAGAGTCCTGCGGAACAAAGCAAACGTGAGCAGCTTTTCCGCTGCGCGATGCAAATTCTCGACGATGCGGCAGGAGCAGAGCAGGTCGTCCGACAGTCGCTCCGTGAAGCCGAGCAGGGCCGCGCCGAGCTCATCGGACACACCCAGCTGGAAGCCGACGACTGGCTGCTCCGTCAGGTGGTAAGCCTGTCGGTGCAACGGCTCAAGGCGCTGTCGATCATCCCGGTGGTCCCACCGATTCCCGAACCAGCCCGCGCTGGCGGTGACAGCGAATCGACAAGCCACACGGAAGCGGAAGCGACCGCTCACCACAAGCCAAGCAGCGAGCAACAACGACGAGAACGGCTCTGTCGCGCGCTGCTCAAGCTGCCGGTAGAAATGCGGGTCGCGCTGATCCTGAGCCGGATGCAGAAAAGGCCGCTAAGGCAAGTGGCGGCGCTGCTCGGAACCACGGAAACCACCTGTCTATTTTGGCTAAGCCACGGTCGGAAGCAGCTTCGACGCGCACTTCAGCGCGATCTGGCGCCGGGTCCGGAAAACGGCGGCCCGCTTCGTGTCCTGGTCTCACCGGAGACTCCCTATGACTTGCGCGGAAACAAGAAGGCAACTGCCCGAGCCTGAACCGACGAACCTGGCCCGGGTCACAGAGCACATTGCTCTCTGTCCACCGTGTCGCATCGAGCAGGAAGCGCTGCGCGAGGTCGATCGACGGCTCGATCAGCTCGGCGAGCATCGCTTGACTGCAGCGTCCCAATTTCTGTCAGCAGTACAAAGTCCGGCGTTTCCCTTGCGCCAAAAAACGCCGCAGCCGGTGAGCATCTGGCGAGTCGCTTTCGCAGCGCTGCTTGGCATACTGTTTGTGTTTGGCACCCTGCTATTTCTGTTTCGCTGGAAGTAACCGCTTCCGCGCCATGAAAAACCCCAAACCACGGAATCTGCAATGAGCAAAGAGCCAAGTGAGACCACGGGCGAACACGATCCGCATTGGATCGATGTCGGATCCGCCGATGAGCTAGCCAAGACCCCGCTCCAACAGATCATGCTCGGGAGCACGCGCGTCGCCCTAAGCTATGTTGACGGAGTCTTTGGCGCAGTAAGCGGCGCCTGCAACCACGCAGGCGGTCCGCTTGGCAAGGGCACTCTCGACGGGGACTACGTAGTCTGTCCGTGGCATCAGTGGAAGTTCCACCGCATCGAAGGCCAAGGCGAGCGCGGCTTCGAGGAAGACGTTGTGCCTGCGTATCACGTTCGGGTGCGCGAGGGTCGCGTTGAGATCAACACCAAGCCGCACAAAAAACGGGCCAAAAAACCCCATACGCCGCACCCGCTCAGCCGCTCACCGCAGCGCGAGCCGGGGCGGATTCGCGTGGTCGGAATCTCGACCACAGCGATGCAGAAAGATCATCCGCGCTACTCAACATCGGATGCCCTGCTGGAAGTGGCGATGGAGCATGCCCAAAAGCAGGGCTACGACACCCAGCTTATCTATCTGCGCGACCTGTCTTTCCGTCACTGCGAAGGCTTTTATTCGAAAGCCGCGCGGGCCTGTACCTGGCCCTGTTCGATCACGCAGATGGATCCAAATGACCAGCTCGATCGGGTCTATGAAGCCCTGGTTCACTATGGCGATGTGTTCCTGATCGCGACGCCGATTCGCTGGGGCGCACCGTCGAGCCTGTACTTCAAGATGGTCGAACGGATGAACTGCATCCAGAACCAGATCACGACCTCTGGAAAGGTGCTTTTGCAAAACAAAGTGGTCGGCGCGATCATCACGGGTGGACAGGACAACGTCCAAGCCGTGGCCGGACAGCTCCTCGGCTTCTTCGGTGAGCTGGGCTGTCAGTTTCCACAGTTCCCATACATCGCTCACTCACGCGGCTGGACCGCCGAAGACATGGAGCGAAACATGGACTATGTGAAACAGAGTGAGGAGCTACGGCTTGCCTCGCGAGAGCTGCTCGACCGGAGTGTGAACCTGGCCGAGCGGCTGATTGCCACGACTCCTCCGCCGGTTCCGCGCGGAGGCCGCAAAGGCCGCTCGCTTCCGCTGGTGAAGGAGTAGCGCCAGCGACCCGTGAGACCGGCGTTTGGTCGGTCTCAGCCGCCAGCTGCTTTCAATCCGTCGCGTGCCAGTTCGTTGCGCGGCGAGATATCGAGGACGGAGCGGAACTCGGAACCAGCCTCGGCATACTTGCCCATTTTGAGCAGCGCCCAGCCCAGACCGACCTTCACTTCCACATCCCCCGGATACAGATCTGCGAGCCGCTTGTAGAACGTCGCCGACTCGGCATAGCGCTGAAGGTTATAGCAAGCAAATGCCAGCCGCAGCGTGGCCAGATAGTTTGCCGGATCGAGCTTCAGGATCGCCCGCGCCTGCGTTTCGATGTCACCCCAGCGTCGAAGCGCAAGCTGCGGCAAGAGGATTCCGAGCCGTGGCTCGACCGCCGCCGGTGCCTGCGCAATCGCGCGTCCGTAGACCTCGACCGCCTCAGCCGATCGCCCCAGCCGATACAGCAGCCAGGCCTTCCGCAGCGTCACCACATACCCATCACGTCGAGGTGACGACATCTGATCCAGCGCGGTGAGCGCATCCTGCAGCTTTCCCACCGCTTCACTGTCATACGAGCGCTGGATCAGATCGGAGTTCCCATCCGCCCGCGCCACTGATAGCGACAGCGCAAGCGCGCCCATCACCACAAGCAACTGCTTCTTCATGATTTGGTTTCCTCTTTGCTAGAAGGCGGAGCGGTGATTCGCTCGGCGCGAACCGTCCGTCCCCGATTTGTCACTTCGATTCGTACCACGCCCAGTCCGCGCGCCAGCAGAACCCGCGTCCGCAAGCTGGGCTCTGCATCCGAGGCCGAGCGCTTGGCGGCGTCTTCGTCTCGATCTGCCGCATCCAGCGAGCGTCCATCAATCTGAAGGAGCTGTCCGTCTCTTCGCGAAGACAGCTCGATGTCCACGCCATCTTTGGCGCGCAGCGGCGCAACAAAGTCATGCAGAAGCTGCAGTCCCAAAGGCCGAACCAGACGTCCCGGCAACAGATCACGCCAGCGCAGAACCTCTGTACTCTCAAGCGGAATTCGCGGCAGCGCGGTGCGCAGAAGATACAGCACGGACCGTCGAGAACCACTCACGTCATAGGTCGTAAACAGATCCTCGGTTAGCACGTAGCGCAGCACCGTTCCGTACGTGACAGAGCGGAGCAGCGGCTGTCCGAACAAGTCTACTTCGAGCAGGACTCGCTCTTCCCGATCGCCAATTTGGAAGCGCCACTCACCACCCAGTCCCGGGGCCAGCGTGGAAAGGAATGTGCCGCGCTCTTCGTCGGGTTCCAGGTTCCGCACCACCTGTTTTTCCGTAGGAATCAGCGAAGAATGCAAAAGCTGCTTGTCTGCGTCCACCACCACAGAATCCGCAAAGGAGCACGGGATCGTCGCTGCACCAACCTCTGCGGTGGCTTGCAAGTGAAAGTGAAGATGGGGCTGCGGCGATCGTCCCGAGCTTCCACACAGCGCCACCACTTCGCCGGGCTGCACGACTTGTCCGGGACGAACTTTGACCGATCCGCGAGCAAGATGCGCGAGCAGAGAATAGATTCCCACGCCGTGGTGGATCAGCACCAGATTGCCCCAGTTCTGCTTGAGGTTCATCGTCCCAACCAGGTTGTCGGGAATGTCGCTCTCGACGCGTACCACCGTTCCTGCCGCAGGAGCCAAAACAGGCAATCGAAAGCAGTAATATTGATCTGGCTTTGATCCATCCCCGCGGAAGGCTGCGCCCTCTGGGCCGAGGACTTCAAAGTCCCACGCGTGTCGCCAGCGCTCCTTGTGGGTATGCGCACCATCCACCCCTTGGGTGCAAGTCCACACGCCTCGCAGGGGAAGCTGCATCTTCACCGGCTGCGACCAGCCAAAGCGCAGAAGCCGCGCCCGCAGATATTCCAGGTTGTCTTCTGGCGTCGCCAGCATCACGTCCACCGCTTTGGGATGGGAGTCGCGAATCCGCTGCCGCAGGGCGAGCAGAATCAGCAAGATGGTGACGTTGAACGGAACCACCATGATGGGAACGCCGAGCCGATTGTGAATCGGCAAAAGTCCCGCACACAGCAGCGTCGCCAGAAGCGATCCTGTCATCGCCAGCAGCCATGAAGACGCAGATGGAACGAACCACACACCGCCCAGCGCAACGGCAACAAACGCCGCGTTGTAGCTGACAATCAGAACCAGCGTCTCGACGGGAAGGCCCAGGAAATAGACCCCGAACAGATACGCCACCACAAACCCACAGACCGCCAGCATGGCCGAGATGCGCGAGTGAACCAGGATCGCAAACAGCACGATCGCACCCACCTCTGCACGCGGCAAAAAGAACAGCGCACCGAGTCCGCGCAAAAGCGCAGGTCCATCGGTATCCAGAACATCGGTCACAGGTGGCGCGCGAAGTCCGGCTGGATCCACGACGGCCAGCACCAAGTGATACACGACAATGAACGGAATCGACAGCATCGGCAGATGCAGCCTTCCGATCGATGCGCGAAGCGCAGCGGCCACCATCGTACACAGCGCGCCACAGACGACCGCAAGGCCGAGGGAACCTGGACCAACGATACAGGTGTGGCCGATTCCCAAGCCGCACAAAAGCGCATTGTATCCGTAGCCGCCGCTCCTCCGTTCCTCGGGTTCAAGCTGAAGCAGCTTGGCGGAAAGGAGAGCAGACCCAGCACAGAGGAGTCCGTACGCCGCCGCAACAGGCATCGCAAGTGTCGCCACAAGCAACAGCAGTCCGACCCACACCGATCCTGAAAACAGAATCTGCGCGTAGCTCAGCAGCAGCGAGCGTATGAATCCCCAGAGTCGCAAGCAGTCGTCCTCGTTTTTTTTCGGGATCGGATCATTTGAGCCAGGCTGGAACTTCTTCGAGGGCGGCGAGATCGTCGAGTCCTTCGGCGCGGCGGATCACGCCAACTTGCCCGTCGGTGCTGACCATCACCACCGCAGGACGCATCGTAATAAACTGCATCCACTGGGTCACGTTGTAGGCACCGACATTGCGGAAGACGAGTCGCTGACCCGGAGACACCGCGGGGAACTGCACGGTGTCCCGCAGCACGTCGATGTTCATGCACAAAGGTCCGTACAGCACCGTTGGCTCAAGCAGTCCACCGAACTCCTGCGCAGGAACGACATCGTGCTTGTACCAAAACGCGGTAAACAGAATGTTGACGCCCGCGTCGAGAACCAGGGCACGTCGACCATCAGGAAGGCGCTTGGTGGCTTCTACACTCGAGATCAGGAATCCAGCGTCATCCACCAGCGCGCGACCGGTCTCAAGCACCAGCGTTGGAAGCTCTTTGGACGGATACTCCAAAAGGCTGAGGCCGTCGCAGATCGCATCGGCGTAGCGCTCAAAGGAAGGACTGGTCTGTTCACCGGGCAGATACTGCGCCGCCAGCGTATTGGGCGAAGCAAAGCCGCCCCCGAGATCGATAAACGACAGCTTGATCCCGTGCGCAGCGCGGATCTCATTGGCAAAGCGCGCCAGCTTCGCCGCCGCCTGGCCGTACGCCTCGGGCGCGAGGATGAAGGTACCAATGTGACTGTGCAGCCCGGCAAGCTCCAGCCGATCACCGGACACAAGGCGATTCACCGCTTCGCGCGCTTGCCCTGACTCTAGATTCACACCAAAGCGGCTCCACGCTGGCAGGCCATCAATCGCCAGGTTCAGACGCAGCGCCACCTTGGGACGGATTCCCAGCTTCTCGGCAATCCGCTCGATGCGCGACAGCTCGTCAAAGTTGTCGATGTGAATCATCGCACCGCCGGACAGGGCGCGCTCAATCGCAGCGTCGGGCTTGTACGGACCATTCCAGTGAATGTGGTCAGGAACGATTCCGGTGCGGATCGCTTTTTCATACTCGAACGGAGAGACCACTTCCGCCCACGAGCCCTCTTTGTGGAAGGTGCGGCAGATCGCTTCGAGGTAGTTGGTCTTGTACGACCACGCAATCCGGACTTTGGCGTACCGTCGAGAAAAAGCCTGCTGCAGCTCGCGATAGCGGTTGATCAGGGTCTTTTGCGAAAACACAAACAGCGGCGATCCGTACTTTGCGACCAGATCGGAAACGGCCACACCGTCGATGTGCGTAAGTGGCCGCATTCCCTGCAAGCGGCCAAACTTGTTCATCTGTCCCATCTGGTGGCGCACCAGCGTGGGGCGCTCGTAAGGAAGCTTGCTCATCGGGAAACCTCTCCGGTGGTCACCATGTTTTGGAAGTCTTCGATCCGCGCAATCTGATCGAGCGAGATGCGAACAAACAGCGTACCGACCTGATACTCGGACGCGATCGTGGGCTTTTTGCCAAGCGCCAGCTCGACGGCGGCTTGCGGCAGATTCATCCCAGCGCCCGCGCTTAGGTACACCCAAGCAGGGAAGCGCGGATTGATCTCGATCAGGTGATACTCGCCGTTTTTGTCGCGCATAAGCTCAATCTCACACGGGCCGCGCCACTTGGTCGCCGCCATGAACTTGCGCGGAACTTCGAGCAGCGCTGGATCGCGCACCGTGATTCCGGCCCAGCCTTTGCCCTTGTCGGTCAGCATCAGCTTCTTCATTCCGACTGCGCCAACCAGACCCCCTTCTCCGTCGCCGAGCGCAACGACGTTGAACTCCTCGCCGCTTATCAAGGTCTGCACAACGACCGGAATTCCCCACTGCGCGACCACTTTGTAAAACGCATGCGTCGCTTCATCCAGGCTGTGTGCCAGTGTCGCGCCGTAATATAGACCCTTTACAAACATCGGATACGGAACCCGATAGTGAACCCGATTCAGCTCCTCAATCGTGTTTACAGTTGCCGTCGCTGGAACTGAAATCCCAGACATCTCACCAAGCTGCGGCAGTCGTCCTTTTTCGCGCAGCGTAAACTGCTCACGCGTTGGCAGAAGCGTGCGGATTCCCAAGCTGCGCAGCTTGGATTCCAGATCCAAAAACGCCGGCAGCTCTGCATCCAGCGTTGGAATGATCACGTCCAGTCCGACCTTGTTGTGTACATACTCCAGCCGCGACCAGAATGCCGTCAGGCCCTGCGATGGATACGGCAGCATGAACACTTCATGCAGCAGCTCGGTCGCATAGATTCCGGGGTCGAGCGCGTCGTACGCAAGACCGACAAGCCGCGCACTTGGATAGGCCTCACGCAGCGCGCGAATCACCGCCACGCCCGGGGCTGGATTGTCGGTTGCGTTGAGTCCGGTGACTGCAACCGTAAGAGGTTTTTCGCTCATCGCAGCCTCTACTTTTCGGCGACTGTGAAGTTCTGCGGAACCACGCCGTGCTGCCGCAGAAGCTGGAAGAACTCGGCCAGATCGGATTCGACATCACCGTGGACATCGAAGCGCTCACGCAGACGCGCGACAATCGCCGGACGGCCAAGTCCTTCGCGCAGCGCATGCAGAATCGCAAGTCCCGTCGCGTTGGTGGTAAACGTCGCGCCGGTATACGGATCGAAGACAAAACCGGTGTCGCTAAGTGCGAGGTCTTTCAGATGGGCACTGCCGCTCATGAGGACTCCTAAAAGGCTTTGCTCACGCCAAGGGTGAAGTAGTGCGCGTTGCTCGCCGTGCTCTGGGAAACACCGACAAGCTGGCTCAAGCGATCGTAGCGATAGTCGAACAGCAGACGGAAGTCGCGCGGCAGACGGAGATTAACCCCTGCCCATGCCGATGCAGCGACTCGCTCGTACATGTTGGTGATGACAGAGATCTCAAGCTGGGCCGGACGAATCTGCTCTCCGTAGCCGCCACCGGCATAGGCATGGACCCGACCGCGAACGTAGGAAAGCTCCGCAAAGCCATTCCCAAGCAGACTTCCTGAAGCCCACTGGAGGACACCACCAAGCTGGGCGGAAAATCCTCTCGCGATCGGCAGTCGCCACGATGGCGCAACTCGTACGATGGTCAGGTCGGAATACAGGCTGGTTGCCAAGTGAACCTGGGCATCCCCGAGCCCAAGCGGACTCAAACGGAAGCTGACACCAACGTGATGCGACGCAGCCGACAGCCCGCGCGAATCAATCAGGAAGGCATACCGAGCCGTCAGGCCGAGCAGCGATCCAGAATAACCAACGTGAAGATACGCTTCGTGCTGCTCGAAGCTCGACGATGACGTCACCGTTTTGGTCATCGGCGGAATCGGCGGCTGCCCCGGGCGCGGCGGCTGTCCCGGCGTCGTCACCTGTTCGGTGGTTTGCAGGAAGAAGTCGCTGTACCGATAGGCTGCACCGATCAGCCACTTGCTGTCGATCACCAGCTCCAGCCGCGGAGACACCGCGATGCCCCCTTGCCGCTGGTAGTGACCGGAATAGGCCATTCCGGTCAAAAGCGCCGACGTATTTACGCCAAAACCGGCAGGCTCTGGACAGGCCAAAAGACCTTCCTTGGCCCCCGCGTGGCTCGGATTCTGGGTCATGAGCGCAAGGAAATGTGCCCGCGCATCATCACATCGACCAAGCCGCTGCAGCGTCCACCCAATTCCTAGGTGTCCGTCCACGCTCAGCGGCGAAATCCGCAGTGCATCTTCATAGTGACGGAACGCTCGCCGGTATGACTCGGCGCGGAAGCGAAGCCACGCCATTCGGAGAGCCAGATCGAGGTCTTGGGGATACTGCGGCGCGATCGCTTCCAGAATCTCCGCGGCAGCATCAAGCCGACCCGCGCTCTCCTGTTCCGTCGCGGCCCGGCTGGCATCCAGATACTGATCAGCCACGGCAACCTGCGGGAATAGCCCCACGCAAAGCCCCATCGCCAACCTGAAAGCTGCTCGCCGCATCATCTAGAAATGCTCCCGACCCGGGTCGGTCTCCTCATTGGTGTCTGACCCTTGAATAGAGAAACCGTGCAGCCCAGCGATTGCATCGGCTTGCAAAAATGTTCGCTTAGCCTTTTTGTTGGACTCGCTTGGTGGCCGCGACCTTGGCGCGCAGCTCCATCACGGCACGACGCGCCCGCTCGGCGAGAATTTCGTCGCGTCCGGGCTCACTGCCATCGATCTGGGCCAAGATGCTGCGGGCTTGGGTGGTCAGCTTCTCCATCTCGGCGATGGTGTTGCGAAGCTGGTCTACGAGGGGAACAAGTCGGGGTTCTAGAGGCGTCACGCCCCTATTTTATCGTGAGCTTGCTTGCTATCGATCGGGAAAATCGGGAATTTGTTTCAACAATTCGGGGCGGTCAATGTAGGGGTTGCGGTTGCCCTGAATTGCGTAGACCAGATCGTTGCGCGATCGCTCATCGGCGTCGGGTGGATCGGACTCGTGCCACTTGCGCAGCGTTGCTTCTTCGGCGTTGAAGTTGCTAAGCGTAAAGTCCGTCGGGCGACTGCGGTAGTAGCGCGTATAGAAGTAGAAGATCGCGCGCGCGATGTCGCCCTTGGTCTTGTCGTGCGGCTCGAACACCATTCGACCGCTCTCGTCTTTGCCCAGCTTGCTCGGCGACGTGCCGTCGGGATTGGGCGCGGTCCACGTCACCGTCTTGACGACGCCGAACGGATAGTTGCTGCGACGGCTGTTCGACTCCGAATCGGATGCCCACAGGTGGTGGATGTCCGATTGGGCCACCCCGCGAGCGCCGAGGCTCTGCGGCCAGGTGTGCTCGGTGTTCATCTTGGCCGAGCCGCCCGTCGAAGTGTTATTGACGCTGCGGGCAACCCGTCCGGTGTACACGCAGTCGACCGCATCGTCGTTGTCGGGATCTTCGACGTCAGCAAACATCTTGTCACGCGCCGCGCTGTACGACAGGCTGCGGGTGCCACGGCTTACGATGTCTGACAGCGCGACGAGCAGATCACTTCCGCTCTTGCCACTGACCCCATCGTAGTAGCCGGCTGGAATGCTCTGGGGCTCGACGTGAAACGGCAGGTCGTCACCCTCCGCTTCGTCGATGGCGGCAAGCTCCGGTCCACAGCCGGTACCCAGCAAGCCAACCGTGAGGGAGGCAATGGCAAACAGGCGGCGAGCGAAAACGAGCGGTCGTCTGGTCATGTTCTCCTCGAAAGCAATCCGAGCGAAAGTGCCCGGCGAGCGGAGGGCTAGCACAGGACGTACCAATGAGGGAACTGGATTGACGCCAGCCAGGACGAATCGTATAGATGTTGTTAATGAAAGTCGTTTTCAATTCCTCGCGGCCGCTCAGTCCACAGCAAGGGCGAGCGCTGCTGCGTGTGCTTTGCGTGTGGGGAGCGCTGCTGCTCAACGTGGTCATCCCGCCGTCGCAGGCGTGGGCGCAGACCGCCTACTTTACGCCTCGCACGATCCTCGCCGAGTTCTTCCCAAGAAGCCAAGCTGTGACCTTTGAGCGCTTTGATCTGACCGCTGATCAGCAAAAGCGCCTGACCGACCTCTTGGGTTACACACCTCGCAAAGCCAGTTACACGATCTATGTGGCCAAGACTGCCGAACAGGTTGATGGTTATGCCATCATCGACGAAGAAAAGGGTCAGCACTTGCCCATCACGTTCGCCGTCAAGTTCGACGCCAAAGGCACCGTCACCCGCCAAGAGATCATGGTCTACCGCGAGCGCTACGGCGATGAAATCCGCGATGCCCGGTTTCGCCAGCAGTTTGTTGGGAAACACTCGCGCAGCCAGATGAGAGAAGGGGAAGAGATCATCGCCATCTCCGGTGCGACCATTTCTTCTCGCTCCATTGTGATCGGTGTGCGGCGGGCGCTTGTTCTTCTCGACGAACTCGTGCTAAAGCGGCCCCAAAACCAGCCCGGCGGCACCCCACAGCGCAGCATGCCGTCATCCTAAGCACTCAGCGGGAGAGCCATGCGCCAGTTTGCTTCCTCTCGGTTCCGACTGTGGAACCTCTCACCAGCAGCCAAGCTGATCTACACGTTCTTCTGCGGACTTTCGCTTCTGGCGATCGTGTCCTCGGTGCTCCTGTACGAAGATCTCGTCGGGCCGTCCCTGCGTACTGGCCACGTCGAGCACGTCGAGCGCTACTACGGCAAGGATCAGCCCAAGACCGCCGCAGCGAAGCCCGCGCAAGCCCAGGAACAGCCCGGCGGCGGCCCGGCCATTGCCGTACCCGAAGACGAGGCGACGGTGCAGCTTGAGGTGGCCATGCCTTATCGCAAGCTGCTCGAGGTGACGCACTTCCACCTGTTTACGATTCCGGTGTTCGTGCTGATCCTGACCCACTTGTTCATGCTCACCGACGCATCGGGCGCAAGTCAGCTTGCCTGGATCTTGATCGCCTGGCTGTCGTCGCTTCTGCACATCGTGGCGCCGTGGCTGATTCGCTTTGGCTCCCGTCACCTGTCGCTGCTCTATCCGCTGAGCGGCCTTGGGCTGTTCGTCTCGTGTCTGTGGCTTTCGGCGTATCCGGTCTACGCCATGTGGCGAGGCAAGCACCCGCACAGCAAAGAAGCCCACGAATCGAGCAAAGCCGAAGTCGCCCCCCCGTTTTCCGACTAGCTACTTGCAGGTATCGTCGGTGCCAAGCGGCATCACGTTGCAGCCCGCCGGACAGGCGCGCTGCTGCGGCACACCGCTTGTGCACTTATAAAGACTACCGCCCGAGCAGGTCCAGTACTGGTTGCCGTTGTAGGCGCTCTTGTTACAGTCCCAGCTTACGCCGCCACCGCCGCCGTTCGCTTTGGCGTGCGCCCAGCCCGCCGGAACCCACGAACCCCAGCGCGATCCCACCGACGAGCCATCATACGAAAGCGTCGCTTTGCCGTTGCCGGTCACGTTCTGCTCGATGATGTCGAGCGTGCCGCCACCGACCCGCGTAATCAAAGCGACGTGGCCATACGTGCTGTTGGTCCAAACCAGCATGTCGCCTGGCTTGGGTGGGTGCGCGCTGTCGCCGTTGGAATAGACATCCACCTTGTCGCGCGGCGCATTGACGAGCAGGTCTTTGGCATTGCCCCACCAGCGCAGACCCCAGCTCTTCGAAAAGTGGCGCATCACCAGCTCGACGCACTGGTACTGATAGCCGTAGCTGCCGACGCCCGCACAGGACACGCCGGTGCCGGTGTTGCCACCGTTTGAGTACGCCGTGGT
Organism: uncultured Myxococcales bacterium; assembly: GCA_964437195.1. Lineage (GTDB taxonomy): Bacteria > Myxococcota_A > Polyangia > Palsa-1104 > JAEUJZ01 > JAEUKA01. The sequence continues at coordinate 4,021 of CAYTGC010000051.1, read as the reverse complement.
TCCGTTCCACGAAGCGAGCGCGGTGCCGCACGACGGCATCGCAGTCGCCTCGAAGAAGCTCGGATTGACCGGCTCGGAAGACTCCAGCTCGGCCCCACAGCCAGCCGAAAACCCAAGCGCGAGAAGAGAGAGCGGGAAAAGTGCCGTTTTGCGTGTGATCTTCATGGCTTGGGTAGCAGCAGAACCTGTGCCAGCCCGCGCAGAATCGACCCGGGTCCCTCCTTCGCACCGTTCCGCTGGTTGAAGGAGCGCGTAGCGTCCCAAGTCCCACCCAGTGATGGCTCGATCCATCAGTTTTGGTCCCAGGCGATGGATCGAACCATCAGTGATGTGAAGCCGTTCCCTGCCCCAGCTCGGTTTGTTATAGAGAGGCCATGAACCTGCGACGAACGGTTTTGGGCCTTCTGGCGCTACCGCTGGCCCTTTCGATGGCTCACTCACCCGTCCACGCGCAAAGTGAGTCGTGGACAAATGCGCTTTCGGCATCGGCGGGCGACAAGCTCTCGCTGTCGTGGCGGCAGGGCCTTGGTGGCGGCGATACGACCCAGCTGCGGATCTCCGAGGGAACCGCGCAAGCCGAGCGCTGCTCACCCGACTGCACCCCACTGGGCAAGCCGCTCCCACTCACCTCGGGGCAAAAAGAGCAGATTCTGTCGGGACTGCGCTCAGCTGGGCTGGAGTCGCTTCGCTCGACGGAAGAAGCGGAAATGACCGCCGACCGAGAGCTGTCCTTGCTGCTTCCAGGACAAAAGCCGCTGCGGATTGCCAGACCACGAATGGACTGGCCCGGCAGCCAAGACGGCCAAGGCATTGCAACGACGCTCGACGAGCTTTTGCGCAGCCTGGTCCAGAAGTCGGCCCAGCGAGCCCAGCTAAGCCTGCCGCAGTCGCTTGAGGAGCTGGCAGAGCTACGCCTCATGCTATCGGTGTCCACGAGCAAGCAGCCAGGCGGACAGCTCACCATCGAGCACCAAACGCTGACCATCACCCCCGAAGAAGGCAGCTTGCCGCGAACCCCACGGCCTAGGCCATCGTCACGGCTGCTCACCGCAGCAGAACAGGCCCAGCTTGTGAAGGCGCTGCAAGGACTCGACTTTGATCGGCTCGAAGCGGCGATTCCGCAGCGGGCGCGGCCAGCGGTCGGTGATGACGATGGGCGACTGCTCCAGCTCCACGTTCTTGCCGCCAGCGCGGTGCCGTCCCCGGCGGCCAAGGTCGCGCAGCGCGGCGGAGCCGTCGCCCAGTCTCCGGTGGCAAAACCAGCCGCTGCACCGCCCAAACAGCCACGCGGACTGCGACGCTATGTGGCCGACTGGGTTCGCTCGCCTGCCGGACCCGCCGTTCGGCTGCTCGGAAGCTGGCTTCAGCTGAACCTGCCGACTCCGCCCTCCCCGGCTGCGGAAAAATAGCGAGTCCGTCGGCAAATCGCGGTGACAGTTTTCGGACCCTGCGGTGTTTGAAGGACAACCTTCTTCGCCCAAGGAGTCCACCATGGCCGAGCTTACCTACTCGCTTACTCGTTCGCTGTCTGCCCTCACCCTCGTTTCCGCTTGCGCCTCCGTCACTGGCTGCGGGGCCATCGGTGCGCCCGTCCTGCCGTTTAAGCCCGAAGAGGCCACGGTGCAAAACGTCCGCAGCGCCGTGAAGTCGGGCCTGATTTCTTGTCGCGAGCTGGCCAGCCGCTATCAGCTCCTGCATGACTCGCTCGACCCGACGCTGCACGCGGTGGTGACCTGGAACGACGATCTGCTGCAAGACGCCGACCGACTTGATGCTGTCCCAACGGCGCAGCGCGGATCCTTTCACTGCATACCGCTCGTCGTAAAAGACAACATCCATGTCGCCGGAATGCAAAACACAGGCGGAGCGTTGGCGCTGTCCGGGGGCGGCGTGTCTGCAGATGCCGAGGTCGTTCTACGCCTTCGGACCGCCGGTGCACTCATCCTGGGCAAGACCAACATGCCCGACTTTGCGCTCGATGGGACAAATACCAAGAGCTCGTATGGCGGACAGACGCCCAATCCGTACAACCGCTCGCTCACCGTCTACGGATCGAGTGGCGGAACGGCGGCGGCGCTCAGCGCAAGCCTGGGCATCATCGGACTTGGCACCGATACGTACGGGTCGCTGATTCAGCCCGCCAGCGCCACCGGGCTCGTTGCCGTCCGTCCCACCCAAGGCTTGATTCCAAGCGGCGGGATCATGCCGCTGATGTCGCTGCAAGATGCGCCCGGCCCGATGGCGCGCACGGTCGAAGACGTGGCCGCAGTGCTCGAGCTACTCGTCGACAAGTCTCAGGTCGGCAAGGGCTCACAGAGCTACACCAGCCAGCTCAAGTCGAGCGGTCTGCAAGGGCTGACCTTGGGCTTCGATCCGGCAGTGCTTCAGCCCCTGGCCGCGCCACCGCTTACGCCGAGCAGCGACGTGTCGGATCTGTTCTACAAAGCGCTGTCGGACATCACGACGGCGGGCGGCAAGACCCGGCAAGTGGCGGCACTTACGACGCTGTTTGCCTCGCTGCAAGCGGCGACCGATCAGAGCTTTGCCTGCATGCCGGTCGACTTCAAAGAGAGCTTTTCCAGCTATCTGACCAGTCGCGCCGACCTAAAGGTCAAGACACTGGCCGACGTCATCGCCACCGGCAAGTACACCGACAGCGCCAAGCCATTCCTGCAGAGCGCGCAGGCCCAGACCGACACCACCCAGACCAGCACAAGCTGCCAAAAGTACCTAGCGGCCAAAGCAGCAGCACAGACTGCGATCGTGTCGTTCATGGACAAAGAAGGCATCGATCTGCTGGTCTACCCAGCGGCGAACCAGCCAGCGTTCCCGATTGGCACGCCACCAGCCGGCTGGTTTGGCTTTCAGCTTCTGTCTTCGCCGACCGGCCTGCCATCTTTGACGCTGACGATGGGCGCAATCAAAGGAAACGGGGCCCCCATGGGGCTTGTGCTGCTCGCTCGTCCGTATCAGGAAGCCAAGCTTGTGCAAGCGGCCTACGCCTACCAGCAGCACCGCGGACCGCGACCGATTCCGCCCAAGCAGTAGCGCGGGCAGCCCAAGAGGCGACGTTACTTGGGAACCCAGACGTCGCCGCAGTTTGGACCAAAGACCGCATCGGTCGAAACGTCCACGTTCTTGCCCGGCAGGTGCGCGTGCAGCTCGACCTTCATCCCGCCACCGACCAGGCAGCCTTGTGCGTCCCGCGTGACGCCCAGAAAGTCGATGCGATCGGACACGCCGACGTCGGTGATCCACAGATCCTTGATGCCTTTTAGCTCCATCCAGCCATCGATGAAGTCGCGCCGCGCCGTCACGTCACCTTTGTAGGTCACATCGAGCGACGTCTTGGCATACAGGTCAAACGTGTAGTGGTCCAGCTCTCGGGTGTAGCGGCCCTTGAAGTCGCCGTCTTTGCAGTTGAAGGTCAGCGTCTCTTGGACGTGGTCGCCCATGGGAACGGTGGTCAGCGACGCCTTGCACAGCGCATCCAAGACCAGGTTGATGAGCAGCTCGGTCTCGGGGGGAAGCTCGATGCGGCTGTTCTGGTTGGCGTCGCGCAGGTTTAGGCCCGTCTGAAGTACGGCCAAGACGCCTTGCTTTTCAACATCGGTGGCCTGGCGTCGTTCTTCACCACAACCAGTGAGCACAGTGGAAAGGGTCAGCGCTGCGAGCGCGGCAATTTGATGGGTGGAGCGCATGGTGTGTTCCTTCTCGATTGGCACGAGCAGGAAACCAGCAATGGTCGAGCCATGCGAAGAGCGCCGTGACCCAGCACCACGCCGCGACGAGAAGCCGCGGAAGTGCAGGCTGGGTATGAACCTGCGTTCACAAGGCTGTGTTTAGGCGTTCGCGAGCAGGTAGCGCATCGTGCTCTTGACCGCACGGCTGGTGATCAGCGAGGAAGCCAGTCCGAAGGCCGGGGTGTTCACAAAGTTCATGAAGCCCACAGCGGTCTTGAGCGGGAGCGCAAACTTCTTCGACGTTGCCGCTTGGTAGTCCTTCATAAACTCGGTGTCGG
>CAYTGC010000050.1:0-25549 GCA_964437195.1 uncultured Myxococcales bacterium | reverse complement strand
CCACTTTGATCGCCGAATAAAAAAGCAGTCCAAGGGAGTAGTACTTGAGCGCTTCCGCCGTCGCCACCGTGTCTTCCTGTGTAAAAGCGCCGCGCTGGTAAATGATCGCGATGAGCGGCTCTGCCAGCACAAAGAAGGCGACTGCGGTGGGCAAGGAATAGAACGTGACCAGGCGGAGTCCGCGGTGCAGGGTGTCGCGGACTCCTTCCATGGCCACGCGGAGATCCGCTTCACTGACCGCATCGGCGGCGCGCTGAAGGGCCACGGTTCCTACCGCGACACCGAACATTCCGATCGGCATCTGTAGCAGCCGAAAGGCGTAGTACAGCCAGCTTGCCGCTCCTGCTTCGGTGGATGCAAAGCGCGAGCTGACGTAGATGTTGACCTGCGTCGCCATCAGGCCAATCGTCGCGGGCGCCATTGCCCACAGCACGGCGCGCAGCCTTCTGTCGGAAACATCCCACGCCAGCCGAAAGCGGTAGCCGCTGCGATACAGCGGCACAAGCTGAAGTCCAAGCTGAAGCGCCCCACCACACAGGGTCGCAATCGCCCAAGCCAAGGCCGCCGTCCGCGACCGCCCAATCCCAAACAGCCACAGTCCGAGGCCCGTCACCACCGTCGCCAAGTTGAACAGGGCCGGAGCCAGTGCAGGTGGCGTGAAGCGCTTTTCCGCATTGAGCATTCCCATCGCAAGCGCGGCCAGCGACACCAGCAAAAGGAACGGCATCATGATCCGCGTAAGCTCTACGGTCAGCTCGGCCTTGCCCGGGGTCTGCGCAAAGCCTGCTGCCCAGTGCCCAACCATCGCGGGGGAAAAGACGATCCCGAGGACCGTCAGAAGTCCAACGACCACGATCAGACAGGTTGCAACCAGGTGAGCCAGCCGCTGCGCCGCGTCCATTCCGTCCTGTTTGCGGGCTGCTTGAAACGCCGGTTGAAACGCCGCCGACAGCGCACCTTCGGCAAACAGATCGCGAAGCAAGTTGGGGAGCCGAAACGCAATCGTAAACGCGTCGCCAAAAAAACCTGCGCCGAGCAGTGCCGCGAACACCTGCTCGCGAACCAGACCCAGAATGCGTGAAAGGAGTGTCGCCAAAGACAGGAGCAGCGCCGTCTGCGCCATCTTGCCTTTCGGTGCAGCCGCAGCGTCAGGCGGTGGCGAAGGCTCAGGTGGGGCGGATTCGCTCATGTGGGGCACTTTCCCTTCCGTTTCGGCAACTTTGGTTACGCTAGACTGACTACATCATGATTTTGCACCTGTCCAAGCTGACGCTCCGGCCCTTTCTGGCGGGTGACGTGGAGTCGCTCGCTCGCCACGCCAACAATCGTCGCGTTTGGCAAAACCTCCGCGACGGTTTTCCGCATCCCTACACGCGAGAAGACGCGCAGCGCTGGGTGACGCACGCCGCCAGCCTGCCCGAGCCGCAGAGCATCTTCGCGATTGTCATCGATGAGCAAGCCGTCGGCGGTATCGGGGTTCATCGGCTGGACAAAGACCCGGTGTATCGCGACACCGCCGAGATCGGCTACTGGCTGGCCGAGCCGTACTGGGGTCGTGGCCTGATGACCGAAGCGGTGCGCGCGGTGTCTCGCTACGCGTTTGATGAGCTGTCGCTGTTCCGAATCGAAGCCGGCGTGTTCGGGTGGAACGTGTCGTCGGCGCGGGTGCTGGAAAAAAGCGGCTACAGCTTCGAGGGTCGGATGCGCAAGCAGGTGTACAAAGACGGGCAGCGCCTCGACGTGCTGCTCTATTCGCGCCTGCGCACGGATGAGGTAGAGTAGGCGCCCCATGACGCACAAGCCTACCGATCCGGCTGCCAAGACGGCGGCGGACAAGACTGCTTCCCCTGCTGCCTCGGCAAACAGTGATCTCGAAGGACAGATGCAGGAGCGTCGTCGGCTCATCGAGAGCCTGCGCTCCCAAGGCGTAAATCCATTTGCCAACGATGTCCGTCCGTCGCACCAGATCTTTGATCTGCCGGCGAGCCAGCCCGAAGAGGTCGTGAAGCTGCCTCTCGAAACTGAGCTGGCTGCGGACGCGCCACGCTACCGCGTCGCGGGTCGGCTGCTCCAGGTCAATGAGATGGGCAAGGCCAAGTTCCTGTTCATCCGTGGCGACCGGGGCGCGATGCTCCAGCTTTACCTCAAAGCCGATGTCGCCGAGGCGTTTGCGCTGTCGAATCAGCTTCAGCTCGGTGACTTTGTCGCAGCGTCGGGCCCGCTGTTCAAGACCCGCAAGGAAAAGCGCGCCCTTCGCGTCGAGTCGCTGCGGCTTTTGTCCAAAGCGGTGCGGCCTCTGCCAGGGAAGGCGCTGCAAGAAGGTCCGAAGGTTACCGACGAAGACTGGCGCTACCGGCAGCGCTACGCCGACATGATTGTCCACCCCGAGGTTGCCGACGTCTTCCGCAAGCGCGCCCTGATTGTGCGTGAGATTCGCCGCTTCTTCGACGATCGCAACTACGTCGAGTGCGACACCCGGATGCTTCTGTCGACAAACGGTGGCGCGGCGGCTCGTCCGTTTCGCACCCATCACAATGCGCTCGATCTCGACCTGTATCTGCGAATTGCCACAGAGCTAGACCTCAAGCGGCTGGTCGTCGGTGGCATCGATCGCGTCTACGAGATTGGTCGGATTTTCCGCAACGAAGGTCTGTCCCGCTTCCACAACCCCGAGTTCACGTCGATCGAGTTCTACCAGGCGTACGCGACGTACGAAGACCTGATGGACCTGACCGAGGAGCTTATCGAGCGGGTCTGCCAAGTGGTCAATGGCGGTACGACGATCGACTATCAAGAACACCAAGGCGTGAAGCTGTGTCGTCCGTTCCGGCGTGCGACGATGCGACAGCTTGTCAAAGAAGCGCGTCCCGATGCGCCGATTGCTGACGGACCCTGCACCGACGCAGAGTTTGCCGCGCTGCCGGGCTATGCCAAGTCGGTGCTCGGGGACAAAGCGCCGAAAGGCTACGGGCACGCGCTCGTCGCGCTGTTTGAAGAGTTTGTCGAAAAGTCGCTCGTCCAGCCGACCTTTGTCTGCGAGTTCCCGACGGAAGTTTCACCGCTTTCGCGCAAAAACGACCGCGATCCGCGCTTTGTCGACCGCTTCGAGTTCTTCTGCATCGGCAAAGAGTTCGCCAACGCCTTCTCCGAGCTAAACGATCCCGACGACCAGCGCAGCCGCTTCGCCGATCAAGTGTCTAGCAAAGCGCACGGCGACCAGGAAGCGATGGACTACGACGAAGACTTCTGTCGCGCGCTCGAATACGGCATGCCACCGACGGCAGGTGAGGGCATCGGCATCGACCGCTTGGTCATGCTGCTCACCAACAGCGCCTCGATCCGCGACGTGATTCCATTCCCGCAGCTACGACCAGAGCTTCCGGCGGCAAGCGAGAGCGAGAGCAAGTGAAGCTTCAGTTCGAGCTTTTGGTGGCCGCGCGCTACCTGCGGGCGGATCGAGCGCCGGGGGCTCTTGACCATCTGCGCTGGGCCACGTTCGGTCTGATTGTGATCACCGCGTCGGTGTTCGCTGGGGCCGAGCTGGTCGAGTACCTGCTGCGGGACCACCTGTCCGAGACGCTGTGGAGCCTGCGCGGTCCCCTTCGGGCGGCGAAGTACATCACCGTTCTGCTGACTGTCCTCGTCGGGTTTTTCATCGAGCTGATTCGGCGGCTGACGATCTTTACGACGATCTCGACGTTTGGGCTGTTTCTGGGGACTGGCGCGCTCATCACGGCGCTGTCGGTGATGTCGGGCTTTGAGCAGGATCTGAAGAACAAGATCTTGGGCACCCACGCGCACATCGTCGTCTCGACGCCCGATCGCAGCTTTACCGACTATCGCGAGGCGCTCGCCAAGATCCATAAGATCCAAGGGGTCGTCGCGGCGTCACCGTATCTATCGAGTGAAGCGATCATCGCGAGCCAAGCCAACCTCGCCGGCGTCTTTATCAAAGGCGTCGATCCCGAGACGGTCGGCAAGGTCACCGAGCTTGTCAAAAACACCGAGGCTGGCTCGCTCGATCACCTGCTGCATCCCGAGCTGATGGTGAAGTCGCAGCAGAGCCGGTCGCAGGCCTCACCGAGTCGGCTGGATATTCCCGACGGTGGACTTAGGGCAGATGGCGGCGCGATCGTTGATGGGTCCGCAGGCGGTGTCGATGGCGGGGCAGCGGCGGACGGCGGTGCGTTGGGCTCGTCAACGCCCGATGGTGGAGCCACGGCCACAAGCGACCCGCTCGCGCTGGGCGGCTCGGCGGCGAAACCGAAGATCCAAGCCCCACGCAAAGTGCTGCCGGGGATTGCGATTGGGCGCGAGCTGGCCCGCAACCTCCGCATCTTCGTCGGCGAAGACGTCAGTCTGGTGTCGCCGATGGGCGATGTGGGACCGACCGGACCGATTCCCAAGAGCAAGCCGCATCGCATCGCCGCCGTGTTCTTTTCGGGGATGTACGAGTACGACAGCAAGTACGCCTACATGAACCTACCGGCGGCGCAGAAGTTCCTGGGCCTCGATGATGAGGTGACCGGGCTGGAGCTGAAGCTGCAAAACCCCGAGTCGCCGGAAGACGTGGCGACCATCCTCCGCCGCGAGCTAGGCGCGGGCTTTCTGGTTCAGGACTGGAAGGAACTCAACCGCAGCCTGTTTGCGGCGCTCAAGCTAGAGAAGATCGCGATGTTTATCGCGCTGTGCTTCATCATCCTCGTCGCCGCGTTCTCGATCGTGTCAAACGGCATCATGCTGGTGATGGAAAAAGGCCGCGAGGTCGCGATCCTCAAGTCGATGGGCGCGTCGGATCGGGCGGTGCTGCGGATCTTTGTCCTGCTGGGGGCCTACATGGGCGCGGTGGGGACGGCGGCGGGCGTGCTGACGGGCGTTGCGACCTGCTGGGTGTTTGACCGCTATGGGCTGCCGCTCGATACCGACGTGTACTACATCACCAAGCTGCCGGTGCGGGTAAGTCCAGGCGAGCTTATGTCGGTGCTGCTGGCTTCGCTGATCTTGACGCTGTTGGCGACGCTGTATCCGGCCTGGCAAGCCGCGCGGCTGCGTCCGGTCGAAGCCCTGCGATAAGTCACGCTTGCCGATATAGTCAGAACCTGGAGGTGCGTGATGAAGAAGGCACTGCTTGTTGCTGCGCTGCTGGTCGGCGGCTGTACCCACCACATCCGGGTCGAGAACCCGTTCTATCGTCCGACGGATGTACATAGGCGCTGGGTCAACGGCTGGCTGTTTAACCTGATCGGCGGTCGCGCCAATGCCGCGGAGATGTGTGGCAATCGTCCGATCGCCATCGTCGATACGAAGAAGAGCTTTGGCAACCACCTGATTGGCTGGCTCACCCTCGGTATCTATACGCCAATGCACTTGACGGTCGTCTGCGGCGAGCCACAGCAAGGCATGGGCTACCCGGGCGGACCGGCGATGATGCAGCCGTCACCCCCGCCGTCGATGGGCTATCCGCAGCCGGTCTACACCGCGCCGCCGCAGCAACCCTATCGTCCCGCGCCGCCGTATCAACCCGCCCCTCAGTACCAGCCGCCACCGTCGGGTGGATACTACCAGCCGCAGTAGTGGTTACGTCGCGTTCTTGCGCAGGGCCCGGACCAGATCTGCCTGCCCGTCGGCGTGGTACGACGAGCGGACGAGCGGCCCGGACTCGACGTGCGGAATCCCAAGCGCCAGTGCCTCGTCGCGGAGCTTTGCAAACTCATCCGGCGTGATGTAGCGCGCGATCGGCAGGTGGCTCTTCGACGGGCGCAGATACTGGCCCAGCGTCACGATGTCGATGCCAAGTCCGGCCAGCTCGCGCAGCACCTCGCGCACCTCGTCTAGCTCTTCGCCCAGCCCGAGCATCAGTCCCGTCTTGGTGACCGCGCCGCGTGACTTGGCGTGGGCCAAGATCTTGTAGCTGCGGGGATAGCTCGCCTGAACCCGCACCTGCCGCGACAGCCGGGGCACCGTCTCGAGGTTGTGGGCAAAGACGTCCGGCTCCGCGGCCAGCACCGTGTCGACATCGGCGGTGTTGCCTTTGAAGTCGCCGGTCAGCACCTCGAGCGTCATGCCGGGGCAGTGCGACTTCACCTGGCGAATCGTCTCGGCCCAGTGGGCTGCGCCGCCGTCTTTCAGGTCGTCGCGATCGACGCAGGTAATCACCGTGTGAAAAAGTCCCAGCTCTTTGAGCGCAAGCGCCACCCGGCGCGGCTCGTCGGGATCAGGCGGCAGCGGGCGTCCCGTCGGCACATCGCAGAACTGACATGATCGTGTGCAGATGTTGCCGAGGATCATGATGGTGATGGCGCGACGGCTCCAGCACTCGCCGATGTTGGGGCAGCTCGCCGACTCGCAGACGGTGTGGAGCTTCTGTCCATGCACCAGATCGCGGACTTCGAAAAAGGTCTTTCCCGACGGCAAACGGGCTCTGATCCACGCCGGGTGACGCGGGCGCTCGCTTGCTTTGGCGGCGTCGCTTGGCTGCGGGTCGCCGTTTCCGATGATCGGCAGGTGCCGCGGGCTGTGGGGTGCGCTGTCCATTACAGGTCGATGGCCTCACCGAAAGCCGCCTCGAAGGCGCCTTTGATGATCTCGCCGTAGGTTGGATGCGGCAGGACGGTGTGCAGCACCTCGGTCGCGGTCAGCTCCCCGCCGCGCGCCAGGCACAGCGCCGAGATCATGTCGCTGGCGGTGCCACCAAGGATGTGCGCACCCAGGATTTCGCCCGTGTTGTCATCGAGAACGACTTTGACAAAGCCTTCGGTCTCGCCCGTCGCCTGCGCTTTGCCCGACGCCTTGAATGGGAACTTGCCGATCTTGACCTTGCGACCGTCGCTGCGCGCCTTCTGTTCAGTCAGACCCATCGATCCGACTTCCGGTCGGCAGAACGTCGCGCCAGGCATGCTGCTTAGGTCGACGCGGCGGATCTCGCGCTCGGGGAGACCGGCGATTTTTTCGACGCAGCAGATGCCTTCCGCGGAAGCCTTGTGCGCCAGAAGCGGACCACCGATGCAGTCACCGATGGCGTAAAAGCCAGGCTCGGGCTTGCCGTTTTGGTCGAGTAGGCGATACCACTCATCGACGGCCAAGAAGCCGCGGTCAATCTTTACACCGACGCTCGGCGCGCCTACTGAATCGAGGTTCCCAGTCACGCCGACGGCTGAAAGAACTTTGTCGACGATGACCTCTTGGGTCTGTCCACTTGCGTCGGTGAACCGGACTTTCTGCTGACCGCCCGCCTTCTCACAGCCAGCGAAGCGCGCCCCGACGTGAATGCGGATGCCTTGCTTCGATAGCTCGCGCTTTAGCTGCTCGGCAACTTCGCTGTCCTCGATCGGGAGGATCTGCGGCAGCGCCTCGAGCACGGTCACTTCGGTGCCAATCGCGTTGTAGAAGTAGGCAAACTCGATCCCAATCGCACCTGCACCGACGACGAGCAGCGACTTCGGCTGGCTCGGCAGGTTCATCGCTTCAAAGTACGTCAGGATGTCTTTGCCGTCGGGGCTCAGGCCCGGAATCGTCTTGGGCTTGGCTCCCACCGCCAGGATGATGTGCGGCGCGACCAGCTCTTTTCCATCGACAAACAGCTTCAGCTTGCCGGACTCGCGGCGCAGCGTCGCCGTCTTGTCGAGGTGCTCGATCTGGTTCTTTTTGAACAAAAGTCCGACGCCGCGCTTTTGGTTTTCGGCCACTTTGCGGCTGTGTGCAATGGCCGCCGGATAGTCGAACCGCAGGCCGTCCGCGACGACGCCCAGCTGAGCGCCTTTTTTCAGACCGGAGTAAAGCTCTGCCGAGTGAAGAAGTGCCTTGGTCGGGATGCAGCCCCAGTTGGCGCAGATGCCGCCGAGGTGGGCCTTTTCGATGACCAACACCCGTTTCCCAAGCTGGGCGGCGCGGATCGCCGCGACGTAGCCGCCCGGACCACCACCGACGACCACAACGTCTGGACCGGCAGACGCCGAACTTTGGCTTGCCTGACCTTGCATCACAGCACCAACAGCATCGGCTTTTCGAGCCCTTCGACGACCTTCGCCAGCAGCTGCGCTCCCAGTGCGCCATCGACGATGCGGTGATCGCACGACATGGTCAGCGTCATCATGCGGCGCGACTCGATGTGGTCTTTGCCGTCTCGCTCGATGACCACGGCGCGCTTTTCAACCCGACCAACGGCCAGGATGCCGCTCTCGGGTGGGTTGATGATCGCGAAGAACTCTCGGATGCCGTACATGCCCAGGTTGGTCAGGCTGAAGGTGCCGCCGGTGTACTCCTCGGGTTTTAGCTTCTTGTCGCGGCCGCGGGTCGCGAGGTCGCGCACTTCCTTGGCAATCGCCCCGAGGGACTTCTGGTCGGCGTTTCGCACCACAGGCGTAATCAGTCCGTCGTCGAGTGCCACTGCGACGCTGACATCGACGCGCTGATGCGCCACCGCATGTTGTCCGTCCGGCGCGACCGACATGTTGGCGCGCGGACAGAGCCGCAGCCCTCGGGCGAGAGCCTTGAGGATGAGGTCGTTCACCGACACTTTCTCGCCGCCGCTCTGCTGGCTCGCTGCATTGAGCTGCTCGCGGAACGCCATCGCCGCTTCCATGTCGACATCGCGGGTCAGGTAGAAGTGCGGCACCGTCTGCTTCGCTTCGACCAGCCGCTTGCCCGCGGTGCGTCGGATCATCGACATCGGGGTCAGCTCGTCGCCGGGCAGAAGCTGGAGCGGGATTGTGCTCGACGGCTGTGCGCTGGCCTGGAAGGTGGCTCCACGCGGCGCTGTTTCGACGTCGCGCTTGACGATTCGGCCACCGGGGCCGGTGCCTTTGACGGTGCGAAGATCGACACCCAAGTCGGCAGCAATTCGCCGCGCGAGCGGAGAAGCCACGACGCGTCCACTCTGTTTCGTTGGTGCGGGAGCAGAAGCCACAGCCGGGGCCGCGACCGGGGCAGGGGCAGAAACCGGGGCTGGCGCTGCCGCTACTTGGGCGGCTGGGATGGGCGTCGGTGCAGGCGCAGCAGTCGTCGCCGCGCTGCCTGCCGCCGCTTCCTTGAGCAGCGCCGAGATGTCTTCGCCCTGCTTCCCGAGCACCGCCACCGGGCCGCCGAGCTTCACCGTCTGACCGGCCTGCGCCAAGATCTTGAGCAGATAGCCCTCGTCTTCGAGCGGAAAGTCCATGTTGGCCTTGTCCGTCTCGACTTCCGCGACGATGTCGCCCGGATTGATCTTGTCGCCTTCCTTCTTAACCCACTTGGCCACTACGCCTTCTTCCATCGTCGGCGAAAGGCGTGGCATCGAGATGAGAATCGCCATGCTGTGTAGTTCTCCGCGCGTTCTGCGGTCTTGTGAAAAGGGGAAAAAGCTACTCGAGCGTCCGCTTGACGGCCGCAACCACCCGCGCCACGTCGGGCAGCACAATTGCTTCGAGGTTTAGCGCATAGGGAACCGCCACATCCTCGCTCGCCACGCGCTCGATCGGCGCATCCAGGTCGTCGAAGCAGTGCTTCTGTACCCGATACGCAATCTCGCCGCCGAAGCTCGAGTGCGGGTTGGCTTCCTGCACAATCACCAACCGGTTCGTCTTGCGCACCGAGGAGAAGATCAAGTCCTCATCGAGCGGGCGCAGCGTCCGTGGGTCGATGACCTCGACGTCGATGCCTTCTTTTTCCAGCTCTTTGGCGGCTTGCAGCGAAAGCCCGACCATCTTCGAGTAGGCGACGATGGTGCAGTCCTTGCCGGGTCGCTTGACGTCGCCCTTGCCGAGCGGAATCAGGTATTCGCCTTCCGGCACTTCGCCCGTCTCGCCGTATAGCAGCTCCGCCTCGATAAAGATCACCGGGTCTTCGTCGCGAATCGAGGTCTTGAGCAGACCCTTGGCATCCGCGGGCGTCGATGGCATCACGACTTTTAGGCCCGGCACGTTGCAGTACATCGCCTCAAAGCAGTTCGAGTGCTGCGCCCCGAGCTGATGGGCTGCGCCACCGGCCCCGCGAATCACCATCGGCACGCTGAGCTGTCCCGCCGACATCTGGCGAATCTTCGCCGCGCTGTTGATGATCTGGTCGATGGCGACGAGAGAGAAGTTAAACGTCATCAGCTCGACGATCGGACGCAGGCCGACCATGGCTGCCCCAACGCCGATTCCAACGAAGCCGCACTCAGCAATCGGGGTGTCGATGACGCGCTTTTCCCCGAAGCGGGCGAGCATGCCCTGCGAGACCTTGTAGGCACCATTGTAGTGACCCACTTCTTCGCCCATCAAAAACACGCGGGGGTCGCGCTGCATCTCCTCGCTCATCGCTTGGTTGAGCGCTTCGCGATACGACATCTTTGGCATTGCCTGTGTTCTCTCCTCGGTGGCCTTCAGGTGGTCGGACCCTTGCTTGTGTTTCCCACCGCTACATGTTGGATGCGCCAGCGGGCGAAGGTGCGACCAGTGCTCGGGCGAGCATATCAAAAATCGCGCTGAAAAACCGACGCCGCTCCGCAAATGCCAAGCTAGGAGGCGACTAGCAAGTGGTGATATTCTAGAGTCGCGTAATATCTGGCCATGTCTATCGCTACCCCCACGGAAGGCTTCATAAAGTCGGCGGTACAGGCCAGTCGTACCGGAACGCTCGCTGCCCCGCGCGGCACCACCTTGCACTGCAAAGGCTGGGGCCAAGAGGCGGCGCTTCGCATGCTCCTGAACAACCTCGATCCAGCCGTCGCCGAAAGGCCGCAAGACTTGGTTGTGTACGGTGGAACCGGCAAGGCTGCCCGCAATCACCAGGCGCTCGAGGTCATCATCCGTGAGCTGCTCTCGCTGGAAAATGACGAGACGCTGCTCGTGCAGTCGGGCAAGGCCGTCGGCGTGCTCAAGACCCATGAAGACGCGCCGCGCGTGATCCTCGCCAACTCGAACCTTGTCCCGGCGTGGGCGAGCTGGCAGCACTTCTGGGAGCTCGAAGCGCTTGGCCTGATGATGTACGGGCAGATGACCGCCGGGTCGTGGATCTACATCGGCACCCAAGGGATCTTGCAGGGCACTTTCGAGACATTCGCCGCGGCGGCACAGAAGCACTTCGGCGGAACCCTTGCGGGTCGCTTGGTCGTCTCGGCGGGACTGGGCGGCATGGGTGGCGCACAGCCGCTCGCGGTGACGCTCAACGAAGGTGTGTTTCTGGGCATTGACGTCGATGCGTCGCGGATTCGGCGGCGGGTCGAGCAAGCCTATCTGGATGAAGAAGCCCACGATCTCGACGATGCGCTCGCTCGGGTGAGGGCAGCGCAGGCGGCGAATCGCCCGCTGTCGGTCGGCCTGTGCGGCAACATCGCGGACGTTCTGCCGGAGCTGGTCCGGCGAGGTGTCGTTCCCGATCTTTTGACCGATCAGACCTCGGCCCACGATCCACTCGGTGGCTACGTTCCAGCCGGGCTCGATCTGCCTGCGGCAGAGTCGCTGCGCCGAAGCGATCCAGCGCAGTACATCGAGCGAGCGCGCCAGTCGATGGTGACGCAGCTTGTCGCGTCGCTCAAGCTGCGCAAGCTGGGGGCGCACCTGTTTGACTACGGCAACAACGTCCGTGGCCAAGCGCTGCTTCATCCCGATGCGGCTGCGCAGGGCCTTGAGCGCTCATCGCTGTTTGCCGCCATGCCAGGCTTTGTTCCGGCGTACATCCGGCCCCTGTTCTGTGAAGGCAAAGGTCCATTCCGCTGGGCGGCGCTGTCGGGCGATCCGGCGGACATCGAAAGAACCGACGCCGCTGTCCTTGAAGTGATGAAAGGCAGCCCAAGCGAAGCACATCTGCGTCGCTGGCTCGGTATGGCCAGTCGTCGCGTGAAGTTCCAGGGTCTCCCGGCCCGAATCTGCTGGCTGGGCTATGGCGAGCGCGCTCGCGTCGGCACGTACTTCAACGATCTTGTCGCTCGCGGTGAAGTCAAAGCGCCGATCGTCATTGGTCGTGATCACCTCGACTCGGGGTCGGTGGCTTCGCCGAACCGCGAGACCGAGGCGATGCGTGACGGCAGCGATGCGGTGAGCGACTGGGTGTTTCTAAATGCCCTGGTGAACTGCGCCGCCGGTGCGACCTGGGTATCGGTGCATCACGGTGGCGGCGTTGGCATTGGCTATTCCCAGCATGCCGGCATGGTCGTGGTCGCCGATGGTTCGGACGCTGCGAAGAGGCGACTTGAGAGAGTCCTGACAAGTGACCCGGCGATGGGCGTGCTCCGGCATGCCGACGCTGGCTATCAGGAAGCGATTGATTTTGCGGCGACCCACGGTCCGCGGGTGCCGCACCTAACCCAGCACAAAGAGCCGGAGCGAAAGACCGGCTCCTAAAAGAGTCCGCCTTTTGCGGCGGGAGAGAAGATGAACCAGCTGTTTGGTCCCAACACGAGCTTACGTTTCAAGCTGATTCTTCCGCCGTTCATCGTGCTCTTGTTCCTGCTGAGCACGCTGTCGATCGTCGGGAACAACTGGCTCAAAGACATCTCGCAGCGGCTGGCTCAGTCACACGCCGACAGCCGAGCCTCGGACCTGGCGCACTCGCCGCTGCTGACCGAGGCGCTCAAGAACTCACCAGACAAGAACTTGGCGCCGCTTCTCAACAGCACCGTCGATAACGATCCGCGGCTTCTGTTTGCGGTGCTCAAGCTGCGCGATCAGCTCTTCATTGGCACCCGCAGTGGGGCGGAGGGAGAACAGCTCTCGCTGCTCCTTGCCGATCAGAAGCGCTACAGCAACCTGGCCCAGAACGTGACCCAGCGACTGGCGAGCATTGAGTTCTCGATTTCCCGACGTGCCGTCCAGATTCCCGGGTCGGCTGAAATGGCCGAGCTGACGCTGGCCGCTTCTCTGCGAGATCAAGTTTCAGACTACCGGACCAGCTTGTGGATCATCCTCGGCGTGCTTGGGGCGGCGCTGTGTGCCTACGCGATTGCTTCCATCTATGTGCTGTCGATGTTCGGGCGGCGCATGGATCAGCTGATGGATGCGACGCAGCGGATCGAACAAGGCGACCTAAATGTTCGCATCACGGAGCTTGTTCCCGACGACATCGCGATGGTGGGTCGAGCGTTCGACATCGAAGCAGAGCGGCTCACCTCTGCGGTCACTCTTCTTCAGAGTGCGGCGTCGGTGGTGGAGCGGGCCTCGAGCGATGTGTCCCAGACGCGCGCCGGACTCTCGCGGACGCTGAGCGCGCAAGTTCGTGACATTGAAGAGGCCGGTCAGATTCTGCGTGAAGTCCTGGCCGGTTTTGGTGCTGCCAGCAACCAAGCGGAGCAGAGCCGGGACGAAGCCCGCAACGCAGCGGCCAACTGCCAGCGGCTGACCGCCAGCGTTCAGGATGCAACTGCCACCGTCGAAGAGGCAGAGCGTGTGGTTGCGCTTACATCTGACAGTCTGGGGCAGGTCGCAAACGCCACCGCCGACATCGCCAAGCACGCCGATACCCTCTCGGACACCACATCATCGACGGCCAGCGCGATGCTTCAGATGAAGCACTCGATCTCGCGCGTGCGTGAGACCGCCATCACCGCAGCCAGCCTTGCCGAGCAAGCGGGTGTGGATGCGGAGCGTGGAACCCAAGTGTTGCAAGAGAGCCTCACCGGCATGGAACACATCCGCGAGGCGTCCCGCGCCATCGGCTCGGTGACGGAAGAACTCGAAAAGCGCGTCGGAGAAATCGGCGACGTACTTCACCTCATCACGGAACTGACCCAGCGAACCAACCTGCTTGCGCTCAACGCCAGCATCATCGCCGCGCAAGCTGGGGCCGAAGGCCGTGGCTTCGCTGTCGTTGCCGATGAGATCAAGGATCTCGCTCGGCGCACGGCAAACTCTGCCGGCAGCATCGACAACCTCATCCAAGCGGTCGCCGAAGGCGCTCACGCCGCCCGTCGCGCCGCAGTGGCAGGTGGAGACGCAGTAGAAGCCGGAACCTCGCAAGCCAGCGAAGCCGCCAAGACGATGACCGACATTCTTTCGCGGCTGCGCAACTCAGCAGCGATGTCCAAGTCGATTGCGTCCGCGACGGATGAACAGGCACGCAGCTCCGCGTATGTGACGCGATCGATTCAGGATGTGCAAAACCACGTCACTGAGATCACTGGCAAGGCCGTCGATCAGACGCGCCGCACCGAGTATCTACAGCGGCAGGTAACTCGTCTGCGAGAGCTGGTCGACAGGCTGTCCAAAGGTGGGCGCGAGGAGCGCGACAACATGACGGCGATCTCGGAATCTCTCCAGCGGATGGTGCGCACACTGGAAGAGCTGGCCACCTCGCAACGAGGCAACGCCAGCGAGGGCGAGAGACTGCGCAACTTGATGGAAGTGGTGCGGCGGGGAACCGCCAATCAGCGTGAACACAGTGCATCGCTCGACAGGTGCCTCGGGGAACTGGGCACCCACGCGAGCGAGATACGCGGGCAGCTTAGCAAGCGCAACTAGCGCCGCGCAGCGACTGCATGCCATCCAGGAACTGCCACAGCGCGTGCGAAGCCTGCTCGGCGGCGGACAGCACCGTTACGCGATCCTCGACCGACTTGGCATGCGCCACCAGGGCATCGACCTCAACCTGGCGGTGCACTACGTCGGCTTCTTCGTGAACCGAAAAGAACGAGACAGCGCGCGGATCGCGGATGCCGTAGAACTCGCCGAGTCCCTCGCGCTTGGTCTTGGCCACATCGGGAATCTGTGACTCATAGGCGTACAGCGCCGCCAGCCCTTGCAGGTAGCTGCCGTTCTTCGTGAGGTCGCGGAAAATCTCGACGGAGGCTTGCGTGGCGCGGGTTGGCTCGGCGCTCTCGACGTCGTGACGGTCGACACCCAGGCTCTCGGCAAAGCGCAGCCAAAGCTCGGGATGGTTGCCTTCGCCTTGCTCTTCTTCCATCAGGTTCGTCAGAAGCTCTTGTCGCAGCGAGATGTCATCGCAGTTGGAGTGCACGCCGCTCACATAGCGAGGGAACGCCTTGACGTGGCTGAAGTACTGCTTCGAGTACTCACGCAGGTCGTCGAGGCTGAGCGCTCCATCGCTCCACGCCTGATAGAACGGGTGTTTGAGCATCGCGTGCCGCTGTACCGCCGCATCGAGTGCGCGCACAAACTCGACATCGCTGCTGAGATCAAAGCGGGTCGTCACGGTCTGAGTCATGTTGGGCCTCTCCCTCTCCATAGGATCGACGGGGTTCACTCGGTTGGGAAGACTGCATCCCACCTTGCGAGTGGTCGGTGCAGCCTAGCGCAGTTTGCCGCTGCGCAGCAAAGGCTTAGGACAGAAAGCGAGTGAGCGCAGCGAAAAGTGCGTCGGGTGCTTCGATGTACGGGACGTGACCGCAGTGGGGGATGCGAACAAGCTCTGCCCCCAGGATGCGTGCGGTCTCTTCTGCGCTTTCGATCGGAATCACATCTTCTTCGCCGTGGATGACCAGCGTTGGAATGTGCGCCACATCGCTCAGCTTCGGTCGCAGGTCAAAAGCCGGTCCCAGGCTCTTCCAGATTGCTTCCTCGAGCCGCTGCTTGACCAGAAACGGCGTAAGCTCCAGTGCCCGACGCGGATCGACGAAGTATGACGTGACCGCAAGGGCAAAGCGGTGCCGACGCAGCTCCTCCGGGGTGGCGCTGTCCCGCAGCTTGGCCAGCTCCTCGCGCAGCGCTTTCACCGTCGGACGCTGCATCGCTTCCGCCATCTGCTGCTGGTACCTGTGCCGCACCTCTGCGGTCGGCGGCGCCGGTGACAAAAGGATGAGCCGCTCCACATGCGCTGGATGCTTCGTGGCGTACAGCATCGACAAGAGCGCGCCCCACGAATACCCGAGCAGCCGGACTTTCGGAACGCCGATGTACCGCCGTACCGCATCGACATCCTCGACATGTACCGCGACCGATGGTGGCTCTTCGCCGTCGGCTTGCGGTGATCGGTCGGCCCCGCGCTGGTCGTAAAAGTAGACCCGTCTGCCTGCGCCCAGCTCGGCGACTCGATCGAGCTGAGGACGCAAGTACCGACTGTCCGCCCCCGGTCCGCCGTGCAGGATCAGCACCGGGGGTTCGCTTGTCTGGGCGGTGGTTTTGGGGTCTACCCACTCAACATGAAGGTGGGCTTTGGGAACCGGAAGGAGGAACGAACCCACGCCTATCGTCCGCGCAGAAACTGAACCATCGGGCGTACGTAAGGCAGAGCCGCCGCAAACAGCAGTGCCGACGACAGCATCGCAAGCTGATGAAGCTGGACCGGGGCGAGCAGGTGGCCAAAGCGCAGCGGCAGCGACACCGCAGTCAGATCGTGCGAGTGCAGGAGCGACAGCGGCAACATCACCGCCGTACCGAGCAGCAGCAGAACGCCGGCCGTCCGGTTGCGCAGCACCGCGAGCAGGCCCACAGTCGTCGCCACAAGCAGCGCTTGACTGCCTTCCTTGGGGGCCAGCGCGATCAGAATCAACGTCGGAAGGCTTGCGGCAGCGCGGGTCACCGTGTGTCGGATCTTCTCGACGCCCTGCTCATCGGAGATGCGCAGCATTTCCCGCCACGACTTCTGTCCTTCAAAGTGGTCGGCCAGCTTCTGTCCCTGGAGCAGAAGGGCGATGAGCCCGTGCGTCACTCCGTAGAACAAGAGCACCGGATCAATCGCCCGCTGCGTGACCATCCCCCACATCGCCACCGTCAGTCCCGAATAGCCCAGCCCGATGGCAAACCAGCGCGCCCAGAACCAGTCCGCGGCCAGCGCAAAGAACGCAAATCCGTACGTGAAAGACAGCGCCGCAAACGCGGGCATCCAGGCGCGCACTTCCGGTTGATCCGGCGGTGCCAGGTAAAACAGCAGCGAAAACAGTCCGTACAGCGCCGTGTAGAAGGCCAAGCACAGGATCGAAACCGCTTTCCGTTCACCGGCAAGGCCAAATGGCTGGTCAATGAGTGACATCGGGTCTACCTCAGCTCGTTTTGAGAACTAGTACCAAGTATGCCAAAGCTGCGCCACTGCGAGAGACACGAGCGGCCCAAAAACGACCAAGGTGCCGCCAAGAGGCGGAGACTAGGTTCGATGGAACCGGCGCTCGACCTCGCTGCGAGACAGCCGCCACAGCACTGGACGACCGTGCGGACAGTACGGACTGAGCGACACATCATCGAGCGCGGCAAGCAGCGCCCGCGCCTTCGCTTCATCCAGCACATCGCCAGCCCGGGTTGCACCGTGACAGGCCATCGTGGCCAAGAGCAGCTCGTCCCGCTTTTGTAGCGCATCGCTGCGTCCATGCTCTTCAAGCTCGTCGAGCACCATGCGCACAAGCCGCTCGGGTTCGCCATGCACTGCCGCGCCGCGTCCGTACTGTCCCAGGTCCGGCGCCGCCAAAAGAGCTACCGTTTTTCCCGCGAACGTCTTTAGCTCAAAGCCCAGGCCGTGCAGGGCGGACTCGAACTCGGTGAGGAGCGCCAGCCGCTTTTCGTCCAGCTCGAGATGAACCGGAAACAGAAGCCGCTGCGACGCCAGCTGGCTTTGTCCGTGTGCGCGCCGCAGACGCTCGAACATCACCCGCTCGTGGGCGGCGTGCTGGTCGATGATGAGCAGCTCATTTTCGTGTTCGCACAAAAGGTAGGTCGAAAAGAGCTGTCCCAGATAGGGCAGCCCAGCCAGCACAAGCCGCGCGTCCGCAGGCTCCATCGGCGCAGCAGAGGGCGACTCACTGTCCCTCACCGCTTGCTGGGGGTCGTTTGCCATCCCGGGGATCGGCGCGAACAGCTTGAGCGCTTGCTGAAGTCGGCTGCGGTGCTCGGAAAGACCACTCGGACGAGGCGGCTCGCGCAGAAAAGGCACGCTGTGGGTGGCCACCCGCTCCACCGGGTCACGCTGCATGGCCACTGCGGTCGCCGCTTGGTACGGCGGTGGCGAAGGCGCGGGCGGCACAGGGCCCAGCGGCGGCTCGGTCACCTGCGGGCCGACCATCGGTCTCGCAAGGCCGTCTGAAGCGCTGCCGTAGCTTGGACGTGGCTCCTGCGCCGACAGCCCGCTGCCAATGACGTACGTGCGCTCGCTCTGCACGGGTCGCGTTCGACCCAGCAGCCACGGCGCAGAGACACAGACTTCCCGGATCGCCCGCTGGACGGTGGCAAACACCGCATCGGCATTGGCGATGCGCACCTCCAGCTTCTGCGGGTGGACGTTGACGTCGACCAGCTCCAGATCGAGCTGTAGATGCAGGACGCACATCGGATAGCGTCCTTTTTCCAGCAGCTCCCCGTAGCCCGTCGTCACCGCCTGAAGCAAGCTGCGGTCGCGCACAAAGCGTCGATTGACCAACAAGAACACGTTTCGTGCTGTCGTCGTGGCGTCATCGGGCTCGCCCAGATGGACTTCGACCGTGATGCCTGGGGCGCTGCCTTGTCCGAGATAAAGAACCGGGGCTCCCTGGCCTTTGCCTCGACTGGCGAGCGCGGCTTTTGACCGCTCCAGCCCACTGCGATGGGGCGGCAGATCGAGCAGCGTTCTTTCTTTGCCCGGGCCTTTGTCTGTGGCACGCAGGCGAAAGTGAACCCCCGGATAGGCCAGCGAAAGCCGAATCAGCGTCTCGGAGATATGCCCTGTCTCCGTCGCCTCGGTCTTCATGAACTTGAGCCGCGCCGGGACATTGAAGAACAGATCGCGAATCTCGATCTGCGTTCCCACCGGGCCGCCTACTTCGCGACTTGGGCTCTGTTTCTGCCCAGACTCGGTGGAGATCCGATACGCCGCAACGGCTTCTTTGCTGCGGGTCGTAAGCTGTAGCCGCGAAACCGACGCCACCGAGGCCAGGGCTTCACCGCGGAAGCCCATTGTGGTCAGCCGAAACAGATCATCGGCAGACCGCAGCTTGCTCGTTGCGTGACGCAGAAGCGACAGCTCGGCGTCTTCGGGGCTCATGCCGCAGCCATCGTCGGCAATGCGGACCAGCTTAAGGCCGCCTTCCTCGATGTCGACATCAATGCGCTGCGCCCCGGCATCCAGGGAGTTTTCCACCAGCTCTTTGACCACCGAGGCGGGCCGTTCGACGACCTCACCGGCGGCAATCTGGTTGGTTAGCTCCTCGGGGAGAAGCGCAATCCGAGCCATGGACTACTCTTCGGTGGTCGGCGTCTCGGCTTCGGGCCGTGGGATCGAGTGATCGCGCCGCACCGACAGCTTGGCTCCGCGCGCCCGCATCTCAGCCAGGTACTTCTCGACCTCGCCGCGGACCTCTTGCGTGTAGTAGATCTTGCCGTCGGCAATTTCGCGAAGAGCGGTCACCGCCGACTTGTTGTCGCACTTGACGAATGGCTTGCCCCGCTTCTGTGCCAGCTGACGCGCCCGCTCGGCAGCGAGCATGGTGAGCGCGAAGCGATTGGGAACCCGCTCTAGACAGTCTTCAACGGTTACGCGAGCCAAAGTCGTTCTCCTTCAAAAGCAGGCCCAGCCGAAAGCAGCCGGGCGCTGCGCAAAAAAGTAGAGGGAAGAACATGTGTATATTCCTGCCCATCGTGTCCTGTCAACGCACTCGGCACTTGGAACCCGCAAGACCTGCGGAGCGGCCTTGATTTCGCCCTGAGTGCGGCGGGGCCCAACTCGCGATTGACAGGGGCAGGGGGCTGCCTTTCCATGGGACAGATGTGGCTGCGGTGGGTATGTGGGGCCGTGTTTGGTGTGTGCCTACTTGGGCGTTTTGCCCAGGCTGCGCCGACTGCGCCCATTTTGGCCAAGTCCGGGCCACCAGCGGCACCACCGATTGTTCCCGGTCAGTTTGTGCAGGCCCGGGGAACCGACTTTGTGCTCGGGGACTCTCCGTTTCGGTTTGTCGGCGCCAACATAAACCCGATCCATGGCGAAACCGACCGGCGCGCAGTCCAGGCCCTGTTTGAAGCGATGGCCAAAGATGGACTCCAGGTGGCGCGGGTCTGGGCGCTCGGCGAAGGCATGCCCGATGCCGGGGAGTGGGAACAGAAGTACGTCCTGTTTCGCCTCGGCCCCGATCGGTTCATCGAGGATTCTTTTCTCCAGCTTGACCGCATCTTGATGGAAGCCCGGCGGGCAGGCATCCGGGTCATCCTGACGCTCTCCAACAACTGGGCTGACTACGGCGGCGTCCCCATGTATCTGCGCTGGCTGGGGCTGCCCAGCGAAGGCATGGGCAAGGAATCCTTCTACACCGATGAGCGGGCCCACGCCCTGTTTCGGGCCCATGTCGGTCGCCTGCTCTCGCGGACAAACACCCTGACTGGTGTCCGCTATGTCGACGATCCCACCATTTTCGCGTGGGAGCTAATGAACGAGTCCACCGTCGAAACCCCAGCGGGTCGGCGCGGTCGCCTTGCGTGGGTTCGCGAAATGGCGGGCTTTGTGAAGACGTTCGATCGCCACCACATGGTTGCGGCGGGCCTGTGGGGCTACGCAATGCTCTCGGAGCGAGCCGACTTTGCCGCCGTCCACAGGCTTCCCGATGTCGACTATGTAGACAGCCACCTGTACTTGCAGAACAGCCAGGGCAATGTCTCCCTCAAGCGGCTGCATGACTTTCTCGATGACCGGGCCCAGCTGGCCCGCCATGTCATCGGCAAGCCGCTGGTGATTGGCGAGTTTGGCTTTCGCACCGATCAAGGTCCGACGTATCTGGGGCTGCCGCGCGCTCGCTGGTTTTCCGAGCTGCTCGTGCGCCACTTCGCAAACCGCGGGGCCGGGGCGCTGGCCTGGATCTATGAGCCCTACAGCGGCAAGCCGCGCGACTTCGGCATCTATATCGACAAGCCCCAGACCGATGACGTCCGGCAGTCGATGCGGCAGGTGTCGTCCCAGCTCGATCGGCTCAGCCAGTCGCCTGGCAATCCTCGCCTCTCTCCCAGCCACGGGGACACGCCGCTCTATCAGGTCGAGCAGGTTCTTCACGGTCTGCCGCGCGCCCGGATCGATTGGCTGCACTCCCAGGGGGGAGAGCTTGCGCTGCGTCTTTCCCCATCCGAGTTTCGGGTGGCTCGCTTCGAGCGTCTTGGGGTCTGGGATGGCAAGCCTGCCCAGCACTTCTATGGCGCTGAGAGCGGTGACCTAAGCTTTGCCTTCCCGGCCCCCACGCGCCTTTCGGGCAAGTCGGTGGCCGAGATCGAGGTGAGGGCTCGGCTTTCGTCCGAATGGCCCGGAGCCGGAGCGCCTGCAGACGGCGGCTCGCTTGTGCGCGTCGAACTAGACGGCGTGCTGGTCGAGCAAGCGACGGTGATCGCTGACGATGGCCGGGGTGCTTGGTATTCGTTCCGAACCCGCAATCCACTGCTTCTTGCCAAGCTGCCCTTGGGCAGTCACACGCTGCGCCTCCATGTCCCGCCGGGACCTATGGCGCACGGACTCTGTCTCTACGGCGACGCGCGCGACCCGGCACTGGCCAAAGCCGACTTCGGTCCGCTCCAGATCTTGCTCCACCTGGCGCCGCCCCCCGGACACTCGAAGCCAGGGCAGGGCCCCAAGTAGCGGCCTTACGACTTGCTGAGGTCGGGCTGATCTTCGCCTTCGATCTCGTCGATCGCTTCCTCTGGTGGGGTGCTGCCGCCAATCACCTTGAGGAGCCCAGGCAAGTAGCGGTCCATCATCACCACTGCCCAGTACGTCGCGCTGCGCACCATTGGCTCGGTCAGCTCGCTGTCTTCGACGTCGATGCTGGTCTTGAAGCGAACCTCGCCATCGGAATAGTCCATCTCGAAGTTGCCGATGACCATGCCGTAGTTGGCGCGGGTGATGTACTCGGCGACGGCTGCGCGCTTCTTTTCGGGAGCCCGGATCGGGCACACCGCATAAAACAGAAACTGCTGGTCCTCTTCGCGGGTCTGGGCGTAGCAGGTCCAGCTCCCGTGTTCTCCCTGATAGCCGGTCTTTAGCACCGATCGGTTTTCCAGCGGCGAAAAGTCCCAGCCATCCTCGCGTAGAAACGACTCAACGGTCTTGAGCAGACGCATGTGGCTCCATCTTACCGTGCGGGCAGCCAAAAAGTCGCTGCGGCTATCTGCTCAGCACAAGCAGGGTGATGACCAGCAAGCTGACAGAAACGATGGCCCAGCCGACCTGGCGAAGGTAGCGCGGGCCTGGCCGCACGGCCCACAATCCGACAGCCAGCGCCAATGAAGGAAGCTGCGGCACGTAGCTTTGGGGTGGCAAGACGCCCTTCTCCGAGAGTCCCAGTGACACCCCCAGTCCCAGAAGCGACAGAGCCACCGAGTAGGCGAGCGGCAGCTTCTTCATGAGACCCCGCACCGAAAGCACGGCCACGCAGAACACCAGCGCGAGCGATCCCCAAAGCAGCAGCGCGACGTGAAGGGGAACTCCTTTGCTCTGCTGTACCGGCACGGCCCACGATGACAGCGCCAGCGCCACCAGCAGCTCGGCCAGCGTGGTCTTTTCCTTGTGCAGCAGCATCGGCGGCAAGACCGCAAGTCCCAGGCCCAGGGGCAAAAGCAGCGACCACAGAAGCCCCGGCTGATCCCGCAGCGCCAGCAGCATGCCCAAAAGCGATCCAAGAGACAGCAGCGGAAGCAAAAGGCCTGCCCGTCGTCCCAGCTCGCGCCGGGGCCGCGTGCCTCGCTGACCCAGGATCACCAGCATCGGCTCATGCGACCAAAACAAAAGGATGGCCGAAAGCACCAGCAGCCCACTCGGCAGACTTGGGCGCCCGAACACGAAGAGCGCCGTCACAAGCGGCACCAAGAGCTGTCCGTATGCGCCATGTTCGCGCGGCAGAAGCAGGTTCATGATCGGCTGTCGGCTTAGTGCAACTTCACCGGCTTTACGTTCCAGATCTTGCTGGCGTACTCGCGGACGGATCGGTCAGACGAAAAATAGCCGGTGCGGGCAATGTTGCAGATGGCCATCTCGGTCCACTTTTGCGGGTCGCGGTAGGCCTGGTCGACGTTGTGCTGACACGCCGCATACGCATCGAAGTCGGCCAGCACCAGGAAGGGGTCGCCATGGCCAGGCTGCTCTTCAGGCGGCAACAGCGCGTCGAGAAGCGGCTGATATCGCAGTGGATCGTCGTACGAAAAGAAGCCGGTGCGGATCAGGTCAATCGCACTGCGAAGCTGCGGACTTTGGCGGTAGTAGTCCCATGGGTTGTAGGTCGCCTTCTTGGCCATCACTTCGTCAGCCGTCAGACCGAACAGGAAGAAGTTTTCGGGCCCGACAAAGCTGCGGATCTCGACGTTGGCTCCATCGAGTGTGCCAATCGTCAGCGCTCCGTTCATCGACAGCTTCATGTTGCCGGTGCCCGACGCCTCAAAGCCCGCCGTCGAGATCTGTTCCGACAGATCCGCCGCTGGGATGATCTTTTCCGCCAGCGAGACCCGGTAGTTTGCCAGGAACAGCACCTTCAGCTTGCCGCCGATGTGCGGGTCGTGGTTTACGACATCGGCGACGGCATTGATAAGCCGAATGATCAGCTTGGCGCGCGTGTAGCCCGGCGCGGCCTTGGCCCCAAACAGAAAGCAGCGCGGCATGATGTCGAGCGACGGATTTTGTTTCAGCCGCTGGTACAGCGCGATGATGTGCAGCACGTTGAGAAGCTGCCGCTTGTACTCATGCAGGCGCTTGACCTGGACATCGAACAGCGCGTGCGGATCGACGGTGACATGGTTGTGGCGGGCGATGTACTCGCACAGCTTCTGCTTGTTGCGGAGCTTGATGGCCTGCACTTCGGCCTGAAAGTCTGGATCTTTGGCAAAGGGCAGCAGCCGCTCTAGCTGCTCTAGCTCCGTGGGCCAGGTGTCGCCAATCCGCCTGGTAATCGCCTGCGCCAGTTCTGGGTTTGCCGACATCAGCCAGCGACGTGGTGTCACGCCATTGGTCACGTTGACAAAGCGGTCCGGGAACATTGCGGCAAAGTCGGGCAGAAGGTGTTCGCGCAGAAGTCGGCTGTGCAGCTCGGCGACGCCATTGACCTTGTGAGAACCCAGCGTCGCCAGGTACGCCATGCGAACGCCCTTAAACGGCTGTTCCTGCACCAGCGACATCCGCTGAAGGCGTTCCTGATCCGTTGGGTTGTTGGTCCAGACCTGGCGCAGGAAGCGGTGGTTTACCTCGTAGATGATCTGAAGGTGCCGGGGCAAAAGCTTCCCGAGCAGCTCGACGCTCCAGACCTCCAGCGCCTCCGGCAAGAGCGTGTGGTTTGTATAGGCAAACACGCTCTCGGTAAGCTGCCAGGCGGTGTCCCACGGCAGGTCGTACTTGTCGATGAGCAGGCGCAGAAGCTCGACGATCGCAATCGACGGATGGGTGTCGTTTAGCTGAATTGCGACCTTGTCAGGCAGCATCATCAGCCGCTCGCGGATCGCCTGCGGGTCATGGCGGTTCCGCCCGTGGTCGAGGTGCCTGCGCAAAAGGTCAGCAATCGCGCATGCCACGAAGAAGTACTGCTGCTTAAGCCGTAGCTCTTTGCCCACGACCAGCAGATCGTTTGGGTAGAGCACTTTGCTTATCGACTCGGAGTTGTTCTTGTCGAAGACCGCTCTTTCGTAGTCACCCGCATTGAACACCGTCAGGTCGAACTCTTCCGATGCACGGGCGCTCCACAGCCGCAGCGTGTTCACCGTGTCGTTTCGGTAGCCGACGATCGGCATGTCAAATGGCACTCCGAGCACCGACGTGGTATCGACCCAGCGAACCTGGGGATGGCCGTTGCCGTGGATCTCCGTATGGCCGTAGAAGTGAACCGGCTGGGTAAACTCGGGCCGCGCCACCATCCAGGGACTGCCGTAGCGCAGCCACTCCTCCGGGCGCTCGATCTGCGCGCCATTGCGGATCACCTGGTCGAAGATTCCAAACTCGTAGCGGATGCCGTACCCGTAGGCGGGCAGTCCCAGCGTCGCCATGCTGTCGAGGTAGCAGGCAGCCAGTCGCCCTAGACCCCCGTTGCCAAGGCCCGCGTCGCGCTCTTGGTCGAGCAGATCGCCCAGGTGCAGCCCCATTCGGCTTACGACGTTCTGGGCGGTGTCATGGAGCCCCATGCTCAGCAGGTTGTTTTGCAGCGCCCGTCCCAGGAGAAACTCTGCCGACAAGTAGTAGACGCGCTTGGGGTCCTGCTTGCGGTAGACGTCCTTGGTCTTCATCCAGCGCGCAGTCACCCGATCGCGAACTGCGTGCGCAAGCGCCAGGTATCGGTCGTGCTGCGTCGCGTGGGCGTCGTCCTTGCCCAGCGTAAAGTGCAAGTGATCGAGGAGCCCGCGCGCAAAGCCCTCCTCGGTGAGGCTGGTACGGTCATCCTCGACCTGAATGATCGGCTGGCTGGGCGGAGAAGAAGAACCGGCAATCGACATAGCCGCATCCTATCCGAGTCCGTCTCACGCCGGCAAAGCGTCCGCGCAGGTTTGCCTTTGGGCACGATTTTTTTGCAGGTTCGGTGGCGGGTTCTTAGGGGTCGGTCTAGGCTTTTCGGCTCTTTGCTCGCTGGGTCCTACGTCCGGGCACCTAACCAGCGGGAATCACAACCGAAAAGGAGCATTCGTTATGGGAGAGATCATCAACAAGAAAGCAGCAGCAGACGACATTGCGCAGGACTGTCGCGATACGCTCACGGCAGCCACGGCGCGCGGCGGTCAGGCAAAGACGCTGGCCGAGCAGT
>CAYTGC010000049.1:0-25831 GCA_964437195.1 uncultured Myxococcales bacterium | reverse complement strand
CCGAAGTGGCCTGGTTTTACAACCCACGTACCACCAAGTACGAGCAGGCGAAGTCCTCTTCGACCGGCTTTACCTGGAGCGGGCTCGGAGTTCGCGCGGAGTTCGGTGCGTATCTGTGGCGAGGCTTGTCACTCGGCGTCTCGGGACGATTCGAGGCGATGCTCAATCACAACGCCGACAGCGCCGACTCGGCGATGAAGAACAACCTGTGCACCGACGGCCAGGGCCGTCCATCCCCATGCTTTGCGACGACGGCGAAGGGTCAGTTCGGGTACATGGTCCTCGGCAAGCTGCGCTATCAATTCAGCCCGGGCCGACTGTTCCGCCCGTATATCCACGCGGACATCGGTGGTGGTGAGTGGCGAGGCGGTCTGAACATCGATGGCTCTCGTCCGATGAAAAACGGCGCGATTGATACCGACTCGGAGCTTCAGCCGACGGACCAGTGCAGCGCCGAGTACAACGGCAAGACCACCGACGTCGAGCGAAAGCCCGCAGGCTGCACCTCGGTCGGCGGCAACATTGGTTACAATCAACAGACCGCGAACCCATCGGCGAAGTATCTGAACCGCGTCTGTCCGGTGGGCGGCTCTTGCGTTGACTCCGTCGTCCTTGGCAAGCTGTTCGTCGGGGCTGGAGCAGGCTTCTACCTCGGCGGTCGGCATGCAGGCATTTCGCTCGATGTGAACCTGCTGACTTCGCTCAGCGGCAACACCGGCCTGCTGCTCGACGCCTACCTCGGACCGCAGTTCATCTTCTAGCTTCCCGCTCAGCCTGTTCTTGGTTCATGTCTCCGCGATTCGACTCGCGGAGCAAGCGCTTTTGTTCGTCCGATATTCGGCGAGAAATCGGATGTCAGCTTTTCGATGCTGCTGGTTGCACGGGCGCTGGGGTTTGGACGGGCGCTGTGCCAGTTGGCGGGCTGGGCGGCTGCTCGACGGCTTGTGGGACGCACTCTTTGCGCTGTTCGGCTCGCGCCAGCGGATGCCCGGGCATCGCGTCCAAGATCTTTTGCACTTCGGACTGGAACTCGGGACAGCGGTGTTCGTTGCGCAGGCTGATCGCCCGCTGCAGGTGCATCGAGACGAACACCTCGCTGATCTGATTGAATGTCGGCTCCGCCACCGAGCGATACACTGAGTCCTGGGTGAGCTGCCCGTAGAGCCGAATCGCTTCTTCGGCGTCCTTGCGTTCGACTGCAGCTTGGAATCGTTCGTAAATGGGCTGCTGCGGCTGTTCGAGCAGCGCCTTCTGCCGTAGCGCCTGAACCTGGCTGGCCTGCGACGGCAGCATCGTCCCGGTGTACGTTCGCTGAAGCTCCTCGGTGCCCTGGAGCACGACCGACCAAGCGCGAATCTGCGCTTCCGCTTGTAGCCGCAGAAGTTCGTTGGCCACAGACTCGTCTTGCGGAACCTTATAAAACGACATGACCGACGAGAGCTTGCGCTGAAGCGACAGACTCGAAGACAGCGCCAGCATTCCACCGGCGGCCAGTGCCAGCGCACCGAGGATTCCCCACAGCCCGTAGCGAGGACCACTTTCACTGAGCTTGCGCTTGCCACTGCGATGTCCACGCCGCGTCTCGATGGCTCGTCGGACAGTGCTTTCCGTCAGGACCGGATTCGATGCCGAGGAAATGCTCGGGCCGCGCAGCGTGTCTTCACAGGACTCCAGCGCTTGCTCTAGCTCGACGGCACTCTGAAATCGCTCCTCGGGTTTCTTGCGCAGGAGCTTCATCACCACTTCCGTCACACACTGCGGAATGCTATCGGGAAGCGGCTCGGGCTGACGACCCAAGTGCGCAAACAAGACATCGTGCGGCGTCCCCACAAAAGGTGGTTGTCCGGTCAGAATTTCATAGAACAAGACGCCAGCCGCATACAGATCGGTTCTTCCGTCGATCTTGGGCTTTTCAGTCACCTGTTCGGGCGCAACATACTTGGGTGTTCCGACGAGAATCCCCGGCGCCGTGAGCGACATCGCTTTGTTGCCGACCTGTTTGGCCATCCCAAAGTCGAGCACTTTGAGGACCAGTCGTCCGCCCGGCTTGTAGCGCAGAAGCATCAAGTTTTGAGGCTTGATGTCCCTGTGTACCACGCCGAGCCGGTGAGCTTCCTCGAGAGCTGCGGCCAGTTGGCGCATGACCGACACTGCCCGCAGCGGCGGCAGCGGACCTTCGCGGTCGAGCACATCTGAGAGCTGGTCACCCTCGATGAGCTCCATCACGAGGTATGGCATGTCGTCTTGCAGTCCGAAATCAAACACCTGCGCGATCGACGGGTGATTGAGCTGACTCCAGAGCTTGGCCTCCCGCTTGAAGCGTTCGACGGCGTCTGGCTCAGCAAACGTCTCCCTGCGCATCATCTTGATGGCCACGGCCTTGTCGACGGCAAGGTTGGTTGCTCGGAAGACCACGCCCATCGCGCCTTCTCCCAAGATACCGTCGAGTCGGTACTGACCATCGAGCGTGCGGCCAATCATTGAGGCCGCCCATTCGTTCTCGGTCGACATGAACCCCAACTAAAACGGTACGGTGAGAAAGGTCATCGAGCAAGTGTCACGACGAGATTTCCTTTTCTCGATTTCTTCCGTCGCAGAAAGTTTCGCGGCGGATGTGTGCTGGGTTCGGGCGGTAAACCTCCCACTTTGTCGCCTATTTGATCTTGCCGCCCAGCGGCTGTCCGTGCCAAAAAACCGTCATGAAGCGACACTTGACCGTCTTTGCATGTGGAGCCCTTCTTTTTGCTGCCCCGTCGGCGTTTGCTCAGGCCAAGGCCGTGTCACCCGCGGACGCCAAAGCGGAGTCCGAGCGGGCTGGCAAGGAAGGTGAGCGACTGCTGGCCGCACACGATGCTGCCGGGGCTGTGACGGAGCTTGGGAAAGCCTACAACCTCAGCAAAAATCCGCGTTTTTTGCTGCCGCTTGGGCTGGCCTTCGCTGAGGTCGGACGTCCGCTCGATGCACTGGATGCACTGGGCCGTTTCTTGAAAGAATCGCCGACGCTGCCAGATCAAAAGCGGCGTGAGATTGGGGCAAAGCTAGGTGTGATGCTCGATCAGGTCGCGGGGACTGTCACCGTTGAGGCATCGCGTCAGAATGCGCAGATCAAACTCGACGGGCGAGTGATTGGGATGTCGCCGATCGAGACGCCGCTGCGGCTCAATCCCGGCAAGCACGAGATCCAAATGGTTCCCGCGCCGACGGACCCATCGAGCGGGGCGACGGTTGTTATCGACGTCAAGCCGGGCGAGCAGAAAGCGATCAAGCTGGAGCCCAATGCTCGTTCGAAGTTCCTCGAGCCGCAGGTCATGAACCAAGATGCCGATCCGGCTCAGCGCACGACGGCAGCAAACCAGCAGAGTGTGAACACCGCCCAACCCGAGTCCCCAGGGAAGGGCAGTGAGTTCAGCTTTCGTGAGCTGCCGAAGAAGTGGTGGTTCTGGACCGGCGTTGGTGCCGTCGCTGCAGTGGGAATCGGCCTGGGTGTGGGGCTTGGTGTCGGCTTGCGGGATCGCTCGACAGTGCCAGCCGAGAGCTTCCCGGCTGTGACGAACTGGCAAGGTGGTGCCATTGATGTGCGAATGCCGTCGGCGGTTGCCCTGGCGTACGGGTACTGAACATGAAGCGTCGATATTCATTGCTGTTCGGTGCTGCGGCGCTGGTGCTGGCACTCGGTGGGGGATGTTCCGATTCCAGCGATGCTTGCGAGGGGCGAACCGAGACGTGCCTGTCCCTGACGCTCTACGGAGCAGACGGAGTGAGCTCGGCGGATCAGCTGAAAGTGCTGATCTGGCGCAAGGATCAGCCGCTGTCTCCGCTGACACCTCTTGGTGATCGGCAAGACTTCCCCTTCAAGGTTGCCCTGCTTTGGCCCGATGGCCCGGCGAGTGTGAGTGTTCGCAGCCTGCTGGCGGGAACGGTCAATGGGGTCAGTGCCGAAATCTCGCTGGACCTTCGAAACGGCCAACATGCGCAGCGCAAGCTCACGCTGTTCCCTCCGCTGCCGGCGGGCGCTCCGGTGGATATGGCCAGACCTCGCGACATGACAATCGTGCCCGACCTGGCGACGCCGAAGCCTGATCTTGCGGTTGTTCCTGATCTCTCCGAGCCGGTCGACTTATCGACACCTACCGATTAGCCAGCCTCGGCACCACCAGCTTTTCGAGCTGTTGACTGACTTCCTCAAAAGACTGCGCTGCATCGAGAAATTCGATCGGCTTGCCTTCTGTCTGCCAACGCCGGGCATGGCGTAGGTAGCGTTCAGCAACGCCTCGCTGGAAGTCATCGACCTCGAAGATCTCTTGCGCCTGGCCTCGCTGGGCACGCCGTCGGGCCGCCACTTCTACAGATAGATCAAAGTAGATCGTGAGATCTGGTGTTCGGAACGGAGCGTTGGCCTGCGCGACCAAGTCCACTGGGACGCCCGCCATCGTCTGATATGCCAGCGACGACAACACGTAGCGGTCACAGACTACGATTTCCCCCGCAGCGAGCGCCGGTTCAATTTCTCTCGCCAGGTGGTCGGCGCGGTCGGCTGCAAACAGAAGGGCCAGCGCATGCGGAGCAAACGGCGCATGTTCACCGCGGAGTACCTCGCGGATGAGACGGCCGACAGGATTGCCGGTTGGCTCGGCGGTCTTATGCACTGGCCGTTGCAGCCTCGTCAGGTGTTCGCACAGCCAGTGCTGTTGACTGGTCGTCCCTGCGCCGTCAATGCCTTCAAAGACCAGAAAGAAACCGCTTTGATGCGTCGAGGAGGTGGCCATCGCGCCGGAGTGTACGCACTGTACCCCTCTGGTCAAGGACTTTGGCCCAGAACATCGTATATTTGTTTTAGTATGTGCAGGATTTTCACATAGAGAGATGTAATTGAGAAATAGTTGTCCAATGCTTGTGCCTGAGGTGAGAAAGAACTTTCCCATAATTATATTTTCAATGCGCTTGTGCTGATTTTGATTTGGATGTGAAACAGGTTGTGCTTTTGTTGGTTCGTGCGGAGGCCCTGCCCATGCGAACCAGTGCTGCGTTGTCGTCGTTACATGTTCCGAAGAGCGTGCGGTCTGAACATCCTGCGCACCACTTGCCAAAGGATCTAACTTTTGAGGATTCGCTGGCGCATCGCTCTTTCATTCAGTCAGACAAGATCGATTTTCCCATGTGCGCTCTCAGAGCCCAGCGAGAGTCGCTTGGGTGGACACGTCTGGAATTGGCAAACAAGTGCGGACTTTCCGAGAGCACAATCCGCAATATTGAAACAGGTCGCCACCATCCAACATCACAAACACGCAATCTGATTGCCTCGGTACTGGACGGTGTGCGACGGGGAGATGGCTCGGATGGTGTGCGTGCGTTGGCTGCTGCGCCGGACGGACTCCTGCTCAGACGGACCGAGGTCCACTGCATTGGGGCGGATGATACCTTGGACTTGCGCGAGCAGCTTCTTTCGGTACTTGGCGGACAAGGCGGCTATGTGCAACCGGCGCTGTTGCTCCAGGAACCGGCGTGCGCGTTGAAGTTTGCGCAGTTTCGCAACCGGCATGACCCCGTCGCAAGACGCTTGTTCTGGCAAGCCGTCGCCCGCGTTCTGCGTGAGATCGCTGGTCGACATCCACTGGATGTGTGGGCGCTGGCCTGTGCTGATGCGGGTGAGGAATCGTCGCTGCTGGCGTGGCTAGTTGCGTGTGGCTTGGAGCAGCTGCGGGTTCTTTTCGTCGAAAGGAGCACTCCACTTTTGGGCGCAGCGATGCGAAACGCCCGTGCGCTGCTCCGGGGGCATCAGGCGCTTCACGTCGCTGGGCTTCGGGCGGAGCTTTCGGAGCTACCGCAGTACCGACTGTGGCCGGATCCGCGACGTCAGCTCTTCACATTGCTGTGGCCACAACTGGACGCGCTAGCCAGTGAGACGAGGCTGCTTCGACAGGCGCTCTGGCAGGCTCGACCGCGCGATTTGTTTCTGTTTGGCTTTGAGCTGGCTTCGACAATGCCGATGGGGCGGCTAAACGAGCTTCCACCACCGATGTCGTCTGATTTTGTGGAACCGAACGCGCTTCTTGTTCCGCTTGTTGAGTCTTTGTTTCGGCCTCATCTGCGCGGTGACGAGCACTTGCGGGTTTCGTCGGCCATCGAGCCGCTGATTGGCGTTGGCCCGTCGAGTTTTGCCGTAGAACTTTTCGCCGAGATCACCAGCGCGCGGAGTCAGCCGCGACGGTTTTCGGCGTGGCGAAGCAGTCGCTACGAACCAAAGGCGCTGGCTCAATCTCTCAAACAAGAAGGTTGGAATTTGCTCGCTGAGTGGCAGGACCATAAGGAGAAGCCAGCGACGGGGCTGCATCTGTATGAACGAGTCACCGGCGAGGAGCACTGTGCGTCAGAGGCTAGACCGCTTTTTGGTTCGCGATACGCTTCCGCTGGTGTTGATGGGCCTGCGCTGGCTGTTCCGTTGGTGGAGACGGATTTTCTCAGGCCGGGCGACCTCGGAAAACCAACGGGGCGGCGACGTGGAGTGACACTTTGTCGCGCCATCGAGCGCGCGCGCTGTCATGCTGTCCAGCGGCGTCTCGGCCATTCGCCTTGCTCCGTCGGAGAGCGTGTTGCAAAGTTGGCGCACCTCTTGCTTCAGAGGTAAGACATGACGCAAGTGACAAGACAAATCTTGGTACTTTCGCTCGGTATGCTGTGTCCGGGTTTGGCGCTTGCCCAGACGACCGGATCCACGACAACCACCACAGGTTCAACCGCCGGAAATGGGACGTGTTCTGGGACCGTAAACGGCAAGACGATCGCGGGACGGACGATGCTGTCGCTTGGTGGTGTTCCCGTCGAGCTAAACACCGGCCCGGCTGGCCCCCAAGCGGTGGGCTGTAGCTCCAGCGGCGAGTCCATCGATATCATCCAGCAGAACATCGGTACTGCGTTCGGGAAAGCCGAGTGCGAGTGTCGCGGGCGCGGACTGAAACTGCGGGTTATCCTCGACTCGCCGGTGGCGTCGGACGGGCAGCCGTTCAATAGCGCGATGTACGTCGGGCAGGACAACTGCTCGGATCAGACGCAGCGGACGACGACGGGCGCGCAGTGCGAGCAGATCACGGCGACCAATCCACCGGAGAACTCGAATTTTTCGATCAAACCCGAGAGTTTCCGCGTCGCAGGTTCACCGATTGATATTGTGCTCCCGGCGGAGGCGCTGACCAGGCCTCGTCCCGTCGGAACGTCCCCGATGGGCTACACCTACACATGTGATACGGGGGGGCCGCAAAACGTGACGGCGCAGGTGCTGCTTGGGCCAGATTCGTCCCCCGCAACCTGCAAGCTGCCGCTTGTCGTCAATACGGTCGGGCCGACGGCACCGACGATCGATTCGGTGGGAAGCGGAAACGGCGGGCTGATGGTGTATTGGTCAGTTCCCGAGAGCACGTCAGGCATCCTGTTTTATCAGTTGCTCTGTCGGAACAAGAAAGACCCGACCAAGCCGGTCATGACCGACGAGTTTCTGTCGAGTACGAGACACTACTTTTCGGCGTGCATCGACGGCGTTCTCTACCGACGTCCGTACAACGCGGACAACACCAACACCACAGAGCCGCATCCAGGACTTGGGGCTGATCCGACTCCGGGCAAGTTCCGCGTCGACCCGCACTTTATTTGCTCGGACCGCATTACGGCGGCGACAACCAGCTCGTCGGCTCGAATCAGTGGATTGCAGAACAACGAACTCTACGAAGTAATGGTGGTCGCCATCGACGCCTATGGCAATGCTGCGGCCTCTTCTGTCGTTGACGGGGTGCCGCTACCAACCAAGGGCGTACTCGATGAGGCGTGCTCGGGAGGCGCAGATTGTCCGACGGGATTTGGATGCTCAGAGAGTGGTCGGCGTGCTGGACCAAGTGCACCTCTTTTTGCCGTGGCGGCCACTGTGCTCCTCGGTCTTATGCGGCGCTGGCCAAGGAGGGCCCGATGAAGGCTGCGGTATTTTCGATTGCGAGTCTGCTTCTGCTATCCAGCGTGGCGCGGGCCGACGTTCCAGCATCGCCCCAGCACTTGATGGTTGAGGTCAAGTTTGGTCCGTATGTGCCTCACATCGGTGACACCATTAGCTTGCATGGCTCGACGACGTACTCGGATGTTTTCGGGGATCAGTCATCGGCCAAAGGCAGTGTGCCGCCCTGGGGCCTGCTTGGTCAGGGCGAAGTCGACTACCAGTTTTTCCACGGCTTCGGCGTGTTGGGGATCGGAATTTCTGCCGGATACCACTATCGGACGGCGAAGCAGTTTGTGCTCGAGCCGACTCGGAACGCGTACTGCTCGGTGCTCGACAATGGATCGGGAGGTCGCAAGTATCTGTTCGAGGCGCAGCCGGACAAAGGTCTGCCTGCCAAAGAAGTGACGTACTCGGACTGTATTTCCGACGATGAAGACAAGCTCAACGTGGTGCCTCTGTCGCTGCTGCTGAGCTATCGGTTCGATGTGCTCGACAAGCGGTTTGGGATTCCCATCATCCCGTACATGAAAGTGGGCCTTGCGTACTACGTGTGGTGGTTTGGCAACTCGAACTCGTACGTCGCAGAGATCAAGGACCGCGATGGAAACAGCCTGGAAGCCAAGGGCGCATCGCTTGGTCTTACGCTGCATCCGGGCATCGCCCTGGACTTGTCGGCACTCGATCCATCGGCTGCACGCGCCATCGATCAGGAAATTGGCCTAAACCGTGTCACGGTCTTTGCCGAGATGAACTACGCCTGGGTCAACGGCTTTGGGCGGGGCAACAAGCTAGATTTGTCGGACACGACCTTCAGCGCTGGCCTTGGGTTCGAGTTCTAGGGTCGCTTCTGTCTGTTGCTAATATTAGGCAGGATAAATGCCTCTTATTTCTGCGAAGGATGCTCATGCACAACAAAACGGGAAGCCATGAGAACAAGTCGTTTGTCGTCGATCCATTCCTGCTGCTTCGCAAGGTCTATGACACGGTCGAGCAGCTGACGGGGCCAGCGATTGAGAAGCTCATTACGACGCAGCGCTTTGCACGGCTGAACGGCAAGGTGATGGAAGCGATCCTGCATACGCACCGGGCGACGCGCGACAACGTCAGTTCGATGCTGCACACCATGAACTTTCCCGCGCGGGAAGACATCAGTCGGCTCGGTGAGCTTGTGCTTCAGCTTGAAGAGAAGATCGACAAGCTGACCGACCGCATCGACGCACTCGAGAAGATTCAGTCGAATCGAGGAGGCGCGCGTGGAAACGACGGGACTGACTAGCCGGATTTCGCAAGCGCTGGCGACGATCGCGCACTACTCGCCGCTGAATCAAGGACTGTCGCTGTTTGAGCACTGGCTGGACACCGTCAACACGGTGCTCGGGGCAAAAGACGCCCCAGTTGGTCCGACGGCCAAGGATGTCATTTGGCGCAAAAACAAGGCACGACTTTATCGCTACTCGAGGACATCGCCAGCGACGAAGAAAACGCCGATTTTGTGCATCATGCCACTCATCAACCGGGCATACATTTTGGATCTACGGCCCGGTGCGAGCTTCGTTTCGTATCTCTTGTCGCAAGGCCACGATGTCTATCTGCTCGACTGGGGCGAGTGGAGTGACGAGGATCGCAGCCTCAGTCTCGACCAGTTGATTGCGCAGTACATGGCGCGGGCGGTGCGAATCGTTGCCAAAGAGTCTGGTGGCCCGATCACGATGCTCGGCTACTGCATCGGCGGGGCTTTGGCGACATCGTTTGTAGCGGTGCATACAGAGGGGCTTATCAAGAACCTCATCCTGCTCACAACGCCGATTGACTTTGCTGATGCCGGCCCATTTGGCGTTTGGACTCGGCCCGAGGTGTTTCCTCTTGAGCTTCTGACGTCGGTGTTTCCGGCCATTCCGGGCGCGTATCCCGATGTCGGCAGCAAGCTGCTTCAGCCGTTGCCTGCAGGAATGGGTCAGTTCGTCCGCCTCGAGGAAAAGCTGCGCGAGTCCCGATTCGACGTGCACGGCTGGCAGGCGATGTTCCGCTGGGTGAACGAAGGGGTGGCGTTTCCGGCGGGCTGCTATCGGCAGTGGATTGGCGAGTTCTATCAGCAGAACAAGCTGCTCCGCGGAGAGCTGGTTCTCAACGGACAGAAGGTGCTTCTTTCGAACATTCGCTGTCCGCTGCTCAACGTGGTGGCGTCAAACGACATCATTGCACCACGACCGACGACGAACGCCATCCTCAAGCACGTCGGCAGCACCGACAAAGAGGAGCTTATGGTGAAGGGCGGACACGTCGGAATTGTCGTTGGAAGGGCAGCCGCGACCGACCTTTGGCCCAAAGTGGTGGCTTGGCTCGAAGCGCGTGACGGCTGAAAACGAGGGGACAGACGGTCGGAGAGCACCGTGGGGCGTGGACTCCTAGTGGCTGTGGACGAGCACTTCGCGGACGCCTTTGGCGCCGTCGGCGGGACCCACGATGCCGTCGCGCTCCATGCGCTCGATCATGCGCGCTGATCGGTTGTAGCCGATGCGCATCTTGCGCTGGAGCATCGAGATAGAAATCTGTCGACCGTCGGACACAATGCGGACGGCCTGATCGTAGAGTTCGTCGACGACTTCTTCTTCGCCATCCTCTTGTTCGTCGTCGCTACGCGGCTTGAGGATGTCCATGTCGTAGATCGGTTTGCCCAGCTGCTTCAGGTGTTCGACCACGCGATGCACTTCTCCATCGGTGATGAGCGCGCCGTGAATGCGTCGAAGCGCCTGTCCTCGGTCGGTGAAGAGCATGTCGCCCATGCCGAGCAGGTTTTCCGCCCCTTGTTGATCGAGGATGGTGCGAGAGTCGACGCGGCTTGCAACCTGGAAGGCAATTCGTGACGGGAAGTTCGCCTTGATCAGACCGGTGATGACATCTACCGACGGGCGCTGGGTCGCCAGGATCAAGTGGATGCCTGCGGCGCGGGCCTTTTGTGCGATTCGCGCGACACAGATTTCGACCTCTTTGCCGGCGACCATCATCAGGTCTGCGAACTCATCGATGAGTACGACGATAAACGGTAGCTTTTGCACCGGTTCGCCGTTGGGGCCGCTAAAGTCATCGATGTCGACGCCCAGCGATAGCTGTCCCGAGGCTGCGATTTCCTGCTGTTTTTCGATCTTTTTGTTGAAGCCGCCAATGTCGCGCACACCGGCTTTGCTGATGAGGTCGTAGCGACGGTCCATTTCCTCGACGGCCCAGCGCAGTGCAAGTGCCGCTTTTTTCGGGTCGGTCACGACGGGAAGCAGCAGATGCGGGATTCCCTCGTAGATCGAGAGTTCGAGCATCTTGGGATCGATCATGATCATCTTCACCTCGTCGGGTGAAGCGTTCATGAGCAGCGAGCACACCATCGTATTGACGGAAACGCTCTTGCCAGATCCCGTCGTTCCAGCGACGAGGAGGTGTGGCATTTTGGCCAGATCGACGGACACCGGCATTCCTGCGATGTCCTTGCCGAGCGCCATGGTCAGCTTGCTCTTGGCGGTACGGAACGAATCGTCGGCGAGTAGCTCCTTGAGGTAGACCGTCTCGCGGCTGCGATTGGGAACTTCGATACCGACGGCAGCCTTGCCCGGAATCGGCGCAACAATGCGCACCCGCAGCGCCTCCAGTGCCATCGCCAAGTCGCTCGACAGCGACGTAATCCGAGCCAGCTTGATACCCGGCGCCGGAACAAACTCGTACATCGTGACGACAGGTCCGGGGTGAATCGCAGTGACGCGACCCTTGACGGTGTAGTCTCCCAGCGTGCCTTCGAGTCGCTGCGCCAGATCGAGCATCGCTTTGCGGTCTAGGTCATGCTGCGGATGCTCGGCGAAATCGAACAGATCGATCGGCGGTGGTTCATACGGGCGAAGCTTGATGTAGTTGGCAAGCCCGCCGGGCTTTTTGGCTTCTCGCTTGGGTTGGTTTGGCGCCCCGATGCCTTGCTCAGCGTCGTCGCTTGACTCAGACGGAATCACCACATCGGGCAGATCTGGGGTTTCCGCCACAGCTGCGACTTCATCCTCAGGCAGCGGCATATGCGCAGGCGGACCATCCATTTTTTCGGTCGCGTCGATGCGTTCCGGCTGCTTGGGTGCGATGACGAGAGGCGGGCTCACATCGGTCTTGTCCACATCCGTCTTTCGCGTCGGCTCCTCGGGGAGAAGTTTGGTTGGTTCGCCATGGATTCCTTGGGTTGGCGCAACGTCGTCGGCCTTGGCCGCGGAGCGCCTGGAAACAATCACCGGCGCGCCTTCTTCTCGTTCTTCCTGCTGTGCGTCCGCTCTGGGCTTGGGCGGAGTCCTCGTCTGGTCGCGGTCGTCGCCGTAGTCACGCACCAGTCGCGGCACGCCGGAGCTGGGCTTGCCCGATCCTGGCAGCGCAATCGGTGGTCCATCATCGCGCGCTCTCTTCGGCAACATCAGGATGAGCTTTTCTTTGAGCTGTCGCAGGTGCGGGCGGACCAGATCCTGCAGTTTGCTCCCGATGGCCCGGGTGGTCAGCGGCGTGAGCATCGTCACAGACAGCAGTAGACCCATTCCGAGCAGGAGCACCGTTCCCGCTGTTCCCAGCATCGCCAAAAGCGCCTCTGCGGCATATTCGCCCAGCGCTCCACCCGGCGGCATCCCGGCAATTCGCCAGCGACTGAGGAGCAGGTGCGCCAGCATCATCGTAAGCAGCCACGCCGCCGTTCCGCCGCCGAGCAGCTTCGGCGCGACTTTGAGCGGCTGGGTCCGCAGTAGTTTTACGGCCAGCATGAACACCAGCAGCGCTGGGCCGACCGTTCCGATCCCGAGGATCGCGTAGATGGCGCTGGCGACGGCTTGGCCGACCGGGCCCATGAGCTGGCCGTCTCCGAAAACGAGCGAAATCGTTGCCAGGGAGACAAACAGGGCCAAAGACAGCAGTGCAATGCCAATGGCTTCTCTTCGTCGAGAAGTCAGGAGCACCGGGGGCGCTGGCTCGGCCTTGTTCGCTTTGGCGGCGCGACGGGCCGCCACGGCTTCTCGGACAGCGCTCTCTCGGGCGGTTGTCTTGGTCTTGGCGACCGCGGGCTCGGCGGGATTGGCACTGGCCTCTGCCGAGGACGCTGGCATCGACGCCGCTGCCGGTGCAGCAATGGACTCGCGCGCCGGAACGGCAATCGGTTCGCGAGGCTGGGGCGCAAATGGCTCTCTCTTGGCGGCTGGTTCCCGCGTGGGCGGTGGCAGCATCGGGACCGCTTCTTCTGACGACAGCACAGCCCGTGACTCCGCTCGCTGCGGTTCCCGACGGATCGGGCGCTCAATCACCTTGGGCACACTGGCTTCAACCGGAAGTCGAGCCGCCTTGCGCGGTCGGGGGGGAATCACCACCTCACGTCGCTGACGAGAGTCGAGAAGCTCCGATGGCGGTTCCGTGAAAGCGGGCGCACGCAGTGGCTCACTGGTTTGTTGGTTCCGACTGGGACGCTGCGACGGACGCACTGGCTCGCTGTGCAGCGCTTCCGAATGAAATGGCTCCGAGTGCAGCGGCTCCGAATCCTCGTCATCGTCGTCCGGGACAAACGGCGCGCTACGCATGATCAAGACCTACCCACATGTAATACACCAGATTACCGAGTCGTACCCGACGGTCAACTTTCGTACCTTCAGGCAAGTCACAACTGTCGCGCATCGTCGAGCAGTCCGCAAAAAATGCTAAGGTTTTCTGCATGTTGCTGGCTCCGTCACCCTCGCAGTTTCAGAACCTACTGCTTGCCCCGAAACTGCTGCGTGATCCGCGCAAGCCAATCTCCGACCTGGCGGCTCGGTTCGGACGGATCTTTCGAACGCGGACGATGTCAGCGACCGGACTGCGGGAGATGGTCTGGCTTCTCGGGGCCGAGCTCAACGAGCGCATCTTGGCTCCGGCGTTTCGAGACGAGTTCACTTGGTACGAAGGCTACGGCTTTACGATGGAGCCGCTTTTGGGCCGGGACATTCTGTTTCTGCTCGATGACCAGCCGGAAATGGGTGAGGAGGGCGCACATCGTCGACGGCACAGGCTGCTGATTCCCGCCTTT
Source organism: uncultured Myxococcales bacterium (assembly GCA_964437195.1). Classification (GTDB taxonomy): domain Bacteria; phylum Myxococcota_A; class Polyangia; order Palsa-1104; family JAEUJZ01; genus JAEUKA01. Next base: position 11,798 of record CAYTGC010000049.1, on the reverse strand, counting down.
CAGCCACGACTCGATTCGCAGTACCTGCCAGCGATGGCCGAGATCATCGGGCAGCATCTTTACAAGCTACCGACGGGACAGCCTGTAGATCTCGCGGCGACTGTCAAACAGGTGACCTTTCATATCGTCGCCCGCTTGCTTTTTGGGATGCCGATCGAGGATATCGAGCGACTTTTGCACGACTTCGAGGCCGTGGGACTCGGGCTTTTTTCGTTGGTCCATCTGAGGATCCCTGGGCTGCCCTATTACCGGGCTGACCGTGCGCGACGGAAGCTGGCTGCCTATGTGCACCAAAAGATCCAGTGTTATCGACGAGGAGAAGCACCGGCACCAACGTTTTTGTCTCAGCTGCTCGATGCAGAGGGCGAAGCTGGTGAGCGACTTAGCGACGAGACACTGGTCTCGGAGATGCTATCGTTCCTGTTTGCAGGTTATGACACCACTGCGAGCATGCTGACTTCGACGGTCGTGGCGCTGGCAGAGAACCCACAAGTTCGTGAGCGACTCCTCACCGAGCTTGCCCCACTCGACGTCGAACGGCTGAAGGACGGGGCGCTGCCTGAACTGCCCTATCTCGACGCCGTACTCCTAGAAGTAGAGCGGCTGTATCCGCCGCTGACGTTTGCGATGCGTGGCGTGCTGCGTGACTTCGAGGTGGGAGGCTACACCGTTCGACGGGGTGACAATGTGGCCTACAGTGCTTACTTCACGGGCCGCGATCCCGAACTGTACAAGGATCCGCTGCGCTTCGACCCCGATCGCTTCGTCGGGCAGAAGCCACGGCCGTACGCGATGGTGGGATTTGGGGCCGGGCATCGTCCGTGTATCGGCAAGCGCTTCTCCCTGCTCGAGATGCGGCTGTTTGTTGCCCTGTTGTTCCGCGTGTTCGATGTGCAGTTTGCTTCCGCACAGTCCGACGCGGTGTTCTTCAATCCGACGATGCAGCGACGGGACGGCTACTTCGCAACCCTTGCTCTCCGGCACCGATCGGCGTCGCATCAGCCAAACCTGCGATCATGACCAAAGCGCTTTTCGCACACTCGGAGGGAAAACGGGTTGTCGTCATCGGCGGCGGCATCGGCGGATTGGCGACGGCAATTCGTCTGCTTGGGCTCGGTTACGCCGTCACGGTGCTTGAGCGAGCGACGACCCCCGGCGGCAAGATGCGCCAGATCATCGTCGGTGGCAAGAGCTTCGATGGTGGCCCGAGTGTGCTCACCATGCCTTGGGTTCTCGACGAGCTGTGTGAGAGCGCAGGGGTTCAGCGGCGCGATCTGATCGAGATCTCGCCGCTTGAGCCGCTGTGTCGTCACTTCTTTGCCGATGGGACGCAGCTTGATCTGTTCAATGATGAGCCCGCAGACGGTCAATGCTCGACGGACGCGTCCTTTTCTCGCTCGACTGAAGAGATCCGTCGCGTACTAGGCCGTCAGTCAGCAGACGAATATGTTCGCTTCCGACGCCACGCCGCCCGGATTTTCCGAGCGGTGGAGCGGCCCTTTCTGCGCAACCCGATACCATCAAACCCGCTCGGGTTGATTTTTCTCAACCGCTTTTCGGATGTCACGGGGCTTTGGAAGATCGATGCGAGGCGGAGCCTGTGGCAAGCGCTGTGCGGCTTTTTCTCTGACGAACGGCTGCGGGTCCTGTTTGCGCGCTATGCGACCTATTCGGGGGCCGACCCTTTTCTTGCGCCTGGCACGCTGGCTGTGATTCCTCACGTCGAGCAAGGCTTTGGCGTATTTTCGGTTCGAGGCGGAATGTACCGAGTGGCGACGGCACTGGCCGAGCTGGTGATTCGGCTCGGTGGTGAAATTCGCTATGGCGCTGATGTAGAACGGCTCATCCTCGACGAAAAAGGCAAGCGCATCGCCTCTGCTCAGGTCGGGGGGGAACGCCTGGACGCCGATGTGTTCGTCGCCAACTGTGACGTACCGCAGCTTTATTCTCGAATGCTCGACGGAACGCAGGTGGCTGATGAACTTCGCCATCGCTACGACAAACTTACTCCATCGCTGTCCGCCGTTTTGCATTTGGCCGTTGCCGAGGACGCGGCATCGCTGCCGCTTTGTCATCACAATGTCTTCTTTTCCAGTGATTATCGACGCGAGTTTGTCGAGCTGCTCGACGGTCCACCGTCTGATCCGACGGTATATCTGTGCAATCCCGACTTTGGGCATAGCAGTCAGCGCTGGTTTTTTCTGACCAACGCTCCGCCGCTGCCGCGGGAGGATGAACAATCAAACCAGCGACGGTGGGATGATGACTTCGTGAACTTGTGTCGACAGCGCGTGGTTGACAAGCTGGCGCGCCACCGATTCGACTACTCACGCCACGTCACGACGGAATGCGCCGTGACCCCAGATGATTTTGCGCGACTGTTTCCGGCCAGCCGAGGTGCGATCTACGGCGCCGCCGCTTCGTCGAAGATGGCGGCGTTTCGACGACCTCCGAATGAAGTGCCGGGTCTTGCAAATCTGTTTTGCGTCGGTGGTTCGACCCATCCGGGGGCGGGTGTGCCCATGGTGATGTTGTCTGCGCAGATCGTCGCCGGACTTTGCCAAAAGCGCTTCCCCGGTCGCGCGCTGAAGCGTCCGGGCTAGGCAAATTTCGCGGTCAAGGTAAGATGCCGACTCCGACTTGAGCTACCTAAGCCGAGACAAATGACTCGGTAAAAACCCTATTTTCGAGGAGAAAATCCAAGATGGCCCACATGGTCAACTGTCGCAAGCTTGGCAAGGAACTGCCGGGACTCGATTTCGTTCCGTTCGACGACGCACTCGGTGAGCGCATCCAAAAGGAAGTCTCGGCACAGGGGTGGCAGCTGTGGCTCGAGCACTCGAAGATGCTGATCAACGAGTATCGACTCGATCTGATCACCCAGCAGGCTTACGATTTTCTGCACCGCCGCTGCGAGGAGTTTTTCTTCGGCGAAGGCTCGGAGCTTCCGAAGGAATTCGTGGCGCCGGCGCACAATCACTAGACACGATGGGCTTTCGAACTTCTGTCCAGGTCCGCTTCGGCGACGTAGATCACGCGGGAATCGTCTACTACCCGCATTTTTTTATCTATTTCCACGAAGCGTTCGAGGACTTCTTCAACGATGCCGGAATTAGCTACGTCCAGCTACTCGACGAGAGGCGCATCGGCTTTCCGACGGTCCATGTCGAGACCGACTACAAGGCCCCTCTTCGTTACGGTGATCGGCTCGACATCGAAGTGTCCGTCGAAAAGCTGTCAAACCGCTCGATGGTGATGTGCTACGAGGGATATCGCCATCGCGACGGCAAGCACTCGGTGACATGCCGGATTACGACTGTCTGCGTCGACATGGGTTCTTTTTCCTCGCGTGAGATCCCCAAGGATCTGCGCGAGCTCTTCGAGCGGTTTCAGAGATGAATGCACCACGCAAAGCAGGGATGGCGGCGGTCCTTCGGCCTCAGGTTTCCGACGATGGCGCTGACTTTGCGGTGCTGCTCGTGCGGCGCAGTCAGCGGGCGAGCTTTATGGCCAATGCCTACGTGTTCCCGGGTGGGCGAGTCGATCCAGCCGACGCTGAGCAAGATCCGGAATGGCCCAGTCGTTGTGCGGCGGCGCGCGAGCTCGCGGAGGAAGCGGGCCTGGTGCCAAGGTCGTCGACTTCGCTGGTTCGATTTGCGCAGTGGATCACTCCGGCGGCAGAACCCAAGCGCTTTGACGCCGACTGCTATCTGGTGTCTATCGACGCGACGACGGCTCGCCATGGGGATGTCAAAGTCGACGGGCATGAGGTCTTCGATCCGCTGTGGCTGACCCCTCGTCAGGCACTGTCTCGCTATTTGGCCGGAGAGCTGAACCTGCCTCCGCCAACCGTCTGCACAATCGAGGAGCTGGAGTCGGAGCGCAGTCGCACCCTGGCGCTGCTGGATGCGCGCGGTGAACTTCCGGCGGTTGCGACGGTGGACACTGCGTCGCACCTTGTCGAAGCGCTGCTTTCCCAGTGCAATGCGCAGCGTTTGCCGCACCCGCTTTTGCCCAAGCTTGTGGCTGACCCGTCGGGGTCTGGCATTGCGATCGTAATGCCGTGGGATCCGGGCTTTGCGTCGCTCGAAGGGGAAGGTTCGGCCTTTGCCAATATGGCAGTGGGAGGCCCGCAGATTGCCAATCGAATCTCGCGCTGCATTCTGCAGCTGGCCAAGGCGGACGAAACGTACGCGGTGCGACCGGGCCAGACAGACTCGGTGCGTTGGCAGATCGAGCGGCTGACCGGCTAGTCCTTCATGCGCATTTTGCTGCTCAACCAGTACTACCATCCAGACATTGCCGCGACGGCGCAGCTTTGTACGGATTGGGCCGAGTCACTGGCAGCACAAGGTCATGATGTGACGGTGCTTTGCGGAAGCGGTCGTTACCGAGTCGCGCATCACGGCACCGTACCCGAAGGGCGGTCAACACTGCCTCTCGACGAAATGCACCACGGCGTTCGGATTGTTCGGGTACCGGTCGAGGATGCGTTGCCGTCCATCGGTGCGCGTCCGTCGCGATGGGACCAGCTAGGCAAGCTCTCTGGACGGCTGTGGCGGTATGGACAGTTTGTGTCGCGTGCAACTGCTCAGCTACTCCGGCTGCCTCGTCCCGATGTGGTGGTGGCTCTGACGACACCGCCGCTTGTTGGTGTGCTCGGAATGCTGGCCAAGCGGCTTCATCGGGCCAAGCTGGTGCTGTGGGTGCAGGACGTGTATCCGGATCTGCTGTCGGCGATGGGGCTTGCGACCCAAGGATCTGCGACGTACATCGGACTCGCGCAGCTTGCGAAGACGCTCTACAAGACGGCCGATCAGATCATTGCTCTCGACGAAGCGATGGCCGACAGACTGCGGCTTGTCGGGGCGGACGCCGCGAAACTGGTCGTGATCGATCACTTTGCCGACGTGAAGGAGATCCGACCTGAGCCACGAGGTCTGGGCAACATTCGGAGGCTTCTCGGGCTCACAAGCGAGTTTGTTGTCTGTTACGCCGGCAACCACGGACGAGGACACGACTTTGACACCATCGTGCAGGCCTTGGCTGTGCAGGCGGGCGCTCCGTCGAAATGGCCACCGATACACTGGCTCTTCATCGGAGATGGCGACGAAAAAGCGGGGCTCATTGCACGGATTCCCGATGCGCTGCGTCCATTGGTCCATGTGCTGCCACCGCAAGCACGCAGTCAGCTTCCCGACGTACTGGCCGCTGGAGATGTGGGCCTGATCTCCGTCAAAGCCGAAATGGAGGGACTGCTTGCACCGAGCAAACTCTACGGTCTGCTCGCCGCGGGACGTCCGATTGCCTACATCGGGCCTGCCTGCGGACGGATTCCTGCGCTTCTGCGCGATGTGGATTTGGGCATTTCTGTTCGCAATCGGGAGGCCGATGCGCTGGTGGCCGGGCTGCGCGCGCTGCAGGCGGACCCGGTGCGGTGGGATGCGATCTCGACAAGGGCGCGGATGCTGGCCGAGACGCGGTTTGACAAGCCTTTGGCGATGGCCGAGCACGCGCGGGTGTTGTCGAAGTTTTTGGGGACGCTCTGATGCGTGCGGTGGCGCTGGGACTCTTTCTGTCGCTGCTCTTGGCGCTCGTTTTGACGCCGCTTGTTCGTCGGCTGGCGCTACGAATTCGTGCGCTGGACCCGGTTTCGGCGCGCAAGCTACTCCGTCCGTCTCAGATCCCTCGGCTTGGTGGGGTTGGGATTGCGCTTTCGTTTTATGGGACGGTCCTTCTTCTCTGGTCGACGGGAAGTGTGGTAGCCCGGGCGACGCTTCAGCAAGGGACGCACGTCGTTCCGATCTTGGTTGGCGGCATTCCGATTTTGGTTCTCGGAATCGTCGATGACCTGCGCGGCATGCGGGCTCTTCCCAAGCTTGTCGTTGAGGCGCTGGTCGCGCTGTTTCTGTACTGGCAAGGGCTGCGGGTGCTCGGAACGACGGGACCGGCTGGTCCGATCGAGCTGTCGGCGATTCTGTCGGCGCTGGTCACGATTGCGTGGATTGTCGGTGTCGTGAATGCCGTGAATCTGATCGATGGGCTCGACGGGCTGGCTTCGGGGGTCGCGGTGATTGCGCTGTCAACGACCACTGTCGCGGCTCTTCTGCGTGGTGAGCTTCTCCTCGCATTTCTGACAGGATCGCTGGCTGGCGCAACGCTCGGTTTTCTTCGCTACAACTTCAATCCAGCGTCGATATTTATGGGCGACTCGGGCAGCTTGTTTCTCGGCTATCTGCTGGCAACCTCGTCGATCTGGTCGGTCCGCAAGTCGGCGACGGCGGTGCTGGTGGTCTTTCCGGTTGTGGCGCTTGGCCTGCCACTGCTCGATACGGGGCTGACGATTTCGCGGCGATTTTTGGCCGGTCGACCGGTGATGCAAGCCGACCGCGACCATGTTCATCATCGGCTGTTGCTCAAAGGTCTGCCGGTGCGACGGGCCGTGCTGCTTCTATACGGCGTGTGTTTGGTTTTTTCGGTGCTGTCGCTCCTGATGGTCCTAGGCAATCCAGAGCTTGCGCGGCTAGGCCTCGTCCTCTCACTTGGATTTGCGCTGCTTTTGGGCTACTGGTTTGGCTATCTGCGCTCAGGTCCACATGGACTGTGGGCGGCGCTGCGACGACGCGAGCGAACCCAGAAGCTGCTCGCGCGGCTCGATGAAATTCCGGCTGAGCTAGAACACGCACAGGCGCTGTCCGACGTGGAAAAGCTGGTGGGAGAGTTCGGGAGCCTGCTCGGTGTGGAGCTTAAGCTCGATGCGTCGGCAGGTTTCGTCGAGGAGGGCTGCTATCCGATCATGGCTTCGGGGAAGCAAGGCCGACTGCTCGGGGTGATTCGCCCGCAAACGGTGCAGCGAGACAGCAACCCCGACGAAAGAACGCTGGTGGGCCTGCTCTGTGATGCCTTGGCTCCGACGCTCTTGCGGCTGGTCCACCCGCCCAAGTGACTACGCGCGGGACGTGTCGAGAAGCGACTTCCCGGTCATTTCGGCGGGAACCGGCAGGCCCATGATCGTGAGAACTGTGGGCGCGACATCTGCGAGCCCGCCTTCGTGGAGCGTGCTTCCCACCAGGGAATCGTCGATGACAAGAAACGGAACCGGATTGGTCGTGTGAGCGGTGTGCGGCTGTCCGGTCTCTGGATCGACCATCTGCTCGCAGTTGCCGTGGTCCGCAGTGATGAGCACAGCTGCTCCCGACTTGCTCGCCGCCTCGCAGATGCGCCCTAGACAGCCATCGATCGTCTCGACGGCCGATACCGCAGCGGGAAGGATGCCGGTGTGTCCGACCATGTCTGGATTGGCGAAGTTGATCAGGATGAAGTCGTACTGCTTGCTCTCGATCGCGGAGACGGCACCGTCGGTCACATCCACTGCGCTCATTGCCGGTGCCAGGTCATACGTCGCAACGTCGCGCCGAGACGGAACCAGCCGCCGATCTTCGTGAGGGTAGGGCGCTTCCACTCCCCCGTTAAAAAAGAATGTGACGTGCGCGTACTTTTCCGTCTCAGCGGTGCGGAACTGCTTGTGTCCCAGGTTCGCCAGATACTCGCCGAGGTTGTTGTGTAGCGACTGGGGCGCAAACGCGATCGGCAATCCCAGCTTGGCGTCGTACTGCGTCATACAGACGTAGCGCGATAGCTTCGGTGGCTTGCCGCGATCGAATGCGTCGAACTTCTCTTCCGTCAGGGCTCGGCTGATCTCGCGGGCTCGGTCGGCGCGGAAGTTCCAAAACACCACGGCATCGCCATCTTGGATGGTGGCGACGGCGCGTCCGCCTTCGGTGAGGACAATCGGCTGAACAAACTCGTCGTTTTCACCGCGGGCATAGGCAGACTCAATCGCCGCTGCGGCTCCTTCACTGGCAGGCTCGGGTCGCCCTTCGCCTCGGACCAATAGCCGATAGCCGCGGGCGACACGCTCCCAGCGGTTGTCGCGATCCATCGAGTAGAAACGTCCAGCGAGTGAGGCGATGCGACCGACACCAATCTCGGTGAGCCTTGCCTCCACTTCACGGACAAAGCCAGCGGCAGACTGCGGCGGTGTGTCACGTCCATCGAGGAACGCGTGCCAAGCCACCTTGCTAAGTCCGCGGCGCTTGGCCAGTTCACACAGCGCATAGCCGTGTTCGAGCGTCGAATGGATCCCACCCGGAGAAGTCAACCCGAGAAGGTGAAGTGTGCCCCCACTTGCCTTGGCCGCGTCGACCGCCGAGGTTAGCTCGGGGTTTTCGAAGAAATCACCGTCGGAAATCGCTTTGCTGATGCGAACCAGATCTTGGTAGACGATTCGACCACCACCCAAGATGGTGTGTCCGACTTCGGAGTTTCCCATCTGACCTTCAGGCAGGCCGACCGCCAGGCCCGAGCAGTGGAGCAGCGTCCTTGGATAGTTCGCCAAAAGACGCGGCCACGTCGACTTGTGGGCCAGCTCTACGGCATTCGCATCCGTCTCTTCCCGATGACCGAGGCCATCGAGGACAATCAGCACAACTGGTTTCATGCTGGGAATGCTACCGAAAGAAGGGGGGCGCTGACGAGACTCTTACGTGCTAGCGGCGGATACCGAGCAGCTGATCCATTGTGCGCTGATCGGCATCGGGGAACTGGTACTGACCAAACTCGGACGATGCAACCCAGCGGAAATCTCGCACCCGCTTGGCACGGATCGGACGCCCGGGGATGAGCTTGGCAGCGTACAGCGCCAGGATCACTTCGTAGCCGTCGTAGATGTGGTGTTTTTCACCAATCTTTTTGCCGATCTCGAAGTCGGCATCGAGACGTTCGCTCAGCTCGCGGCGCAGCGCCTCTTCGTCGCTTTCGCCGGTCTCGACCTTGCCACCGGGGAACTCCCACTGGAGCGGCAGCACCGCCGAATCGCGACGCTGGGTGATCAAGTACCGTCCATCTCGCTCGAGGACGGCTGCGACAACGCGGATGACCTTTTTCATGGACCGAACGACTCCTCGCTTAAGCGGCATTCCAATCTACCAGAGATTTCAGTGGGTTGGGGATGCTCTGCGGCAGCTAGCTGGCTTTTCGCAGCACGTAGAAGCGTATCACGGCGGCTCGACTTGCGGTGGACTGGCAAGCACAAACAAGGACTGCGCCTTGCGCGCACCCGAAGCGGTACCTATGATCGAGACTCACTAGGAGGAATCGATGGGTCTAATGGATTTCGTCAAGGGTGGCGTTCGTGAACTGGCGATTGCCCGCCCGGACAGTGCAAAGGGAATGCTCGTCTACAAGCATCCCGATCCGACCATCCCCAACAAGGCGCAGCTCACTGTCGGTACCGACGAAGTGGCGCTGTTCTTCAAGGACGGTCAGTTTGTGGGACAGATCGGCGCCGGTCGTCACACGCTCGAATCGTCCAACATCATGTTCCTGAACCAGCTCGTCGATAAGTTCACGGGCGGGAATGTCTTCAAGGCCGAGGTGTGGTTTATCACCACGCGTGAGGTCGCTGGCTTCAAGTTCGGCGGTCGGATTGGCGACGTCGAAGATCCCAAGAGCGGCCTCGCCATCGGCGTCATGGTCCACGGCGAGTACTCGCTGCAAGCGACCGATCCGACGCAGGTGATTTCGTTCTTTGGTCAGCGGTCGTGGGCCAATGACGAAGAGTTCGTCGGCTGGTTCCGTCAGCTCCTGCTCAAGACGATTCGCGATCGGATTGCCAAGCTGCTCGTGGCCAAGCAGCTCCCACTCCTCAACATCACCTCGGGCGCGCTGACCGAGGAGATCGAAGCCGAAGTGATCGAAGGCCTCAAGCCGCACATGCAAAGCTACGGCATGAAGGTCGTGCGCCTCGGCAACTTCGTCGTCTCCATCAAGGAAGAAGACGAGCAGACGCTCAAGTCGATGTACAAAGACGCGGCGCAGATTCGCATGGCCGGTGGTCTTGGCGGCTACCAGCAGTTTGCGGCGGGCAAGGCGATGATGGGCGCCGGTGATGGCATGGCGCGTGGCGGTGGAGACGGTGGCGGCGGCGGTCTTCTGGCGGGCGCTGGTCTGGGAGTCGGGATGGCAATGGCGAACATGTTCTCGCAGTCGACCCGTCCGGCGGCAGAAGCTCCGGCTCCGGCGGCTCCGGCAGCACCCGCGGCTCCGGCCCAGCCGACCCTTCAGGATCGTCTCAAGAAGCTCAAGATGCTCAAGGATGAGGGCCTGATCGACGATCAGGAATACGCCGCCAAGCGGGCCGAGATCCTAAAGGACATCTAGCTTCGCGGGAAGACGCAGGGCTTGCCCGCGCAGGTATCCGTGGCGACGCCGCCGTCTTTGAGGAACGCCTGAAGCTGGGCTTTGGCGGCCTCAAGGCGGCGGATCGCTTCATGGACCGGGTTGTCCATCGGCGGCACGTTGTCGTCTCCCGGGCGGGGGTTCTGGCCGATGTCAAACTGCACATAGGCCGACGGCAGCGGCGCGTTTGCTTGCGGGATGCCCCACGGCGCATCCACTGGTTTGTTGAGCAGTGGAATGCCCATCGTTCGCACGATCATCCGGGTTGCCAGGTTCGGGACCTGGCCGTCTCCGATTCCCTCTTGATACAGGATCTGTTTGGCTGCGCCTGTCCCCGGTAGAGGCGCCTTGACCACGTACGGCGCGTACGTCGCCGGGTCGGTGTAGTCCCACAGCTGCTGGCTGAGCGCGATGAGCACCTGCCTATCGATGGCGTCTTTGTAGCTTGACGCGAGCAGTGGCTGGAGCTGCCGGAAGTTGCCGCTGCGCCACATCATGAAGCTCCAGAAGCCGCCGGGGACATTGAGCGCGCCGCGCTTTACGTCCGGGGACAGCGCCAGGAACGTAACACCCTGCACGCCGCCGTTCGAGATGCCGTAGTAGTAGACCTGGCTCGGGTCGATGATGACCTTGCCATTGACGCGCAGCTCGGCAAGCTGTGCCAGGGACCCGTCTTTGACAAGCCGCGCCAGCACCGCGAAGTTCACATGTGCCTGCTGGAGCCGGTCGGTGATCTGCACAAGGTTGTTGAAGTTCGACATCACCTGGCTGGCGACATACAGGCCATCGGCCTGGGTCACGCCGATCCAGTCGGTACCAACCTGGACCATGCACAGGCGATTTACGATCTCGCGCTGATACCCCGAGTCCATCTCGCCGAGTGCTCCGCCAAACAGACCGTGGCCATAGATCATCACGGGCACTGGGCCGGTCGCGCTCTGCACGCACTTGGGAATGTGAACGACGAGTGGGAAGCGACCATAGCCGCGCGCCTTCGGCTGGCCGGTTTCATCCTTTAGCAGCCGCCCATTCTGATCATCGGCCAGGAACGAGGTCGCCCGGAAGGTCCCTACCACCTGTCGCAGCAGTGGATCGCGCGGCGCATTTTCCACTTTGTCGATCGTGAACAGCGGCCCCGGCGGCTCGGGCGGGTCCGTCGGCGCGACTTTTGCGAGCGCCGCGTCACGCATTTTCACAAGCTGTCCGGTCAGCTGCGTGTCATCGCCGGTCGTGAAGTCCCAAGCGAGCTGCAGACTCTTTTTCGGCAGTCCTTGACGTTCCAGAAACGGGAACAGATCTTTGTACGTCTCAGCGAGCCGAGAGCGGATGCTGCCGGGCTCGACATCCCCGCTGGCAATCGCCGAAAAGCCGGCCAGCTTGGGCACATCTTCCCCGCTCTTGCCTTTGAGCCCAGCGATCGCGACGACGTAGCGGGTCTTGGGACGCAGCCGGATCTGCGGGTGAATGAGCAGCGCTTGCCTATCTCCCTCGGTGACGCTGCGATCCAGCTCGGCAAACAGTGGCACTCGCTGCCCGGTCTCGAAGTCGAGAAGCTGCAC
>CAYTGC010000048.1:0-26543 GCA_964437195.1 uncultured Myxococcales bacterium | reverse complement strand
AGTTTCGGTTTTTCGAGGAGGAGCGGCAGATGGGTCGCGCACTACTTGGCCTGATCAAAGGAGTCCTGGTTGGCGGCGGAATTGGCTTTGCGCTGCTCAAGCTGAGCAATCCGCAGGGCATCCTCGCCTTTTTGTTCATGGCGCTGCTCGGCGCAGTGGTCGGTGTCATCTGCGGCAAGGCGCCATGGAAAGCGGCGACGCTGTGGACACCGATCTTGAAGATGGTCTTTGGCGCGGCGATCGGTGTTGGTCTTTATGCCGTCGGGCACCGCTTTATGCCACCTTTGAGCCTGAGCATTGACGGGGTGGCAAACAAGCTGTCGCTCCAGTCGGCAACCGTGCTCGCACCGATCATCGGCGCCCTGTACGGTCTGTTCGTCGAATTTGATGACGGCGGCGCAGACAGCCCAAGCGCGCCAGCCCGAAAGTCGCTGCCCGCCAAAGACCTCGACATCTAACCGGTCGTTTCGCCCTTCCCATCGACCGGTACTTCACCAATAAGAGTCATTTTAGGTACTTCTTATCGCATCCCAGGCTGCGCCTGTAGGATGGCGCCAGCATGAGTTGCGCGCACTATTTTGCTCCGACCAAGGGCGGCGATGGCTGTTTTTCCGTCGATGCATCTGCCATCACGTTTGGCCGTGGGGCCTTGGCGGAAGCGGGCGAGCAGGCCCGAGCGCTCGGGATGACGCGGATCGCACTGTTCACAGATCGGACGGTTGCGAGCTTGCCCCCAGTTGCGATCACCGAGCGTGCACTGCGCGCGGCTGCGGTGGACGTGGTTCGCTACGACGACATCCGCATCGAACCCGACCAAGCTTCCTTTGAGCGCGCAGCCAAGTTCTATTCCGAAGGTCGCTTCGATGGCGCCATCTCCGTCGGTGGTGGATCGGTCATCGACACAGCCAAAGCAGCACTGGTCTATTCCGCGTATCCGGCACCATTTTTGCGCTATGTGAACCGTCCGATTGGGGAAGGGGTGGCGATTCCGGGACCTCTCCCACCGCACATCGCGTGTCCAACGACCTCTGGTACTGGCAGTGAGTGCACAGGAATCGCGGTTTGCAGCGTCTATCCAGAGGGACTTCGCGGTGTCGTCGTGAAGACCGGACTTGCGCACCGGGCACTGCGCCCACGGCTCGCCCTGATCGATCCGGTGTGTACGGAAAGTCTGCCCGCGGGAGTGGTCGCTGCAACCGGCTTTGATGTTCTCTGTCATGCGATCGAGTCGTACACAGCGCTTCCCTATACAGCGCGTGCGCGTCCACAGTCACCGCTTCTGCGCCCGATGAGCCAAGGTGCAAATCCGTTCTCGGATGTGGGAAGTCTGGAAGCGCTGCGGCTGTGTGGCCGCTATCTTCTGCGCGCTGTGTTGGACGCAAGTGACAAGGAAGCGCGCGACCAGATGATGTATGCAGCAGCGCTCGCAGGAATCGCGTTTGGCAACGCGGGCGTGCATGTTCCGCATGCGATGGCCTATGCTGTCGGCGGGCTTGCGACCCAGCTTAGGTTGCCTGGCTATCCCACAGAACGTCCGCTGGTTCCGCATGGTCTGGCGGTTGTCCTGTGCGCTCCGGCAGCGGTCTGCCATCTGGCCAGCACCAGTCCGAGCCGCCACCTTGCCTGTGCCAAAGCGCTTGGTTTTTCGACGCAGGACATTGCGGAAGAAGATGCGGGACTGTTTCTCTGCGTCGAGCTGCGACGTCTCATGAGCGATACCGGACTTCCTTCCGATCTGACCCAAGCAGGCTACTGTATAAACGATGTCCCCGCCCTGTGTGAAGGAGCCGCGCTGCAAGCTCGACTGCTCGGGAATGCGCCCCGCCCCGTCAGCAGCGATGATCTGACCAAGCTGTTTCGCGATTCCTTCGCACCAAAATAAGGCCTACGCCCGCGCGCAGATCCTGTAGGAAAAAGCCCCGATGAGCAGCGCACAAAACACGGCTCCTTCACCGCTGAAACAGAGTCCTTCGCGCAGCGTGCGGAGAGACTATTCGCACTGGCTCTGCATACCGACCCGCTGGATGGACAACGACGTCTACGGACACGTCAACAACGTCGTCTACTATTCGTTCTTCGACACGGTCATAAATGAATTCCTGATCTCGCAAGGCGGACTGGACATTCATGAGGGGCCGGTGATTGGTCTTGCGGTCGAGAGCCAGTGTCGCTTCTTTTCACCGCTCGCCTTTCCGCAGATCATTGAAGCGGGCCTGCGCGTCGGACACTTGGGTCATACCAGCGTCCGCTACGAGATCGGTCTGTTTCCCAAGTCAGCCCAAGCAGACAGCGAACCGGCAAGCGCCGAGGGGCACTTTGTTCACGTCTTTGTGGATCGCAAGCAGCGGGCAAAGGCGCCGATTCCGGCAGACCTGCGCGCCGCGCTCGAGCGGCTGACCGTCCGCAGAGCCGACTAGCACGGGCCAAAACCTCGCTCACTTTGTGCGCTAGTTGCGGTATCCTTCTGAGACTTCTCAGAAGAAGTCACCCCCTAAGGAGAGCAAGCAACATGGCAAGACCCAAGGTCTATTTCGACATCACCATCGCCGACCAGCCGGCCGGCCGCATCGTGTTCGAGCTGTTCGATGACGTCGTTCCCAAGACGGCAGAAAACTTCCGCTCGCTCTGCGTCGGTCACTCAGCCGGTCACTACCAGGGCAGCATCTTCCACCGCGTCATCCCGAACTTCATGCTTCAGGGCGGCGACTTCACCAACCACAACGGCACCGGCGGTCGCTCGATCTACGGCAACAAGTTTGAAGACGAAAACTTCAAGCTCAAGCACGACAAAGTCGGTCTTCTGTCGATGGCCAACGCGGGCAAAAACACCAACGGCTCGCAGTTCTTCATCACCACCGTGCTGACTCCCTGGCTCGATGGCAAGCACGTCGTGTTCGGTCAGGTGGTCGAAGGCATGGACCTCGTCCGCAAGATCGAAGCCTGCGGAACCGACTCGGGCCGTACCAGCAAGAAGATCGCCATCGCCAAGAGCGGCCAGCTGTAAGGTATTTTCCCTCGGTAGAAGCAGTCCCGCCGTGGTGGTGTTAGGATGCGCCCCACGATGCGGGATGTGTTTTTGCAGGAAAAAACGGTGGCGGATCTGTCGTGGGCCGCCGTGCTTGCCAAGCTGGGCGAGCGTTGCCACACGACACGGGGGATGGCGCTCGCGAAAGAGCTGCCGCTCTGTGGCTCGATTGCGGAAGCGCACACCCGTCAGCGCGAAGTCAGTGAGACGCGCGCGCTGCAAGATGCCGGTGAACCGCTCCCGTTTGGCGGCATCACCGATGTACGCGCTTTCGTCGAGCGCAGTGAAAAAGCCGGCGTGCTGGTGCCGGATGAGCTGACTGAGATTGGCAAGACGCTCACGGCTGGACAAAGGCTGCGGCGACACATTCTGTCCCGCGCAACACGGCATCCAGCGCTTTTGGTACACGCCGAGCCGATTGCCGAGCTGCCCGAAGTCGCGGGACCGATCTCTGACTCGTTTGACGATCACGGCAACCTGCGCGATTCGGCATCGCCCGCACTGCGGGGCCTGCGGCAGCGGGTCCAGGGTCTTTTGCAGGATCTGTCTCGTCGCACTGACAGCCTGCTCGGCGAAGCGCACATCGAGCCGTATCTGCAAGACCGCTTTGTCACCCAGCGTGAGGAGCGCTATGTCGTGCCGGTTCGTGCCGATGCCCGGACCAAGATTCGCGGCATCGTCCACGGCGTCAGCGCGTCGGGGGCCACGGTTTTCGTCGAGCCCGAGGAGATCATCGAGCTGAACAACCGGCTCAAGCTGGCGCAGCTCGAGGTTTCAGAAGAAGAGCGCCGCATCCTGGCCGAGCTGTCGCGCCTGGTCGAAGAGTCGTCGCCCAAGATCCTGCGCAACTTGGAGCTTCTGGCCTATCTGGACATGCTCGACGCGGCGGCCAAGCTGGCGTCGGATCTGCGGGCGAACCCGGTCGAGCTTGTCGAAGTCTCGACGCAGACCGAAAGGACAGCCAAGATCGATCTGCGCAACGGACGCCATCCCCTGATGGTGCTGTCGGGCGTTCAAGTGGTGCCAAACGACGTGATGCTCGATGCGGGAGCCGCGCTGGTCATCTCGGGACCAAACGCCGGAGGAAAGACCGTCGCGCTCAAGCTCACTGGCCTGTGCGTCCTTCTGTCGCGGGCGGGACTGCATGTCCCGGTGCAGGAAGGCTCGCAGCTACCGTGGTTTGACAAAGTGCTCAGCGACGTTGGCGATGACCAGAGTCTCGAAAAGAACCTGTCGACGTTTTCGGCGCACGTTCTGAACCTCTGCGATTTTTTGCACAAAGCGGATCGCCACACACTGATCCTACTCGATGAAATTGCCGTCGGAACGGACCCCGAACAAGGCGCTGCGCTGGCGCAAGCCGTGCTTGAAGGCCTGGTGGCAAAAGGCGCGACGGTGCTCCTCACCACGCACTACGACCGGCTCAAAGCGATGGCGGCGGAGTCGCCGAAGTTCCAAAATGCCAGCGTTGGTTTTGACCTAAAAGCGCTCAGGCCGACGTACAAGTTGCACCTGGGAATTCCGGGTCCGTCGTCGGCGCTGCCGGTGGCAGAACGCCTGGGGCTGCCATTGCCGCTGATTCGCCGCGCCGAGTCGCTGCTGCAGTCAGGTCAATCGAGCGTCGATCGTCTGATGCAGACCCTGGCCGACGAGCGCGAGCGTACGGAGTCGATCCGGGTCGAAGCCGAGCGACTGCGACGGATTGCGGGGAGTGAAGCAGCGGAAGCGCGGCGAGCTCACGACGACGCTCGGGTCGAGCTGCAAAAGGCCAGGCGGAAGGCGTACGACGAAGCGATTCAAACGCTCCAGTCGGCGCGTCGCGAGCTGTCAGACCTCAAGGCCTCGCTGAAGGCGACAAGACACAAAGCCGCGGATGGCCAAGGCGAAGGTGCGCAGGGCGAAATGCAGCAGGCGCAAAAGCGCATCGACGAGCTGAGCCACTCGGTGCGCGGCCTCACGCCGGCCAAAGAAGGCCCCGCCGGACGCGTTCCAACCGAGGAAGAGCTTGTTCAATGCACACGGGTCTATGTGCCACGGCTTGGCGCTGGCGGAGTCATCGCGTCCGATGTGTCGCGAGGGAAAGTGGTCGTGCAGGTCGGAGCGCTGCGCCTGACCGCTGATGTGAGCGAGCTGCTGATTCTCGGCAGCGGATCGAGTGAGCGTCCCTCTACGCCACCTCGTCCGCGCAAGGTGGAACCACAGATGGTCTTCGCGGCGTCCGCACCGATCATTCCGCCCCGAACGCCCGATGCGACGATTGATCTGCGCGGCGAGCGACTTCCGGTGGCGGTGGCTCGCACTGAAAAGTTCGTCGATGACGCCCTACGAGACGGTCGCCCGGCGGTGTTCATCCTGCACGGTCACGGGACCGGCATCTTGCGAAACGCACTGCGGGAACACTTTGTGGCTTTTCCGGGCGTACGCAAGCTGTATCCGGCAGGGCCCGGCGATGGCGGCGACGGAGTCACCGTCCTTGAGCTAGATACCTAGCCAAAAAATTCGCGCCCCTGCATAGGGATTGGCAAGCTAGACGCTTCAATACCCATGGCAAAGCGTGAGGAAATCATCGTCGGGCTCGACATCGGCACCACCAAGGTGGCGTGCCTCGTCGGCGAGATCACGGAAGATGGCATCGACATCATTGGCGTCGGCACTCAGCCCTGCTCCGGGCTGAAAAAAGGCGTGGTGGTCAACATTGACTCCACCGTCGCTGCCGTTGCCAAAGCGGTCGAAGAAGCCGAGCACATGGCTGGCGTCGAGATCACGCAGGTCTATGCCGGCATCGCGGGCTCACACATCAAGGCGTTTCACTCCGAAGGTGTGGTGGCCATTCGCGATCGCGAGGTGCGCCCAGGCGACATCGAGCGCGTGATCGAAGCCGCCAAGGCGGTGAGCATCCCGCAGGACCGAGAGATCCTTCACGTCGTCCCGCGCGAGTTTTCGATCGACCAGCAGGACGGCATCAAAGAGCCACTCGGCATGGCGGGCGTCCGGCTCGAAGCCAAGGTCCACATCGTCACGGCAGCGAGTGCGTCGGCCCAGAACATCATCAAGTGCTGTACGCGCTGCGGCCTGGAAGTGCAGGATCTGGTGCTGGAGCCGTACGCGACGGCAGAATCCGTGCTGCACAGCGATGAAAAAGAGCTGGGCGTGGCACTGCTCGACATCGGTGGTGGAACAAGCGACCTGGTGGTCTTTTCCGAAGGTGCGCTGGTCCACACGATTGTCCTGCCGATCGGCGGGCATCAGCTCACCAACGACATCGCCGTCGGCCTCCGCACGCCGATGAGCGAAGCGGAGCGACTCAAGCACCGGCACGGCTGCGCGCTGTCCAGTCTCATCGCCGAAGACGAAACCATCGAAGTTCCGTCCGTCGGGGGCCGTCCACCACGGGTGATGCCGCGAACCGTGCTGTCGGACATTTTGCAGCCGCGCGTCGATGAGATTTTCTCGCTGGTTCGCGATGAGCTGGAGCGCTGTGGTCTGTCCGACATGCTGGCGTCGGGAATGGTAGTCACCGGTGGCTCGACCATCCTGCAAGGGCTGCCCGAGCTGGCCGAAGAGATCCTTGGCATGCCAGTGCGCCGAGGCGTTCCGCAAGGCGTTGGTGGACTATCCGATGTGGTGAAGACGCCGATCTATGCGACGGCGGTGGGGCTCGTGCTCTATGGCGCGCGCAAGCAGGACGGGCTGCAGCTTTCCCAGAACAGCGAGCGCCGCGGGGTCTGGCGCCGGATGCGTTCTTGGTTTGCCGAAGTGTTCTAGTGGGCCGTGCCGCCGAGTCCGCGAATCTGCTGGCGGACACCTTCTAGCTGCGTCGGATTCTTGCTGCCGACGAGGTCGATGTACTTGTTAAACGCCTCGATCGCTTCCGGTTTTTGGCGATCCTGCGCGAGGAGCACGCCGAGGTCGTACCAAGCTTCGGAGTTCTTGTCGTCGAGCTTGATGGCATCGCGATAGGCAGCAATCGCTTCGGTCGTCTTGCTCTGGACGCGATAGATGACGCCCAGGTCGAAGCGGAGGTTGCTGTCGTTTGGCAAAAGCCGAATCGCTTGGCGGGTCACCTCGGCTGCTTTGTCGAGGTTCTTGGCTTGCCGCAGCGCCACCGCGTAGTTGCGAAGCGCGTCGGGATTGTTCGGATCGAGCTGCACGGCTTTTTCAAGATGCGGCAGCGCTTTGTCAAACTGCTTGGTCCGCCGATAGAGCGCACCAAGCGATGACTGCCACTGCACTTCGTTCGGCGCCAGCTCCGTTGCCCGTGCCAGCATGCGAATTCCTTCGGCGTCCTTGCCGGTCGAAGCCAAGCAGAAGCCGAGGTTGCCGTGTGCGAAGTGGTCGTCCGGCTGGAGCTTGATCGCCGCCTCGTAGTGCGGAACCGCCTTGTCGCACTGCTTCTTCTTGCGCAGCACGTTCCCCAAGGTCAGCTCAGCGGCAGCGTAGTTGGGACGCAGCTTCAGCGCTTCTTCGAGAGAAGCTTGCGCGTCATCGAGCTTGCCAAGCTGCATAAACTGCAAGCCTTTTTGATACTGAGCGTTGGCCTCATCAGCTGACGCAGCCAGTGGGGCCATCACGACGGAGCAGAGGACCAAACTGTGAAGCAACTTACGCGACATGTTTTGGAGGTTAACATGACTAAGTACAGGTGCCTGCGGCAAAGTTTGCCCAGCGCTGCCACCCAAGCGGCCTTGCGGGCAAGTCCATTTCCGCATCGCGCACTTGTCCCCGCAGAGGTTTTTTATTCAATCACGCTGCGCCCACTGCCCGCCCCATGCAAACGCGAAAGCAGACCGCAGCGGGCCGATTTTGCTAGCACGAAAATCGGACTCTTTTTGCTATGATGAACCATGGTTTAGCGGTTGTTCTCGCGAGCCCTGGTTCCCCAGGTAACCCCTCGATTCGTTGATCTGTTGAGAGCGTCTCCTCACCAGCTCTCACCGCTAGCAGCAAAACCAAGCATCCCAAAGTAACGAGTAGCGGAAACACCACCATGGACATCGTCGTCGTTGGAGCCGGAAGTTGGGGCACCGCACTCGCCTGCGTGCTGTGCGAAAATCAGCACAGAGTCACGATTTGGGGACGAGACGCCACCCAGATGGCTGAAGCCGAAGCGACGCGGGAAAACCGCCGCTATCTGCCTGGCCTGCGGATGCCTGACTCGCTGCGCTTCACGTCAGACCTACACGGCGCAATCGCAGCCCTGCCGAAAGACGAGCCCTCGCTGATCGTTGCGGTGGTGCCGACCCACACAATGCGGCAGGTATTTTCCGAAATCGCTGCCGAGCTGCCGTCGCAAGCGATTGTCGTGACGGCGAGCAAGGGGATTGAAAACGACTCGCTTCTGACGATGGATGACGTGCTAAAGCAAGTCCTTCCGTCGCAGCTTCATGACCGGATCGCGGTTCTTTCAGGTCCGAGCTTCGCCAAAGAGACGATCGAAAAGCACCCGACCGCCGTCGTCGCCGCTGCCAAGCAACGCTCCATCGCCGAAGCGGTACAGCGCGCATTTCAGGTCGGTTACTTTCGGGTCTATACGTCAGACGACGTCGTCGGGGCCGAGATCGGCGGAGCCGTCAAGAACGTCATTGCCATCGCGTGCGGCATGGCCGATGGACTCGGTTTTGGACACAACACCCGCGCGGCGGCGATTACCCGCGGCCTGGCCGAGATCACCCGACTCGGCGTACGGCTCGGCTGCAATCCTCTGACACTCGCCGGTCTGGCCGGCATGGGCGACTTGGTGCTCACCTGCAATGGTCCGCAGAGCCGCAACCGCCAGGCCGGGCTGCTGTTTGCACAAGGCAAGACCTTGCCGCAGGTGCAGGCTGAGATGAAGCAGGTCGCAGAAGGCATTCGCACGGTGCGCTCTGTGCGGGACCTGGCGACAAAAGTTGGGGTCGAGATGCCGATCAGTGCGGCGATGTATCGAGTCCTTTACGAAAACCAACCAGTCGGGCAGGTGATGTCCGACCTTCTGGGCCGTCCTCCTCGTCACGAGCTGGGCTAGGGCCAATAGGCGAGAGTGAAGACCATGGGAAACGACGATCGACCCAAGCTGTCGTGGCGGGAAATCGACAAGCGTCGCGCGGGCGGCACCACCAACAGCGGCGGCCGTAGCTCCGCGCCATCGGAACGTCCTTCGCACGAAGAAGCGTCACGGCAAAAGCAGTATCGCGCCGCCCTGGAGGCCGCCTTTGCCAAAGGTGAGCTGGGCAAGCTCGCCGACAAACTCAACCTTGTCGGCAGAGCAGCTCCAGCGGAAGAACCGAAGCCAGCCCCGCCCCCCGCCGCAGCACCCGCGACAGGACCAGCACCGACAGCAGCAGCGGGTACCGGCGCCGAGTCCTCGCCTCCCGCTGAGAGCGGCAAGAAGTCGGCAGGAAAGAAAAAACCGACGGAAGACAGAGCCAGCCTGATGCGCAAGCTGACCGAGGCGGTCAACCGTCAAGAGATCAGCAAAGCGGCGGAAAAGTATCTGGCCCGATTTCCACTGCCCGATGACCATGAGTTCCTTGAGCAGCTCCTTGAGCACGAAAAGGAAACGCGCATTCGTGAGGCGATCACCCGCATCGGCGAGCTGCTCGACAAGCGACACATGCCACGGCGGACACGCGCGCTCATCGGCAAGCTGCGATATCTGACGGAGACGAACCCCCTCGAAGAGATTCGCGAGCTAGCGAGGAGCCTGCTTGCTCGGCTCACCTAGCCGCAGCCCGCCTTGCCTAGTCGAGGCCCATCGCAACCTGGACCGCGTCGCCTAGTTCCTTCTTCAAAAAAGCCTTCAGCCGTCCCAAAAGTCGCGCTTCCAGCTGACGGGCTCGCTCGCGGCTGATGCCAAAGCGCTCCCCGACATCTTGCAGCGTCAGCGGCTGATCGGCCATCAGGCGCTCTTGAAACAGCAGCTTTTCGCGACCCGTGAGGGTCTGCTCAAAGTCAGACAGCTTTTGGCGCAGCAGCGCGCGGAACTCCTCACTCTCGGCGGTTAGGTCGGGCCGCGTGTCGCCTGGCGACTCAAGCATATCGACCTGCCGCCGTCCGCCTTCGTCATCACGACCGATCGGCGCATCCAGCGACGTCTCGCTCTGCCCGAGTCGCAGCGACATATCGCTTACTTCTTGCTCGGGCACGTGCAATCGCTCGGCCAGCAGTTTGCTGGTCGGAGTAAATCCATCCGCTTCGAGCTTGTCGCGCGCTTTGCTCAAGTTAAAAAACAGCTTCCGCTGCGCCTGTGTCGTCCCGATCTTCACCAGCCGCCAGTTGTTGAGGATGAACTTGAGCATGTAGGCTCGAATCCACCACGCGGCATACGACGACAGCTTGACGCCTCGATGCGGGTCGTACTTTTCGACCGCCTGCAAGAGGCCCAGGTTGCCTTCCTGCACCAGGTCGAGCAGGTTCCGGTAGGCGCGCTTGTACTCGTGCGCAATCTTGACGACGAGCCGCAAGTTCGCAGTGATCAGCCTGCGGCCAATCCGCGGATCGCGCGACTTGGAATACTCGACGGCCAGCCGATGCTCTTCGTCACGGTCGAGCAGCGGATAGCGTCGAATCTCGTGCATGTAGACCGTCAGCGGGTCGCTCTTGACCAGCGATCCCGTCCGCTTGCTGTCGGTAAGGAGCTCCGGCGCAAGCGCATCCGCGGCCAGCACGATATCTTCCTCAGGCATCGATTCGACGGCGGCCCCGACCAGGCTCTCGATGTCGGCGTCCTCGTCGCCAGCCTCAGGTTGCTCGGAGCCATCAGCGGCACTTGCTTCGACCAGTTCGGGCTCGCCGCTTGGAGACGCACTCTCCCCGGATTTCACCGACGACTCGGGGGAGACTATCGCAGCCCGTCGGGGCTTGGTTTTGGGCGGGGTCTCTTGGGCCATGTGTGTGGTCTTGCTCGCCTACAGGTCGCGTTCAGCAATGCGCATTCTACTGCACAAAATCACTTCTTGGGGGGACGGCTTATCAAAACTGCTCTCCGTCGTGGTATGCTCGGGCGCCAAGGTCTTTTGCAATGCAGCCTACAGCTCCCCTCCCCGGCCCAACTTACGCATCCCCGCTCGACCACTTGCAAGATGAGCTGCATCGCCTGGCGCTGCTGTTGCGGCTGCACCATCTAGATGACACCGACGAGGATCGTCCCGAAAATGCGAGGCTCCGAGCCGAACTGGTTGTGCTGGCGGCGCAGATTCGGCAGCGGCTCGATGAAAGCGAGGCGAGTGCCCAGCCGATTCCGCTGCTGCGACTGACACGATCGCTGTCGCTGACTGAGGCGGAAGTGGCGATACTGACGCTGCTGCTGCTACGTGAGACGGAGCCGCAGGCTCAGGCGCTGCTGGCTCCGCTGTTCGCGCAGCAGCCACAAGGGACCATCGGACACTATGTCGCCCTGCTGCAGTGCGCAGGACTGCCGGAAGCCAAGCTGACGGAAGCGCTGCGACCGGGAAGTACGCTGCGCCGACACGGACTGATTTCCGTAGCCAGCGATCCCGCGTGGGCCCCGACAACACCGCGGCTCTACGAGCGACCCAAGCTGTCGGAGAGGGCCGCCGCGTTTTTGCGAGGAGAGGAGCGCCCACCTCTTCATACTTTGCCCCACGGTGTAAGTCTTTACTTTGGCCAGCGGTCCCTCGTGCAACTGACGGTGTCGCCGGGTCTGGTCGATCGCGTCCGTGATGCCCTTGCGGAGTGTGCCCAGCCGCTGCTCGGCGATCCGGATGGACCGGTGCTGCCGCCGCTGTGTCTGAGCGGTCTGCGTCGCAGCGGACGCAAGGCGCTGCTCGCGGCGATCCTGCCGGGCAGACCGCTTGTGGTGCTCGCGGCAACCAGCCTTTTGGGGGAGCACGTCGCCCTCATCGAAACGGTACAGGCGGCGCTCGGTGAAGCCGCGCTCCAGCAAGGTTTGCTTTACATCGCTTCGGCAGAGCTGCTCGGTGAGATCGATCCAGCGCTGTTTGAGCAAGTACGACGGCTCTTGCTCGGGAGTCGGGTCCGCGTGGTGCTGGCGGCAGATGGGCCGCTCGACGCGCTGTGGACACGACTGCCCGATCTGGTCCAAGTCGAAATTCCGGTGCCCGATCGGACGACGCAGGTTGCGCTGTGGAACAGCATGCTTCCCGTCGACATTGCCCGTGAGCGCAACTTTGATGTACGAACACTGGTCAGCCACTCGTCGCTGCCCGCCGGCGCCATCCAGCGCTGTGCCAGCGAGATGGTACGGACCGCCCGGCTCGATGGGGGTCGTCGCCCCACGCTCACGATGAGTGCGGCGCGAGAAGCCATCCGCAAGCAGCTCGGCAATCGCTTCGGCGATCTGGCGCAGCTGGTGACAACGACGCTGTCGTGGGACGATCTGGTGTTGCCGCCCGATGTCCTCGATCGCGTCCTCGAGGTGGTGGCGTACGCACGCTATCGTGAGCAGCTCCTCGGCAAGTGGGGATTTGAGCGCTTGCTCCCCTACGGACGGTCGATCAGCGTGCTTCTCGCTGGTGCACCGGGAACCGGCAAGACGATGGCGGCGGCACTTGTCGCCAAGGAAATCGGCCTGGAGCTGTTCCGCGTCAACGTCGCGCGGGTCGTCGAGCGCTTTGCCGGGGAGACAGAGAAGAACCTGGCGCGAATCTTTGACGAAGCAAAGCGGCAGCAAGTGGCGCTCTTGTTCGACGAGGCCGACACGCTGTTTGGCCGACGGCTCGACGTGCGCTCATCGCAAGATCGCTACGCCAACATGGCGGTGAGCTTCCTTCTGCAAGCCGTCGAGTCGCACGACGGTATGCTCATCCTGACGACGAACAACGAAAAGCTGCTCGACGAAGCGTTTAAGCGCAGGCTGCGCTTCCGCATCCTGCTGCCGCTGCCGAGTGAGCGCGAGCGCGTCAAGATGTGGCAGGCGATGCTGCCGAAAGACACGCCGGTCGAGCGAAGCCTCGATTTTGCAGCGATTGCCAGCGAGTTCGATCTGTCCGGCGGAGCGATCAAAAACGCGGTGGTTCGGGCGGCGCTGCGGGCCCTCGCGCAAGGCACTGTCGTCACGCAGGCGCTGCTGCGTCAGTGCGCCAAGCTCGAGTGCGAAGAGATGGGCATTTTGGTCACGAGCGAGGGCAGCCTGCTTACCGAGGAAGATGGCCACGCCGATCGTGCCCACGATGCCGCAGAAGCAACAGCCGAGGCGATCGATGCGGCGGTGGAAGCGGATCGCACGCAACCAAAGTCCAGCGAAGACGAGTAACCGCGACCCGATTTGATCTGGACCACGGGCCGTCTGACGAGGCCTGCCGCGCGGTTTCCGCGCTTTCGGACCCACGGCCCTTTGCGGCATGCTAATAAGCTCTGATATGGACAAGACCTCGCTTTTGTCATCGGCTTTCGTCCTGTTCTCGATCTCCTCGGCATTGGCGGCACCGCCTGTTCCGGGGGGAGCCCGTCAGCCTGCGGCGAAAGCCGCGTCCAAGCCTGCCCCACCCAAGCAAGTGGAAATGCCCAAAGGCTGCTCTTCGACGGAAAGTGGCTTCGTCATGCAGGCCACCGAGGTCGCGCTCAAGTGCGACGATACCTGGGACAAATGCGAGAGCGACATCCCGCTGCGGGCCAAAAACTGCACCGGAGAGTTCCAGTCGGTCTATCGGATGGAAATGTACGAAAAAGGTCGCCGCAGCCTCGAGCTGGAGTTCGATCCGGCGCCGATCGTTCCAAATGGCAACATCTGGAAGGAAGCGATCCCGTGGACCACACCGGGCGAGCTTGAAGTGGTCGTCTACTACCGCGCTCCAGGTGGGACTGGTGAACAGTCGATCCGCGGAACGATTCATATCGCCAACAAAGCACTCGCGGCGGCCAAAGAAGCCTGCGAAAAGTGCAGTGGCGTCTGGGGACGCTTCGGCGTAAACCGCTACCAAAGCTGCAACTGCAAGACCACAGACGCGGGCAAGGAATGCCACGACGGCGATGAGTGCCAAGGGCTGTGCCTGTTCCGCCGCTACGACAACGAAGCGCGCGAAGAAGGCGTGTGCAGCGAAACCCAGCGCATGAGCGGTTGCCACGCCGTGGTGATGAAAGGCCAGAGCCAGCTAAAGCCACGGATTCCGCCTCCCAAGAAGCTCCCGACCTGCCTTGAGTAAAGGAGTTCCCATGCGCTCGGTATCGCGCCTTGGTCGTGCCGTGCTGCCGTCGGTGCTGCTCGTTGTTTCCGCTTGCGGAGCGGTGACCAGCAATGGCGGAGGCTCGGACATGCCGCAGCTTCCCGGTACGCAGCCACCCATCGGATCGCCACAGACGGGGGACGGAACCTACTACGGAGCCACCGGTGGTGGTGCATGTTCGTACGATCCGAGCCCCAATAGCCTGATGGTCGCGGCGATGAATGCTCCACAGTGGGCGGGCAGTGCCGTTTGCGGAACGTGCGTCGACGTCACCGGTCCAAAAGGAACCATCACCGTACGCATTGTGGATCTGTGTCCAGGGTGCAAGAGCGGCGATCTCGACCTGTCGGAACAAGCGTTCACGATGATTGCCGACAAAGCTGCGGGCCGCGTCAAGATAAGCTGGACGCCTGTCGCATGCGCTGTCTCCTCACCGCTTGGAATCCACTTCAAAGAGGGTTCCAACGCGTGGTGGATGGCGGTGCAGATTCGCAACAGCCGCCTGCCGATCAAAAACATCGAGCTGCAGCAGGGTCCAAACTGGGTCGGACTTCAGTCGCAGACCTACAACTACTACGTCGCGGATTCGCCCGATCCGGGTCCGGGTCCGTTCACCTTCCGCATCACCGCCACGAGCGGACAGCAGATCGTTGAAAGCGGAGTCCCGCTGCAAGTCGGACAGACCGTAACCGGTACGCAGCAGTTCAACTAACCCAGACTCACCCTCGCGCTGCAAGCTGCTGCTGAAGTCGTGCCACCAGATCTTGCACTTCGCGCGGAGTCTGGTTCCAGGTCGCTTGGGGAATCTCCGGCGGACAAGGAATCGTGGACTCTGTTTTCGCAGCGTCTGTCTGCACGGACTCTGTCTTCAAAGGTGATGTGGTTCCTTTGGCGAAACAGAGCCTTGCAGCGGGGTCTCCCAAGACCACATAGCCACGGGCATCCGCGCTCTCACACCACAGCTCTCCCAAGACAAGCGGATCGTATCTGCGATTGTTGAGAATCTGAAACACCAGCTCGCTCAGTGCCGTCGCACGCTCGGCATAGTGTTCGTTGAAAAACTCCATCGCATGTCCCACCGGATGCCCGAGTAGGATCCGAGAGAGTGCGCTGTGAAACACCGCGGTATGTGATCTTTGCCGCGGATCATCAACACCATAGGCATAGCCCCAAGCACGCTCGACATGACCAATGACACAGAGCGCCCCGCCTCGCGGATGCCCAAGGAGCGCCATCGGCAGACCACTCACAAACGGAGTGGACGCCGCAGTGCTGGGAACCACTCCGTCTGGGGAAGGATACTCCTCGGGGCGAGGCGCCCCCGCGCTGTAGCATGCGAACGCAAACAGCAGCATTCCCGCGACATCAGCCGTACTGGCAAGGTGATGCGCCGCAAAAAAGGAATCTTCCGCTAGCGGCTTGGCACTTTGGGTACGGCTCCACTGGTTGCCAAGCAGGGCCCCCTGATGCGAGCGCTGAAGCGGATGGTCCGTTGGATACTCGATTCCGTGACAGGCCACAAACAGGAGAGCGGACGTATCACTCCCACCGAGGTGGGAAGCCAAGGCCGATTGCGAGGTATGTTCCGAAGGCATCTTCCCAATCTCCCAACCATGAGCGTCTTGCGACAGCGCATCGGCCAATGGCTGGGTCAGATATTTTTCGGTCTTTTCCGTCGCCGGATCACCTGGGTTCTGCACACCAAACAGCGTCAACTTCCGCGGCTTGGGAGTCCCAGAAAGCTCCGTTTCAACCACCGATCGTGCGTAGTGGTGATAGCCAAGCATGTCGTCAAAGTACAGTCGCCCCACCGCATACTGAATGTCGAGGTGATACTGAAACTCAAAAGGAATCTCTTCCGGACTCCCAATCAGGAGCAGATAGTAGGGAACTGCTTCGGGCGACGCCGGACCCGCAGGAGCCGCTCCATGTCGGGACAGAAAGCGGGACTTGGTATCTCGAGTTCGATATCCGCTCGCACCAACATACATCCGGAATCGATCGCCAGCTTGCTGTCTCCGTCGGTCCAAAAGCGGACCCAGGGCTTCGAGAATCTGACTCTGCAGTGCAGCTTCCTTGCTTGCCGGAAAGATGATTCCCCAGCCGGTCTGGGCAAGGTCGAGAGGATTGACGCCTTGTCGTACGCCGGCGTGGGTGTTGAGTGCAAAAAAACGCTCAAGCTCTTCGATCTGTTTTCGCACGGCAAGCAACGCGGACGCATCGCTCGATCGGCCCAGCGAGAGCTTCGTCTGCTCGGCCAAAAGTTCAGCGTATCGCCGCTTTGTCTCTGCAAGTTTTCCGTCGCTTTGATCCGACTGTTGCTTGCGGCTGGACAGATCCGCAAGCAGAGAAGAGGCCGGAACAGCGAGCGTGTGTGCGGAAAAGCCCTGAGGATCCTTCGGAGCCAGCGAATAGTCGCCAGTCAGCGCATGTACGCCGTTAAAATAGACGAGAGAATCCGGCAAGGACAAGACTCCTTCCCACTAGTCCAGAAGCTGTTTTTGTAGCTCATCCTTTTCGAGCGCATCCTCTTCATCTTCCACCTGGACGCGCGACCCCAGCACGGCCCCCGTTAGCTTGTTGAGGATCGCTTCATCGAGTGGCCAGCGATGGCTTACGCGCACACGACGGCTCGAATCGACGCTGTACCGAATGCTGCTGGTCGGTACGACGAAGCTTAGACTTGGGCTCACGAATGCGTCGCCAATCGCCCATTCTTCACGCAGAGAAGCGAAGCGCCGATGGGAGCCATCTCGCAGATGCCACATGAGCAGTGTGCCATCACGATCTTGGGTAAACAGCCAAGGTCGCGTGGATGACTTAAGCTCTGGAGTCTCGGAAGCAACCGCCAGAAGACGCCCAGTAGACCGACGCTGTGGCAAGTCCTGCGGAGAAGAAAGACTCCAGATGAGGACTTGGTTGCGCTCGGTTTCTGTGGCCAGTGCGTCGACGGTCTCGTGGATCATCATCTTGCGAACACGCGAGCTGTGCGGAAGATGCCGTGGCGCAGCGTTTAGCTTGGTATCCCAAACCCACACACCCGCAGCATCGCTCGCAGCAACATAGCGACCCGTTTCGCTGACCACCAGCACCGGCTTTTCTGCGAAGCTGACAACATCCGGAACCAGCAGCGGAAGCGGATTCCCTTTGCCATCAAATCGCGACAGATCTTTTCCGTCCAAGATCACAACGCTGTCACCACGGTCGGCAGTATCGACAAGATAGGAATCACTCTGCCTGGGCAGCTCTTTGATGAGCTTCCCATTCCAGTCGAACATGAGGGATTTTCTGATCTGCGAATGGGTATGCACAATCAGGAAGTTCCCATTGTGAGGAAACGATATCGTCACGGCCAGGGCCGATGCATTGGGTGTTTCCAGCTTCGGGTTCACCCTGTTTGGGAGCGGTGCACCACTGTCACTCCACTCGACCACTTCACCTGTTTGGACCAGGCCGCCGATGCGCACTTTTCCATCCGCATGAAAGAAGAAACAACTGGTCGAAGCGCTGCCGCTCTCCAGCGCAAACGGCTCACTCTCCGTTGCCAAGTTCCACAGCCAGCATCGCGATGGGAATCCAGTCACAGCAAGAACCCGCTGCCCATCATCGCTCATGTCGAGCGACAGAACCGGATCGGCAAGCGTGCGCGAACGACCCGCCTGTTCCCCCTTGTCTGTCCACAGAAAGAGTGTGTTCCCAGAGGCCGTCACCAGCTTGGTTTCATTGCGGTCCGTCGCGGCCAGGTTCACGTTGCCCTGCGCGCTCACCAGCATGGGTACGCTCGGACGCTCAAAGCTCCACAGGATCCGTTCCTGCGAAAGTCTCTGCGTCAGATAGTAGCCCGTGCGCGGCAGCGGGACCGGGAATCCCTCAGCGATGTCGACAACAAAGTGTCCCGCAGTGTCCCAGACATGCATTCCGGGCTCACCAATGTTGCCAAGCAGAACCCACTTTCCGTCGCCGCTAAAGCCACAGCGATTCCACAAGCGAACAAACGGACCCAGCGCAGCCGACACACGATAGCCCTGCCCTGCGGCCATCCGTTCGTACAAAAGGACCTTGCGATCTTTGTCACAAGATACGATGTACCGTCCGTCAGGAGAAAACTGTACCTGAAAGATCGCCTTGGCCGCCTGCGCACTGGGTCGCGTCGGACTGCGGGGCGGGGCTTGGCTTTGGCGCAGCGCGTCTGGCGCGTTCGGCGCGTTCGGCGCATTCGCACGCAACGTAGTCTGTGACTGGAGCGGCAGGACCGGTGGAATCGGAACCGTCGAAGCGCCCCACGGAACCCTGACCAGAGAGCCCTTTTCGATCCGCCACAGATTGACCGCATCGGTCGTCGGCGCGCTGCTGCTGCGACTGACGACCAGCAGCAGGTTTCCATCCGGACTCCAGCTCACATCGCTTATCGACAGAAGGTCTTCATGCCGAAACCCATCCACGCCGAGACGCGGCTGGCCATTGCGGTCAAATGCCCAAATCCGCGCCGGTTCCGGCTGTGCAGGCGTCGCTTTGGGAGTCCGTTGCGCTCCCCCTTTTTCTGAGGGCCGAACCGGGTTGCTAAACGCCGCGATTCCGTCGCGACCGATCAGTCTCTCCAGGTTCCGAAACTCTACCCCAGGAACGCCAATCTTCAGCGGCTGACACGCCGCGAGATTGCACAGATGAACGCCCTCTTCACTGTCTTGCCATACCAGCGTCGCACCCTCCCCAGGAAGAAAGAACGCCCGTGCCGCGTCTTCCAGCTTCACCCCTTTTTGCCGATGATCGGTAGCACTCACATAACGCAGGCTGCGGGCGTCATCCCGATACGCAATGTACTTTGCGTCAGGACTCCACTCTGCCCACAAGATAGGTCTGGTCTCCACGCCGGTATCTTCGAATGCGTTGGAATCGCTACCAGCACGCTGCTGCACGATGGGAAAGGAGACATCGCTGCGCGTACAACTGGCCCTTCCGCCTGTCTTCAGATCGGTGGCTTCCCACTGCTTGCTATCCGACAGTGTCCAGCGCAAAAGCTTGGCATCATCGCCAAAGGTCAGCAGCTCGCGGTGATCAGAAAAGTTAGGATGGAAGCGGGCTCCGTTTGCGCCCTGGGTGTGACAGGACAAAATCGATAGCGTCTTGCCGAGGAAGTTCCACAGGCGTACGGTTCTGTCCTCCGCAGCCGTCAGCAGATACTCTCCATCAGGGGAAACCTCCACGCGGTTGATCGCGGCGCTGTGTCCCGATAGCTTCGCTTTGGGAAGCGGCTGTCCCAGCGCCCGATACAGCATCGTGCGCGATTCATAGTGGGACGCCCGACTCACTTCACTGACGAGGCGCAGCGCTTTGAGCGGATTTTCGCTCATCAGCCGCATCGCTTGAATGGTCTTCTGCTGCGCCGAAGCCAGCTCCGACTTGAGCTGAGACTGCTGTTTTTCGATCGCGGCTTCACGTTTGCGCAGCGCTGTCTCTCGCTTGTTGCTCCAAGCGTAGATCAGCGAAGCAACCATTGCGACCACGCCCACTGCGCCACTGAGCGACAGAACGAGGAGCTGTGTTCGCCGTCGCTGACGCGCCTCTCTTTTGCTCTGCTCGTCAACCAGTGCAGAACTCCGAGCGATCAAGTCAGGAAGTCGCTTGTGGTATCCGTGTAGCTTCGCCTTGTCGGAAGAGACCCAGTCTTTGGCCTCTCGCAGCTGCACCGCATCCAGACAGCCGGCGTCAGATTCACCCAGCCGAATCCACTCCTCGACCATGAAGTCGAGCCTGCGGCGCGTCAACACATCGTGCTTCGAGTCTTCCAGCCAACCGAGCAGGGTTTGCCAGTTTCGGACAAGTGCTTCGTGCGCCACTTCGATCTGTTCGGAGTCCGCCGTCTGCCCCGGAACTCGACGGAGAAGCCGCGCACCCACAAAGTCCCGGATCACTTCCTCTGCATAGTCGGTGCGCTCATCGCGGATGATCTCGGATCGGCGCAGCCGCTGGCGGAAGACATCAAAACGGCCTTCCTTGGGATAGGTCAGGCGCAGAAAGATCCGCCGCGCGACATCTTGTTTTTCCGGCAGCTTGAGATTCTTAAACACCTGATCGGCGACTTCCGTGACCGCTCCTGCTGCGCCATGCAGTGCGTCGTAGGAATCGCGCAGGACCAAGTTGCCGCGTCGGCGCTTCCACAGCTGAAGCAGCGTAAACTGGAGCAGTGGCAGTGCTGCACTTTCGGCGGAGACATCGCGCAGGATCTGTTTGACCAGACCTTCCTCAAAGCGAAGATTCACAGCCCGCGCGGGTTTTTCAATCGCTTCGCGCAGCTCCTCTTCCATCATCACGCCGAGCGCAAAACGTCCCGCGGGATACAGTGCGTGCAGTTCTGGAAGCGATGCGATCTGCTGCTCGAAGTCACTGCGAATCGTCAAAATCACCGTATGCTGACCACCCGGAGCCGTCGTCAGGCGTACAAGCTCAGAGGCAAACGCGCGCCGCTTTTCGTCCGATTCACAGACGGTGAAGAGCTCCTCAAACTGATCGACTATCAGCAGGAGTCGCTTGCCGCTTCCCAAGGCCAAAAGCCGTTCCGCAGAGGAAGCCGCGCTGTTTCCGGCCAGCGAATCCCCAAGCAGAGCCCGCAGCGCGTCATCGGGTGATT
Source organism: uncultured Myxococcales bacterium (assembly GCA_964437195.1). Classification (GTDB taxonomy): domain Bacteria; phylum Myxococcota_A; class Polyangia; order Palsa-1104; family JAEUJZ01; genus JAEUKA01. The sequence continues at coordinate 5,767 of CAYTGC010000048.1, read as the reverse complement.
CCCCCGGTACAATCGTCGGAAGGATCTGCCAAGGAGTCGATCCGCGCTCTGCCGCTGCGCGCAAAAGGGGAACGAGGCCTGCGCACACCAGCGACGATTTTCCGCTTCCAGAAGGACCAACCACCGCGACCAAGCGGTGATGTTCGACAAATCCCAGCAAGTCCTGAATGGCTGCACTGCGACCAAAAAACCGACTCGCTTGTGACTCGCCAAATGCATCCAGTCCGACGAACGGACACTTGTCATCTGGGATGTCGGGAAGCTGCTGCGGATCAAACGGAGCCAGCACGCCCGCAGGTCTTTGGACCCCCGCCCGCTCGAGAACATCCGTCCAATAGTCCAGGATTCCCTGCGCCGCCCAGCGCTCTGCTTCATCGGCCAGAAGGACTCCGGCTCTTTCAGTTTGCTCGACAAACGTGATGATCTCTTGGCGCAGCGAAGGACCAAGCGCATCCTCTTTGGCAATCGGAGTGATGCCTGGCTCATCGGCAACGGCATGCCCGCGTGCGGCGCGGCGCAGATGTTGAAGCCGTGTCTGTTCCTTGCGGATATCTCCCAAGGAGTCGTAACGCAGGGTGGTGGTACTTTCCATGGTGTTATCCAATGAGATGAAGGAACAGCACGGCATCGATGGTCTGAAAGTCCCCGCTGAGCTTTTTGCATAGCTCCTTGAGACCCTTGTCGACCTTGATGAAGCGCTGCGCGCACAAGCTGTAAAACGTCCGAAACCCGCGTCGAAAATCGACCCAGTTCGCAGTCTCGATGCACTTGCAGAGAGCTGCATGGTGCTGCAAGAGTGTTGCCCGCTGTTTTTCGTCAGGAATCTTGGACGTGATGATCTGCAGAGGATCTTGCATCACCGCCCACTGATCGGAGATCTCTTCTGTCACCGAAGGAGAGTCTTCCTTTTCGGCTCGCACATGCTCACTGATCTGTCGCAGATCGTTGTCGACTCGCTGCCAGTGATCGTGCTCTTCGCTCATCGCATGCAGGTTGCTATGCCGTTGCAAGAGCAGGTCCACAATGCTTTGGAGTTGACGCAGCGCAGAAGCCTGAACTCCCGCTTGGGCGGACACCGCGTGGACATTTGCAATCGACTCCCGTAGCTTGTCCAGCCGGAGCTGCCGGACGTCCCATTGCAAGCGATTGTTCGACGAAGGAATCGACTTTTTCAGCTCGCGCTGTATGGAACGGAGGGTCCGCAGCAGCTTCTTCACATCCAGCCCTTGGACCGCTTCCGCGATCTGCGCTTCCGCTGTGATCAAGTTGCGCTGTGCGTCAGCAAACTCGCCACGTGAGTCTGTCTTCAGGTGTTCAATGACATCACCCAGCTTGCGCTGGAGAAGCTCGATCTGATCCTGCGCGTCGTCGAAGGAGGCACCGGCAAAGTCTCGATCTTCGCTGAGCGGCAGCGCACTGCTGAGAAACTTGTAGCTCTGCTCTAGCTCTTGCAGTCTGTCGTGAAGCTCTTTGTACCAATCGAGCCGAAGCACCACACGATGATTTTCCGAAAACCGTTCCTTGAGCAGAGGAAGCTCCGCCAAACACAGCGGCTGGGTGAGCACTCCTTCGAGTGTCTTTTCCCCTTCCAGGCTTCCTTCTGCTTTCGTCGGTGATGCGGTTGTTTTTGGCGGCGGAAGATCACCACTGATTGTGGAATCGGGCGTAAACAGACTTCCACCGCGCAGCCGCATGTACAGAACCGGTCGCCACCAGTCCCCCTTGTCCGCTCTGCGAACACGCGCGACCGACAAGGAACGATCCACACAGCCGTCTTTCGCAAGCTCGCTGAAAAAATCACCCAGTAGCTTTTCCAATAGATCCAGCGATGCCTCTCCTTGCACTCCTATCACTGCACCAACGCCCGCTGCAGCAAGCTTGGGAGCCAGCGAATTCAGTACCAAGCGATCGGAGTCACCGGCGCTGTGACAAGAACCAAGCACCACCAAAAGGGGTGGACTCGCGAGTCCTTTGAGCTGTTCGATCAGCAGCTCTCCCGACACGGGCTTGGCCAGTCCATCTTCTCCCTCAAAATAGAGCCTGGACATCGGAACCGCATCGCTTGGCAGCTTGACCAGTCGGCCATGACAGACCAAGTAGAGGATTCCTACTCCGCTCCGCAGTCGTTCCATCAAACGACCCAGACTAACGCCGCCACCATCCGAAGTTCTGCGCAAGACCTCCACAGGGAAGGCCGATGCAGCCGACATAAGACGCGCGCCATGTCCGGCAGCATCCAGCGAAGGCAGCGCATATTCTTCGTGATCAATCGGATCGCAAAGCGCGGCCAGAACCTTCCTTCTGTCTTTGGGAAGCGTCTCAAGAGGAGCCAAACTATCCGTCGGAAAAGACCGCGAAAAGAGAATCCGTTCACTTTGGGCAAGACGGACTTGGAGCTGTGGATCGTAAAGCGATTCCCACTTGATTGCATGCAGCGCTTCCGACCCACTGCTCGGCTTGATTCGGAGTCGCACACGGAGCCGGACTCCTGTCGCTTCCACCGTCGCAGCGGCACGAAGCCACGCCTCCCGCAGCGGAGTGTCTGCAAAGAGCTGCTTGGTCAGAAAAAGACCGTACTCCGCAGCGGCTTGTGACTTGTCGGCAAGCTCTTCCAGATCGAGCACAAGTGGACGATCCACACAGAGATCTTGCAGATCTGCATCTTGCTTCGGACGGAAGCGCAGATCGACCAGGAATCCCTGCCCCACGCCAGCACCGAGCGTTAGTTCCAACTCGCCGTATGAGAGCACACAAGGACTATCTTCCTACGCAGGCCACCGAGTCAAGCCAATCGAATCTGTGGTATGTTGCGTTATCACTCGGAAGGTCACCGGCCATGTGCAAAGATCCCGCGCTAAGCTATCTCAATGACTTTGGCTACAACGTCGTAAGGCTTCCACGCGCAGACATCCGCCCGCTCGACTTGGTCGGTAGACACAGAGGCAGCTTCGAACGAATTGGACGGCTCGATCAGCTGATTTCTCCGTCGAAGAGCCCGTTTCCCTCCGTTCGTTGGAACTGCGCCGTGTCGGATCTTGAGGGACAGCGAAGCAACCAGCTCGACTTTTCCGTCGCTGCCAAGATAGTCGCGGCCTTCATTTCAGGGCTTGGTGGCAATCCTGCGGTGAGCAGCAAGCTGTCTCATCTTTCGAAGATGCAGATCCAGCTGAGCGATGTAAAAAGCGATCGGGCAGAACCGGCGGCCATCGGCAAGCTACTCGACGGCGCAGCCATCGAAACCAGCAATCCGATGTGGTCGGCCTACCTGAGCGGCGCAGGCAAGCTGTTCGTGATTTTTGAGACCCTGAAGTCCGGCAGCCTGAAGCTGCACGTCAGCGAAGAACAGAAGGCTGGCGCATCGATCGATCTTCCGGTCCTGAAAGAGATGGTCGGTGGCAACGTCAACGTCGAGATCAAGAAAGAAGCGGGCCTAGGTCTTTCGTTTTCCGGGAGCCAGCAGCTCGTCTTTGGCTTCAAGTGTCTGGAGATCTCACTCAGCGATGGATTCATCGAGCTGCAGCTGGCCCCACCAAGTGTTCGCTCGGCGATGGGCGTGGGATCGCCTTCGGTGATGCGCGGGGAAGTCGCAAAGTCGGCGGGAGATGAGGACGGCTCGACGCTGCTGGCCAAAGACGATCTGCTCGACTTCGCAGAGTGAGTTTCGACCGAAGTTCCAGCAGCGCGGCACGGCGGTCGGTTTTTTGACGCACTGCGGCAGACCCGAGCATCTTAGCTTCGGACTGTCACCATGGAACTTCGCATCTCTCTGCTTGGAAAAAAGAAGATTGCCGCCAACTTCGATGGCCATGAAGTGATCACCGATCAGCCGCAGAAGAGCGGCGGTGATGGCAGCGCTCCGTCGCCGTTTGACCTGTTTCTGGCGTCGATCGGAACGTGCGCCGGTTACTTTGCACAAAGCTACTGCCAAGCACACAACCTGCCGATGGATGGAATCGAGATCGTCCAGACGCAGATTCGCGATGAAAAAACGCGGCTTGTGACCAGCATCAAGCTAGAGCTTACGCTCCCGCCCTCCTTTCCCGCGCAGCATCGGGAGGGAGTCGTGACCGCGATCAACGCGTGCTCGGTCAAGAAGCACTTTTCCAGTCCACCGAACATCAACGTGGAAATCAGGCAAGCGGCGTCCTAGGCTTGATAAGGAGACTCTTTTCCTTACTCATATGGAGCACCCCCATGACCGACCCTGTGCGCCTTGCTCGAACCTGTGTGCCTCGTCGTGATGCGCTGCGTAGCTTGCTCGGAGTTGGCTCTCTGCTCGTAGGCGGCGAGGGCCTTGCAACCACGCTGCTTGGCGGCTGTGGTGCCATCGCGTTTGATGCATCGCAGCAGATTCCCGAACAGAAGATCACCGGCAATCTCATCGCTGGCGTACTCGGGAACTTCCTGCCGTCGCCGTTCACGCTCCAGATCAACCTGGAACAGGAAACCAAGGCGCACGGAACGGGCCCCGCTCACTCCGCAGGGCTCAAAGCGCTGTCGTTCAAGCTCACCAGGATTCCGAGTCCGCCACGTAGCACAGACAACTTCGACTTTGTGGATCGGATCGAGCTGTTTATCGAGAGCACCAAGGCAGGAACACAGCTCATGAAGCAAAAGGTCGCCGACCTTTTGACGGTTCCAAGGAGCGTGCAAGTGCTGAACTTTCAGTGCTACCCGACCGTTGATCTGGTTCCATACATCAATGAAGGCGCACGCATCAGCTCGGCGGCGTCGGGTCGAGTTCCGCAGGCCGATGTGTACTTCGATGGTCTGCTTACCGTCGAAATTCGCGTCTGAGCGGGACTCCCAATCGATTCCTATCCACTGCCAATGAGACCGCGCAAGATTGCCAGCAGAGTCCCAGCGCTGACCACAAACCAGAGCAGAAGTCCGAGAAGAAAAGGCCTCGGGCTTAGCTTGTGAAGATCGCCGCGATCAAGATTCGCACCGATCAAAAAGAGGCTCAGGACCATTCCTTTTTTGGCCAGCGCCGTCAGCTGGACACCGATAGGAAGAAGTACAGGAAACGCCGTCCCAAGCGCCGAAGCGAGCAGGAATCCAAGCACAAACCAAGGCTTCTTGGCCTTCCCGGCTGCACTCGGATTTTTCCGCGACCACACCATGGCGACCACAAACGTCAGCGGCAAGATCCACAAGGTCCGCGTAAGCTTCACGATCGTTGCAATCTCTAGCGCGTTTGCTCCGTACTGACCAGCCGCACCGACGACCGAGCTGGTGTCATGAATGGCAAGTGCGCTCAAGTACCCGAACTGCTGCTGCGACAGTGACAGTGCGTGCCCAAGCGGCGGAAACACCACCAGCGCCGCTGCGTTTAGGAAGAACACTGTCATCATCGAAAAAGCGATCTCGGCAGGCTCGGCACAAATGGCCGAAGCCACCGCCGCTATCGCACTGCCTCCACAGATCGCCGTGCCAGCGCCCACCAGCAGAGACGTATTTTTCGGAACGGAAAGCAGTCGGGCAAGGCCAAAGCCACACAACAGCGTCGCGCAAATTCCTACGACGGTGTAGCCCACGCCCTGCAATCCGACCCGCAGCACCACGCCCAGGTTCATGCTTGCCCCGAGTCCGACCACCGACGCCTGTAGAATCCAAGGCGCCCACTGGCGAGTCTGCACCTGGAACGGATTTCCGACCAGCAGCGAGAGTGTGAGCCCAACCACAAGCCCAAGCGCAGCCGAGTGCGACAAGACCAGCACAAGGGCGGCGGCGAGTACAAACGCGAGGGCTCTCATGGGCTTTCCGG
>CAYTGC010000047.1:0-26624 GCA_964437195.1 uncultured Myxococcales bacterium | reverse complement strand
AGCAAGCCGGTGTCATGGAGTGAGCGCAGCGCCCCACAGCTGCTTCCCCTCAAACCCATCCAAATCCCAACGTCTAACCTAACCTCGATATCGTCGAGAGAATCGCCAAGTCGTGACAAGCATTCCGCTTCTGCCCCTTGAAAATTTGATGTCTGTCGGTTCAGATCCTCCCAAATGACCGCACCCCACCTACTGATTCGGCAAAAGAGAACGGAGCGAGCCTTGCAGTTTGTGCGGGCAGTGACGGCCGTTCTCCTTGGGATTCATGGAGGATTCCGCGCGTTCACAGGCGGAGCGTTTCACTTTGGCCAGGCACTGTCGGAGATGGGATTCCCCCTCGGTACGGCTACGGCCTGGACCATCACCGTCTTTGAGCTGGTTGGAATGCTCTGTCTGTTTTTGGGTCGCTTCGTGGTACCGACTTGTCTAGGCCAGATCTTCATCCTGACGATGGGGGTGGTTCTGGTACATGGCAAAGAGGGCTGGTTTGTCGTCGGAGGCGGTCGCAACGGAGTTGAGTACAGCGTGCTACTTATCTGCTGTCTTGGCGCAGTCTGTTCCGTCTACTGGCCGATACGCAGTGGCACCAAGCAAGCGCTCGAGTCCGACACGTCGCGGTAGCCTCATAGGCCCCCCTTTCGTTCACTTCTTCTTCGTAGGAACCTCCGTGCCTCATTCATCGTATGATAAGGCATGAAGCGCGCCGACTATGCTTCGCTCGCGTTTGTCGAGCATCCCCACAATCCGCTCGTCCGTCCGCCGTTCCCTTCGCCAATCATCGCGGACCCGACGTTTGTATCCCCAAGTGAGTCGCCCGATGGGCTCTGGCATCTGTTCGCGCACTCGCTGTTTGGGATTCATCACTACACCTCCACCGATGGGCTTCGCTGGAAGCGTCACAAGCGCATCTGTGGCAACGCGCTGCGCGCCTGTCTGCTCCGTCACGGAGACGACTATTACCTGTTTTACGAGAAATGTCGGCTGATGCTGCCGATTCTGCCGGGTCTGCTCTGGGGTTCCCATATCGAGGTCCGGCACTCAAAAAACCTGTGGCAGTTTGGCGACCCCCAAGTGGTGCTGCGACCGACTCTCCCTTGGCACCACGAACCAGGGCGGGGCTCGGCGGTGGGGAATCCCTGTGTCATCCCGATTCCGGGCGGATTCCGCTTGTACTATAGTGCCGGCCTGGTCTTTCTGCCGGACTGTGGCTTTTGTGAGCCGCGCTCGATTGGGGTCGCGGAAGCCACACTCCCGACCGGACCGTTCCTTCCCAGGTCGCAGCCGATCCTGACTGAGCAAGGAACGGCGCCAAAGCAAATTGGGGCCGGAGCGATCAAGGTTTTGCCTGCGCAAGATGGCCTCGTGGGCTTTCAGAATGCGATCCTTTGGGACTCGGATACCCAGCACTCTCACTCGGAAATTTGGCTGCTTGGTGCTGCCGCAGAACGCGAGCATTCCTTCACCCCGCTGCGATCCACTCCCATCGTCGCGCCAACCACGGGATGGCGGCAGAGCCACGTCTACGGTCTGGATGCACGCTGGGTGGGGGACACGCTGTGGCTCTTTTTTAATGCCCGCAACCACTCCCACTGGACGCGCGGTCGGGAGTCCATTGGCCTGGTGCAGGCCAGGCCAACAGCGGTCTGACCTTCCCTCGATTTCGTGGACCCCCCTCGGCAGCGTGGGCGCCACCAACTGCAAGGGGAAGTGTTCCTTGCAACGTCCTCGCGGCCCGGTACCCCACGAGGCGGTGGGTTCAACGACAGATCAGCGGCAGATCAGCTCCTCGTCAGGTCGCGAGCGGAATCCCGTGGTCTGTCTCATCCGTAAGAATTTCGAACGCAGCGCGGTACTTGGTATGCAGCGTTCGCGGTGGCTGGCCGGGACGGTGGAGGATGATTTCACAGGAGGCAATCTTGCTGTTGAGACAGGTGTGACTGCCGCCGGGGGGGTTGTAGTACGTAAGTCCTACGAAGTCCTCTTTGCGCGCCGACATCCGTCCGCTGATGCGTAGACCATCGTGCTCGCTGTCGAATGTCCAATCGAAGAACGTCCAGACTCCTTTCGCCGCGACAGACTGCACAAGGGAGTTCCAGCGGAAGTCCTTCCCTTCGGTACGCAGACAGATCACGGTGAGAGGCGGAGTCCACAGCGGACCAAACTTGAGCTGTGCGGTTGCACATTCCAAGAAAGCATCTGAATCGTTGTCAAAGCCGACCACTTGCCCCCAAGCATAGGAGTCGTTGTGCTTGCTTCCCCAGTTGTGATTTTCGCTCCCCACCCAGTCCGAGATTTCGATCACTTCTCCGTCGACTTCCAGCGTTCCGTTGAAGATCACGTGCGGCCTGGTCGACAGCGCTTTCGACTTGGGAAGCGGCGCTGCATACAGATACTGTGGGAGCAGCAGCATTGGAGCACCGCCGCCGCGATAGGCGAGCTGCCAGCGGATGCGATGCGGAGCGCTTGCTTCACCGCGCAGCTCTCCCTCTGTCAACGTCGCTTCACCAATCCGTACGTTCAGTCCGTGGTCGGAAAACTGACAGCGCGCAATCGGAAGCTCCTGCTTCGCGACGCGAATCTGTTTGGTGACTCCGCTTGAGTAAATCACCCACAGCTCGCCAATCGCATCGTGCGGACGATCGCGTGGCGAGAAGATGGTATAGCGGATCCAAAATGCTTCATTTCTCGTCGGATGATTGCCGCGGAGGAACCAGCTCTCATAGTGCCCCTTGGGCTGGCCGTGATAGCGAGCGCCTTGCCATTGTGCGAGCTTGTTTGCCATCGTGATCGAGTATGTATGCCAACTCTACGGACAAGGCAAAGGACAATGCGCAGTTGGGGGGCATGCGCAGCAGCGGGAACTGGTAGCACACCAGAATCATCGGACACAGAGAAGGCTCGGTAGTCCTGTCCGGCCCGATTGCGCAGCGCGGCTCGCGGTCTGGTAAGCTATGTGAATGAGGATGGACGACTCTTGCTGGCCCCTGGTCATCGCAACGATGCCCCAGAAGGTCGGCCTGGATAGCCTCCACACATTGGAGCAGTTTTACGAGCGCTGTTTTGCACGACGTGAGCGGTTTGCATCCGTGACCGACACAACGGCACTCCGTTCGCTCCCGGACGCGGTCTGGCGAAAGCGGCTCGCCGACTGGCTCAATGCGCCTGCTTTTCGAGAGAGAAACCGGCTCTACAACGTGGGTTCCGCGGTCATCCTGACCTGGGCGCCGGTTCGGGCAACACTGACTGCGATTCAGTGGCTTTGGGAGCCTCCCTCCCCTCAATACTACGCGTCCGACATGCGGAGCGCGGTCGACTGGTGCGTAGATCGGCTCCATGCTGAAAAAGTCCCCGTGAGCTTTCGGTTGGCCGACCTCCACGCGTCACTGCGCAAAAGGGTGGCATCGGCTCAGTAAGTCCAGCACCTGCCAGCCGGTTGGGGGATGCGCCAAACTTTGGCGGTTCGCACCCTGTCGGAAAAAACGTATGCTTTTCGCGTACGTTCCCTGAACCCAAAGGAGGCAACAATGACAAAGCGAGTTCTGACGGTTCTTTCTCTGGTCGGCGCGCTGTCTGGCTGCGCGACGATGTCGGGTTCCGCTACCTCGGCGGCTGGGGCTGATCCGGCGGTCGCATCCACAGCGCAGAGCCTGGGCATCAAGGATGTCCTGGTCCAAGTGGCCGTCACGGCGGCACGCAACTATTTGACCAAGGCGCAGAGCGGGGCCACGGCGGCGACGCAAGATGCTGCTGCGATGGCGACGCAGAAAGAGGAAGCAGCGAAGGCCGGTGTGCAGGCCGCTGCCGATAAGGCCAAGGCCGATGGATCAGCCCTGACCGAGCCGCAGCAGACGGGCCTGTTGTCTGCGCTCAAGAACCTGCTGTAACTCGGCCAGCCGGAGGACCGCTGTTGGTGAGTGGCGGTGGGATGAGGTTAAACTCGACCCGGCGATTCTTGGCGCGGCCCTCGGGGCTGTCATTGCCTGCAAGCGGCTTGTCTGCGCCGTAGCCTTGCGCCCGCAGACGGTCCGCTGTGACGCCGTGGTCGGTCAGGTATTTCTTTACCGCTTCAGCCCGCTGCTGCGAGATTTGGCGGTTCTGCTGCGCATCCCCTGCCGAGTCGGTGTGTCCGCTGATCTCCATGTGCAGAGACGGATTCTCCTTTAGCACGCGGACGGCTTGGTCGAGCATGCTGAAGGAGCGCTGGGCCAACACCACACTGTTTGGCTCAAAGACGATGCCTTGGGCTGCCGAGCCCAGTTCCTGAGCTGACATCGATACCGAGACGGGTGGTTGTATCGGCGGTGGCGGGACAGCCGGAGCTTGTGACTCGGTGGGTGGTGGGACCGTCGGCGTGGCAGGCACGACGGGTGGTGGGACCGCGGGCGCTTGATTCTCGGCGGGCGGTGGTACGATCGAAGCCGCTGGTGGTGGAACGACGGGCGCTTCTGTTCCACTGGGCAGCGCTGGCGTGGCAGCAGGCGGAGTCACAGGTGCTGGGGCTCCCCCGAACCGTCCGAAGACTGCCGCCAAGACCTCGCCCTCAGGGGTCAGCACCGCGCTCGTTCCTTGTGACAGCAGGAAGCGGCCATCAAAGCGCAGCCCCCAGCCAGGGCGAACATCAAAGGCCAGACCAGCGCCTGCGTGCACCGCACCTTTGGAATCGTCGCGCACGACTCCGGGGCTGAGCGCCGCGCTCAGATGGCCACCGCCGCCCAGCAGCACGAACGGACGAACCCGGCCCGTGGAAAGGTTGATGAGCAGGTGCGCACGCAGTGCCACCACCCCGATCTTGGCCCCTTGGATCTCGACGCCGCTTGGGAACACCAGACTGCCGCGCATGGCGGTCGGACTCACGCCCACCTCGCCTTCTAAGGCCAGCCGTGGGATCGGCAGATAGGCGACTCGAACGCCAAAGATGCCAGAGTGCCCGAGCGCACTGTTCGGCTGATTCTCCAAGAAAGCGCGGGAGAGCGAGCCGTCACTCGAGTAGAACTTGCCGCCGCCCATCATGCCGAGCTCTACATCGGCGAGCGCGGGAGATGAAGCGAGCAGCAGACCGCCGCAAAGCAGAGCGGACGCTGCGAACATGGGCTGTCTATTTTGCATCGGCCACCTCGTCTTACAGGAAGTTGAAGACCAGGTTGGCCTCGGTCAGCATGTCGAGCTTCTGGTTGTACTTGACTCGGTAGATGCTGAGGTCGGTCACCGTGGCCCCATTGTCGCCCGCTGCGATGGCCGACTCCTGCTTGGAGCAGCTAACGTCGGTGAGTAGACCCGAGGCCTCGTTACCACCCGCGGCCGGAGAGAGAACTCCCGTCGAGTACGCGGCGAACTTGAGGTTGGGGTTGGGAGCCGGGCAGTTGTCGTAGCGGAGACCGAAGCTGAAGCGGAAGGACAGGCGCTGCCAGACCTTGGTGGTGAGGGCGAAGTTGGCGTTTACGCGGGTGGCGTCCGCAGGTCCAGCCATACGCTCGACGATGGTGGCGCGGTTCAAGTTGATGAGCGACTCGGCCTTGGCCAAAAACTGGGTATTTTCGCCCAGCGACAGCGCATAGCCGAGGAACAGCCGCGCGGACGCCAAAAACAGGTTGGCTTGACCCACCGCTCCATCGGCCAAGACGTAGTTGTTGTAGGTGATATCGGCGCCCAGCTCGGCCTTGATCTCGTGGAGTGGCGACTTGACGAGCGTGCGCGAGTAGCCAATCTGACCACCGACAATCGCTTTCTTACTGGCCGGGACGTCGAGACCGCTAAACGCAGTGAGAAATCCCGCGTTCTGGGGACTGAAGAAGCGGTCGTAGCGACCCTTGAACAGCAAGAAACCAGCGGTGGTCTTGCTCTCGCTGCCGACCTCTTCTCCACGATCTACGAGACCGTTACAGCCATTCATCATCGACATCGCCGCGCAGGGTGCGCCCGAGGTCTCACGGTCGATGAGGCTCGGGACGGTCACCAGCGCATAGACGCCAGACAAGTCCAGAGCGATGAGGTTCTTGCCGTCGTTGCGCGACGCGTTGGCGCCGCCGGACAGCGTAAGCACGTTGGCGTTGCCAGCGGCCAGGGTGAAGCCAGCCGAGGCGGAAGCCTTCCACTCGACCTGCTTGACCTCTTTGACTTCGGTGAACTTGTAGTCGCTGGTGAACTGCTGACCACCGGGCAATGCCTGACTGTGGGCCAGGGCAGGCCACAGGAGTGAAAGTGAAAATACGATGCCACGCTTCATGAGTGCTGCCGTCCTTGTCTTGGGGCAATGTTTCGTCCCCACTCGAATCCGCTCTACCATACACTTGAACTGACGGATAGATACACGCTTCTGCCGTGTCCAATCATACTGTTTTGGCGTCATGTGGAGCCCTGCTCCTCAGCGCGACTCCAGCCGCAAGGAGTGAGCGATGATGAACCATCGTTGGATGTTCTATCGTGCAGGCGGGCTCGATCAAGGAAAAATCCGAGGCCGGACTGGCGCTGCTGGCCACGGCCAACCGGGTGCTGGATCTGGTTCGGCACCCTGGGGCGACCCAAATCGGTCTCTCGGAGCTGCTCGACTGCGCGAAGATCGACGCTGATGCAGCCTACATCGGCGATGGGTTCATTTCGCCGGACGCAGCGGGTGAGCCTGAGCTAGAGAAGGCCATCGCCGCTGGGGTTGATACTCGCGATTTCGGGGCCAGCGATGCTGGTCGCCTGACTGAAGCTACGGATGCGCAACCTGGGACCAGTCCTGGACGCCAACGGCTGGGGTGGTGAATGGCCGGGTCTTGATCACACCCAATGCTGCAAGCGGGCTATGCGGCGCTGTCGGCGGTCTGGGCCAATCCGCTGCGCCGCCAGCGTCGATCTGAGCTCCACGGACGATAGCTTTCCGATCTCGGCGGTGGCTATCGGGCTGTGGCCCTGTACCAAGGTAGAAGGCGTGGGTCGGGCATCGGACGACACCCTGCGCGTGAAGGTGAGCATCCCATCAGGCACCGTTCGGTTACCCAAGCTGATGTCCGGCAACACTGCGTTACCCAGGCGCTTGGTCCACTCGCGGATGTTCGGTTTGTCGATGCAGCAGCACGGGCTGGTGTCTGTTTCGTGGGAAGCACAGCCGGTTGCGACGGACACTGCGATGACTGTCCGGTGTGCGGCGCGCTGCTCGCACTGCTCGCAAGCTGTGCGAATGAACCCGTCCACGCAGCGTCCTCTCTGTCGGTCTGCATCGTGGCTGATGCCCAGACCGTATCCGGAAACTCAGGCACGAGCCTTGCTGATTGGGAGCATCGCAAAACCGCCCGCAAGCAAGACGAGCAGGAGTCACTATGGCCAGTGTATTTACGGTATTTTGTCACGGCACCGGCATGAATCGGAACAAGAATCGAGACAATGAAATCGTAAATTACTTTGGCGGATTTGATTACAATCGAAAATGCTATGATGGTTACACTGACAATCTGATGTTAGACGGAGTTGGCTCAGATCCCAAGGATGACGTCAATTTTATGGCTGGCGGATTCGAGTATGATGAAAGTGCTCCTTATCAAAAGAAAGACATCTCTGCATCTGTCAAAAAACACCTATCAACAGCCACTTTAACCGGTTATGGAGTTGAGCAAAACGTGGCCTTTGCAGAAAACGTAATACGAAATCTGCGACCACTTCCCAAAGTCATCAACATGCTTGGCTGGAGCCGAGGTGGGATGACAGCAATTAGACTCGCAAATCACTTGAATCGAGTCCTGCCAGGGGCAAAAGTGAACCTATTTGTGGTCGATCCTGTGGCTGGGACGGGCAAAGGGACAAGTGCGGAAGAAAAAGTGATTCCGCCCAATGTTCAAAATTATGTATGCGTTCTCGCGGCGGGAGAGAAGCGCACCACGTTTAAGCCACAGGATCTATCTCGAATCGAGTTGACCCGCAATACCAACGCAGTCATTTTGCCGATGCCTGGTGCGCATGACACGGTGGCCAAGCTAAAAGGTACGTATCCAGAGCGTTACGTCGGTGAAGTGACATTCTCTATGGCTGGGCAATTTCTGCGTAAATTCGGAAGTCAGATCAGGAACCGTGGCGAGGATTACTCCAATGAGCAATATCTAGAAATTTACTCAATTCTGCAGAGATATGAAACGACAATCAACACAGCCCGCACGAGAGGTCGGCATGCAAAATTGCTCTCTGATTTGCTTGCGTCTGGAGGATCTCTGAAGAAACGCAGTTTCAACAAGTCGCTAGAGCTATATGTGGTAGATCCAGACAATTTCATTAATCGGCATCATCGCGCTTGCTTCAAGGCGGTTTACCCGCAGCTATTTACGTATCTCTATAAATATAACAAACAGAAGCTCCGCATGGAGCTGGTCGAACAGGAGTATGCGAAGCTGAGAGGAAGCGAGGTTGAGCAGTCGCTGCTGGCCAAGGCGGCAGAAGAAATGCCGGATGGCGAACAGACCAGTCGTGATGCCGAAATTCCGCTGCGACCAGGATTCTTTCCCGATGACCGAGCGAAAAAAGTCCGGTTCAAGGGCTCGATGAAGCAGGTTGGTATCCTGCAGGGGACAAACCTCGACAGCTCGGATGACAGCTAATTCCCAACCTGTTGCGCTTCAGGTCGAGCAGACACAGGGGTCAGCGCAAGCGTCCGACTCGCTTGTGACTGACTGGCGGCGACACCTGGCTGCGTGGCGGACCCTTGGTCTATACTGAACTGGTGTCAGACGATCGGGGGAGCCGCTTTGTGCCACCGAGCGAGATCTGCCGAGCCGGCATGAAGGGCCTGGCCGTGCTTTTACCCAGCGCGGCTTTGGCGTGCGCTGCCATTGCCTATCTCCCGCTTAGAGAGTCCTCGCTGCTGGTGGCCTCCTATGCGCCCGCGATCGTGCTCGCGATCGTGCTTTGCGTGTGGGTGCGCATCGACGTCATCGTCGGCTCTCTTGCGCTGATCGCCGGCGTCGTCCTGCTGCTCTTGGGAACCAACCTGGCGCTCGATTACCGAAATTTTGCCGTAACCAAGGCCGCCGTCGATCTACGGGTAAGCGACGCCGTGAGCCATGACAAGGCGTATGTCTTCGGTTTTCGCGAGGGCAGGGTGCGGGGCGAGCTCGCTGGGATGGGAACCTACTACTCGAGCTCATGTGCCGACTGCGCGGACACGCTCGAGTTCACGCATGCCGCACCGTTTGTCCCGGCGGACTGGACTGCCGACGACCCCGTGCAGGTCTGGGCCGTGTGCTCCGGTGCTGGCTGCGGCTGGCCGCGGACCCAGCGCGCGGGCCACATCAGCAAAGAGTTGAACCGTGAAGCAGCCGAAGCCGTCGCAAACGCCATGCACCAACATCATTTGCGATCCGTGGCCCACCCGCTGTTGCTTGTGATGGACGATTCAGTGCAATCGGCTGGTGCCGCCGCGAAACGCTCGCTGCTCGGCATGTTCATCGGATTCATGTTCGTTTGGAGCGCGGGTTTTCTGGCCTTGGCTTTTCATAGCGCCAGGCTACGCCGCCTCGAGCGCTTGGGCCGACTGCCACTGCCTTCCCAGGATGATGACTGAGCGAAACGGGCGCGCAAACCAAGCGGACGCTAGATCACCGCCACGCTCTGTCTGTCCGCAAGGACTCTTCGCGACAGGAGCACTCCGCCTCCCTCCCAATGACTGCCCGCGCCCTGCTCGCCCACTGAGCTGGCGCAGTTGTTTGTTCAGCTGAAGCCGACCAGTGGCACGACTTGTGCACTGCAACCCGCTTGATGTCAGAGAGGGACTCAAATTCTGGCGGCAAACAGGTCGCTAGATTGGGGATGGTATGGGCAGCGCCGTCCGCTGTCGTCGCCAACAAGAACACGAGTCAGGCGATTTCCTCCCTGACCATGGGCGCCAACACCACGTCTGTTCTTCTTGTCCCTCCACACCACCCAAAAGGAAAATTGCAATGCCAGATCCCACCACGTTTGTCGGCCAATACATCAAGTACTCAATCGACCCAGGTCAGTCTGCCGCGGCCAAGCCAGGAGCGCTTGTGCTCAAGCCCGGACAGACAACGATGGCCAACGTCACAGTCGGTCCGGATCCGGAGAACCCCGTCGGCACCACTTGGCAATTCACGTTCCTGAAATACTGCGCCGGCGAGGTCACTACCTGCGCGCTTGCGGGGGGGGTTCTGACCGGCCCGATGTCCGGATGTTATCTGTTCCGATACACTGGTCCGAATGGCAAACCTTCCGTGGCGCACGTCGGAACCGACGTCACACCGGAGTCGCCAGGGACGATCCGTGCCAAGGCCATCTGGCAAACGGTAGTGGCAACCCCCAAGCACAACGCCGTAGGTGATTCGCCGATAAAGACCATCACTCCGAAAGACATGGAGAAGATTGTCCGGGAAAATTCGGAGGGGGGCCGCTTGCCCATTCTTTGCGGTTACTTTGAGGGGCAGAACGCCTGGGCGGTACTCTTCTCACACGCGGTGGTGGACAAGAAGCCGGTGAAGGGAGTCCTGAAGATCGCCATGGTACGCAAGCTGCCCCTCCTGCAATGGTCGGCCATCGCTGGTATGAAGGAGTGGCGCTAGGCCAACCGCCGACCACCACAGCCCCTCTCTCTCATCATTGTCCCCCTCTCTCTGTGATGACCCAGTCTACGGGGGCTTCACTCCAACCTGGACTTTGGGAACTGGATAGGATGCGCCGCGCGGTCCTCTGCGCTTCGGAATTCGGGCGTCGAGCTCTCGATCCCGTTGCACTCAGCTCGCGTCGCCAGATCGATCGGCTGGCCGTTTATGTCACGATCGCCAAGCTTTGCGCAGCTCGGCACATGGACGATGGATCTCGCGGCGAATCGTGAGACTCTGTCATCCTCCCTCCATGGTTGACGGAATGCGCCAGACTCTCTTTCGAGCGTGATGCCGGTCTGCGAACCACTTTCCACCTCTTGGGCGCAGGCGATGGGGCCGTGCGTGCCAAAGGACATGATGAAGGGCGCCACCCGATAGGAATGGGACACCCAGCCAGGTAGCTGGGAGATAGGAATTTTCAAGCGCGAAGTTGGTCCCGTGGCCCGGGGTTGCGATTCAGAAACCATTGAGCCCCTGGCGTTGTCTTGGCGGATCCACTTGCTGGCGAAAGGATGTGCCCTGACCGCCGCGTCAAGTCGGCTCACTCTCTTGTCTGCATCATCACCACGCAGAGAAGACCTCTCCTTGGAGTCTGAAATCGCAGTTCCAGAAGGAGTCCTTGCGATCTAGATCAGTCCCTTGCTTCGATCTGATTGAGCAGGCGTAGGAACCGCACAGACTCCCCAGCCGCGCCGTCAACAAAATGTCATGCGAGCAACGGTGCTGTGGGACTCAACCCTCCTGGTAGGCCACAGTAGGTGGGGCGGCAGCAGGAAACCCACCTTGGGCCTGACCAAAGCCCAGACAGCCGACATTGGGGCCAATCTAGTGCGTTAGCAAACCTGAAAAACCGCGATTCTGAAGCGCCGAAAATGAAGGATGCTCGACAGAAGGAAAAAACAGGTTGAAAGGATGGTGTCAATCAACTTCCTCCGTTTCGTCTGGGAGGGGCTTAATTTGCTGGTGGTCGATGGAGTCAGTTGGTTTCGCCTCGTGTCGGATTCGCTGCGCTCGTGGTGGTCTTTGGGGACAAGGCCATACTTGGAACACTCGGAGGAAACTGCAGACCAACTTTTGCTCGTTCACAGAGTCCTCCAGAGTTGGCATCAGAACCGCCAGATCAGCGCGCGGAGCATGAGGAGTATCAGGAGGACCGCGGTAGCAAGCAGGACGTAGCGCACGGTGCTTTGGCGAAGGAAAGAGTGTCGCGATTCCGTGAAGTCCTCGGCCCAGCCTTGGAAGTGAACACCGCACTCTGGGCAAGTCGTCGAAGAAGCAGGAATCGGACGCAGACAGCGCTGGCAAGGGACAGATCCGGACACCTTTCGTGAAGGAGCGGAGACCCCTTTCTTGCGTCGCCGAGAATCGAGGGAGATGACTGGGGTGGGCATTGCAGATGTGCTCGAACTCTTTCATATCAGCTTGCGCTTGCTGGAGCCACGGTGCTGACGCAGACTTGCGCAGGTCGCAAAGGTACGGTCGGGTCTCGGACTTGCGACGCAGGAATGATCGGCGTCGGCTGCGTCAGGTCCGTCGCATCGCCAACGACGTAACATTCGTGCGTACTCACTGTGCATGACCGCTTTCCCATCACCCAGACAAGGAAGCGTACGATGCAGGAGCTGTTGTTCAGGCGCGACCGTGTGGCGGGAGCGGACACCTGGGAGGAGCGAGCAAGGAAGAAGAAGCACCATACCTACGTTCCGCCGCACAAAGATGCTACACTGGCGGCAAGTCGTTCGAGGCGGGCAGCCGAGCACAGGTCACAAAACGACGAACGCTAACCATGAAACTCCCGGTCGAAGCTCCATGGGGGGGCTTCGCATAGTCAACAAGAAGCGCAGAGGAGAGCATCATGCCATTTGGAAAAGGTTCGCGTGGTCAGGGCGTTGTCGCGTTGCAGAAGGTGTTGGATAGCTGGATTCGGAGCACAGAAGGGACCGGTCTGATCGGCGTCATAGCGGATGGCAGTTTTGGGCAGAACACGCAGGTTGCCCTGGCCACCTACCAGAAGCACCACAGTCTGTCACCAAGTGGTTATGCAGATGAGGACACGCTCCAGTCCCTCAGCCTCCCAACCGACCTGGAACCCGATTCTCCTCTCGATATCATTGATTCGACGGGCGGCGGCGTCTAGAAATCGACGAAGAGCCTGGCATCACGGCTTGCTGAGGGCGGCCTCTTTTGGGAATCGCTGCTTGAGTGCCGCCAAAAGCTCAGACCCTGGGGGTGTAGCCAGGTTTGAATCCCAGACGATGACGATACCCGGTTGCCCGGCTTGCTTGTCTTCCGCGGTACGGCGGTAGCGCCAACGGACACCCTCATACCACCTGCCAAGATCCTGTCCTTCCGCGCACCAAGCATAGGTGTAAAAATCGATGAGAAAGACCCGCCATCGTTCGTTGTCCTGCTGGAACGGCGCATCATCGAGCGTAGCCGGGAAGGAACCGTTTGGGCGCTGGTAGCCATCGCAGCGATTCCGGGTGCTCTCGTTGAGGCAGCGCCGATTGCCAAATCCCGGGTCGCCGTTCTGGTTGTAGTCGGGCGAGCGTGATCCGAAATTGTTATCGATGGTCCATCCCTGCGGCGTGGTGTTGCGGGTGATCTGATTTTTGCCATCTGCTGACGATCATCAACGATATCCTCGATTATTCGAAGCTGGAGTCTGGGAATCTTCCGATCGAGAACATTCCCGTCGATCTTGTCGAAATGATCGAGGAAACACTCGATGTCATCGCCATACGGACCCGTGAAAAGGGACTCGAACTGCTGTATGAGTTGGTTGGCGCGGTGCCATCCACGGTCCTGGCTGATCCTGGGCGGCTCCGTCAGATCCTGCTCAACTACCTTTCGAACGCTGCCAAGTTTACCGAAATGGGCGAGGTCGTTGTGACCGTTCGATCTCGGCCAATCGAGGACAACCGGCACGAACTACACTTCACGGTGCGCGATACGGGAATGGGAATTCCGGCGAAACGGATGAACACCCTGTTCCAGTCATTCTCGCAGGTGGATGACTCAACAACCCGTCGATTTGGGGGAACGGGCCTGGGCCTGGCCATCAGCGCACGCCTGGCGAACATGATGGGCGGAAAGGCCTGGGCAGAGAGCGAGGAAGGTCGAGGCTCCTGTTTCCATTTTACCGCTGTGGTCGGGACTCCGCAGGCCACTCCCAAGCATGCGCCGGAAACCAGCGTTCAGCCATTGGCTGGCGTGCGAACTTGGATCGTAGACGACAATGAAACCAGTCGCCGGATTCTGTCGAGACAGGTCGAGGCGTGGGGAGCAATCGCCCGCGCGACGGGGAACCCGGCCGAGGCGCTGGGCTGGACGGAGCGTGGTGATGCGGTCGATCTGGTTCTCTTGGATTCCAACACGCCGCAAAGGACCGGAGCCGACTTGTCACAACGGCTGCGTGCGTTACACGGAGACCGGATCAAGCTGGTTTTGTTAAACGCTGGGGGCGCCGTTCTGCCGCGGGAGGACGCTCTGCGCATGGGCCTGCAGCTGCAGCTCATGAAGCCGCTCAGGCGTTCGCCACTGCTCCATGCTATGCAGCGGTTGTTTGATCGTCCCTCGTCACCTGTCGTGCGGCCCCAGACAGAATCCAGCGAGACGCCTACGGTGCCGGAATCGAAAAGCGCGCGTCAATCCCTGCGCGTGCTGGTTGCCGAGGACAACCCGATCAACCTCAAGATGATCACACACGTGCTCGTCCGCCTGGGGTACCGCGCAGATGTGGCGGGCAATGGCAAAGAAGCCTTGCAGGCGCTGCGGCGTCAGCCTTACGACGTGGTGTTGATGGATGTGCAGATGCCAGTGATGGACGGTATCGAGGCAAGTCGCGAGATTTCTCGGACATTCCCAGTCGGCAATCGACCCCGAGTCATTGCACTTACCGCCGGCGTAACGGACGAGGATCGGCAGGCCTGCATGGATGCCGGAATGGAAGATTTCCTCGCGAAGCCGCTTGTGCTTCCGGCTCTCCTTGCAGCCTTGGCAAAGTGCAAGCGCCTTGATTCACAAGAGCGGTCTGAAGACATGGGCGCAGCCCGGGGGCTGGTCGGATAGCGAGTCCATGTGGCGTTGTCCCCACAGATCCGGGTGAGCGACGCCGCATCACCATCCGCACCCAGCCACAATCTGCCAACTGGCGTACCCAATCAGCGTTCCCAAACCCCGTCCATTCCCAAACGCGCACGTTGCGCCTGGGGCCCCGCTTCCCTGCGAGACTTTTTCCGTCCCGCAGGCGGTCCGAAAAAAGCTCTCCGGTCGCCCCCAGTCTTCGTACTCAATCTGTTGGTTTCGCGGTGGACTCAGGTTAGCTTGGATCCGGACTGGAGCTCACGATCCGCTCTGGCTGCGCTGCGATGCGGTTCTGCGGGGGCTTGCTGGTGGAATGGGTGGCCCAGCGAAAGATGGTCATCGTGATGTTTTTGAGCCGGTCCTCCTCGAACTCGTAGACCCCGATCCAGTCCATGGCCACGACCTCTCTCGTCATCAGGAGCTGTGCGATGTCGCTACCGCGGATGACAACTCCCCCGCCATAGTCCTTCACGCTCGGCGGTGTTGTTTGCAAGACCTTGTAGGTGAATTTGACGAGGGTCAGATAGTCCAGAACTTGCTGCGGACCTTCGAACTGCTGGTGGACCGGTGGTTTCTTGGCGATCACGAGCTGGTAGCGGATCTGCTCATGTAGCCAGCGCCCATCGATCGGTTGATTGGTAGCGCCCAGCATGGTGCGAGTCAGGTTTTCGATGATCTCGAGATGGAGCTTCGACATCGGCGGATTCCTTCTGTCACGCGGTTCTGGCCCGATGTTTCGCAATGCGCGTGCCAGAGGTCTTACGATCGGACGTACCTGTCGCATCGTGTCGTCGTGTTGCCTTTGCTGCTGAGACGCTCTGTCCACATCGGAATCGCATGTCCACAGACCACCACCTTGGCGCTCGCGCTGGCCCCGAGGCCGTCCGCGTGGTGCAGACCCTTTCTTGCGAGGCCGTGACAGCGTCCGGAGCGCTCTGTCCGTACGGATTTTCGCTCAGACATCCTGCGCCAACTTGGGCCGGTTTCTGCGTGTGGGGAGGAGTCCGCGTCGTGTGGCCAACCGACGACTGCGCACAGCAGGGAGGGCGGCGCGGTGACAGCCGCAAGGATTCGGCCAAGTCTGGCACACTCCCCGGCCAAATCTGGCACATCCCTGAACCTGCTTCCGGAGTCACAATCCCGACGACGCGGATACATCGCACCTGGATGAGGAGGATGGCCGGTGGTCACGTTCTGAGGTGGCGTTGACACAAACCGCTCGCTTTACGGGTACACCGGCTGCGGTTTTCTGGGAAGGCTCGTTACAAGGGGTCGACAATGCGCGAAAGATCGATGGCATGGTGCTCGATGAGACGGCGCAGCGCGTTCCGGTGTAGCCCAAGAAGTCGAGACGCCTTGGAGACATTGCCGCCGGTACGACGCAGCGCTTCTTGGATCGCGTCGCGATCAACGTCCTTGGCAAGCTTGGTCGGCAGCACGCGCTGCTCCGTGGGCAGGGAGTCCGCAGACCGCACGGCTGTCGGCAAAGGGACTGCAACCGCGCTGGAGGGCTCGCCCACAGAGGGGGGACTGTGCAAACCGGGCGCCTGTTTTCTTATGTTCTGGCCAGCCGTAGCGCTCAAGTGCTGGGCGGTAAGACGCGGGCTGGTTTGGGAAATCGCCTCCTGAACGGCGGCGCGTACCTCGACGAGCAGCTCGCGGATGTTGCCGGGCCAAACGCGCACAAGACACGCCTCGACAAAAGAGTGGTGCAGGGGGAGATCTGGAGCAACCTTGCCAAGCTCGAGCGCGATCAGCCAGGGAATCTCTTCGGGCCGCTCGCGCAGCGGCGGAATGACGACCTCGGGACGACCGATGCGGTAATACAGGTCCTCGCGCAGTCGGCCCAAGGCCACTTGTGATCGCAAATCCATGTGGGAAGCCGAACAGACGCGAATGTCGACGGGCGTTGGCCTGACTGCACCAAGGGCATGGACCTCCCGACTTTCAAGAACGCGCAGGAGCTTGGCTTGCACCGAAACATCAAGCTCGGCAATTTCGTCGAGGAACAGGGTTCCGCCATGCGCAGCCTGGATGTAGCCTTCCGCATCGGATGTGACACCCGAAAAGGCACCGCGTCGGGCTCCGAACAGAAGCCTTTCGGCGATGCTTTCTGGAATCGTGGCGCAGTTGACACCGACAAACGGACCGTTGGGCTTGGCCGTTGCTGTGTGAAAGGCGCGTGCTGCGTCCTCCTTGCCGACGCCACTTTCGCCGGTAATAAGAAGCATGGTGCTCGTCGCTGCAAGGCGGCTGATACCCAGATAAGTACTCAGCAGTCGCGGTCCCAAAACGCGGCCGCTGCGTACGATCAATCCACTGTGGTCCAGCGCGTGTACGTTGGCCGTGGGGAGAAAGAGCGTGTCGCCAATCCGTAGACAGCGTTCGATGGGCTGCTCGACGCCGACCGTCAGCATACGTCCGTCCACGGCGGTGCCGTTGCGACTGCCTAGGTCCACTGCAGAAAATCTACCGTGTTTGTAGGTGACTCTGGCGTGACTGCGGGAAATGCGTCCGTCCGTCACCTGTGCGGCGAGGCTGTCACGGCCAAGCTCGAGTTCATCATTCCGAAGCGGAAGAACGGAAAAAAACGGCTGCCGACCGGAAAAGACCAAGATCAGACCAGGCTCCGGTGATGCATGCGCGGCCAACTTCGGACCAGCGCCACTCTGGTCGACGGTGGAACTCATGAAGTTCACCCAAGGCTATCACACTCGCGGGCCATGACAACAGACCGACCTGGCAGGCCAGATCGGGCATACTTGTCACGATGGGGATTTCTGCGCTTGCGCCAGGCAGTCTGTTCGCCAATCGATTCGAGATCCACGGTGTCGCCGGTTTGGGGGGTATGGGAACGGTCTACCGGGCCACGGATCGTTCCAGCAACGAAACCGTCGCGCTGAAGCTTCTGCACACCGATGGGGCAGGCGGGCTTCATCCACAAGAACGCTTCTCTCGTGAGGCACGGTTTCTGTCGGAACTTCGCCACCCTGGTATCGTCGGCCACGTTGCTCACGGTCAGACCCTGGACGGCCAGCGCTTTCTTGCCATGGAGTGGCTCGAGGGCCAGGATCTGTGCCAACGTCTGGCGAACGGACCACTCCCAGTGTGCGACTGCCTGCGCCTCCTTGCTCAGGTCGCCGACGCACTCGCGGTCGCGCACAGCCGCGGTATTGTCCACAGGGACCTAAAGCCCAGCAATCTGCTTCTGGTTGGTGGTGACGTTGGGCAGGTCAAAATTCTCGACTTCGGAATTGCTCGCCGGGTCCTTATGGATCCCGCGGATGCGATCACCCAAACAGGAGCAGTCGTTGGCACGCCCAGATACATGGCTCCCGAGCAGGCGCGCGGGGATGTTGACCTGACCCCTGCTGCGGACCTCTTTTCCATCGGCTGCATCCTGTACGAATGCCTGACTGGTCGGCCTCCTTTTGCCGGGGAGAACCTTGCCGCGGTGCTGGTTCGGATTCTTTTCGATGATCCGATTCCTGTTGAGCAGCTCCGTCCGGGAGTTCCTGCGGTTGTGTCCGCGCTTGTCGGTCGGTTGCTGGCGCGACAGAAGGAACAGCGCTTGGCCGATGCGGCGGCGCTGCGCGCAGAGCTGCAGCGGATTGGGGATGTCTCTGAACCAGATGTGGCCGTGGTCACCCCGAATCCGATTGCGGAGATCTTCGCCGAAAAGACACAGAGCTTGTTTAGCATTGTGCTGGCAGCTCCACCGGGGGAACAGATCGGCTCTGGGATGACGCAGCCTGGAAGCGAGGTTCAGCTTGCCAGCGGGGATCGGCAGATGCTGATCCAAGCCCTTGTCAGCCTTGGGGGGGCAGTGGACTACCTAGCGAACGGAATGCTCGTGGTGACGGTGCCGTCGCTGGGAAGTGCTCAGGATCAGGCGACGGTGGCTGCCCGTGCGGCCCTGCTCATCAAGGAGCGCTGGCCGGACGCGAGCGTTTCGATGTCAACGGGGCGTGGAACCAGCCGGGGGCGGACTGCGGTCGGCGAGGTCATCGATTCGGCGGCGCGATTGCTCACCAGGCGGAGTCAACCATCGGCCAAGGAAGCCCCCTCCGGAGTCCTGATTGATCCGCTTTCTGCAAGTCTGTTGGAAGGACGATTTGCCAAGACGCCACAACCGGTCGGGGCGCTGCTCCTATACGAAGAACGGGAAGTCGATGCCAGTCGTCCACTCTTGGGAAGACCAACGCCGTTTGTCGGACGGGAGGCGGAACTTGGTTTGCTAGAAGGACACCTCCAGGCATGTATCGAGGAGAGTGAAGCACGCGTTGTCCTTGTATCTGCCCCGCCCGGCGTCGGAAAGTCACGGCTGCGGCATGAGTTCCTAAGACGGGTTGAGAAGCGGAATGAGCGACTCACCGTGCTCAGCGGACGCGGAGAGCTCATGAACGCGGGCGCTCCGCACAGCCTCCTTGGACAGGCCGTCCGCAAGCTGTGCGGCATCAGCGGAAGCGAGCCGCTGGACGCGCAACGAGACCAACTCAAAGCTCGCGTTGCGGCGCACGTTGCGGCGTGTGACAGACATCGTGTCGTTGCGTTCCTTGGCGAACTCAGCAGGGTTCCCTTCCCCGCACAATGGAGCGAAATGCTACCGCCCGCGCGCGATGATCCTCGCATCATGCGTGAGCGCATCAATCGGGCCTTTTTGGATTGGCTCGGTACAGAATGCAAGGCGGCGCCGGTTCTGCTGGTGCTCGATGACCTCCAGTGGGGTGATGCACTGAGCATCGCGCTTATCAATGACGCACTTCGCTCACCATCGAACGCACCCTTGTTTGTTTTGGCAATGACGCGGCCCGAGGTGAAGGATCAGTTTCCCAACCTCTGGCAGGGGCACCAGCTGCAAGAGATCACCCTCAAGGGTCTGAGCAAGAGGGCATGTGAGCGGCTGGTGAAACAGGTGTTGGGAACGCAGATCTCGCGCGAGCTGGCGGCCCGCTTGCTTTCGCAATCCGAAGGAAACGCGCTCTATCTGGAAGAGCTGATCCGCGCGGCTGCCGAAGGAAAACTGGACGAACAACCGGCGACTGTGGTGGCCATGCTGCAAGCGCGCATCAGCCGTCTGGACGTGGGTCCTCGACGGGCCTTGCTCGCAGCGAGCCTTTTCGGCCAGATATTCTGGGAGGGCGGCGTTGCGGCGGTGTTGGGCTTAAGCAAAGGTGCTGTGGAACGGACACAATTGCTGGAGGTACTTCACAGAGCCGAGCTGATTCTGCCAAGTCGCCAGAGCCGTTTTGCAAATGAAACAGAGTTCCACTTCCGTCACGCCCTGATTCAGGAAGCGGTGTATGGTCTGTTGACAAACGAAGATCGAAAGCTCGGGCACCGGCTGGCAGGTCAGTACTTGGAGGAGGCGGGAGAGCGCGATGCGATGATCTTGGCCGAACACGCGGAGCGGGCGGGACAAGCGGCGCGTGCTGTCACCCTGTACGTGCGTGCGGCGGAACAGTCGATGGAGCGCCACGAGCTACACGGTGTGCGCATCCGTGTCGAGCGAGGCATCTGCGCTGGCGCAGCGGATGAAGAACTGGCCACCCTGCGCGTGCTGCTCTTTGGGGCTGGCCTTTTGGGCGGCGACTTTACCGCTCCCGTGGCACCTGTTTTTTCGGCGCTCGACCTTTTGGCACCGGGCAGTCGGTGGTGGTGTCAGAGCATGCCATGGCTACTCCTTTCCTGCGCTCACCAAGGAGAGCATGAGAAGCTAAGCATCTTGGCACAGCGTCTGTGCACCGTAGAGCCGCGTCCGGATGCGCGCGCCGCGTACGTTTCGGCGACCTCCTGGCTGGTCGCGATGTTTAGCTACCTTGGGCTGCGTGACCCAGCTCGCTCGTTTTTGGATTTGACGCAGAAGGTGGCGCTGCACTTGTCGGCGTCTGATGCAAACGTCAGGGGCTTGGCAGAACATGGACACGCGTGGTACCTGCGCAACCTTGAGCCCGAGCCATACCAGGCAATGCTCGTGGCCCGGAACGCTGTGCGGGCATTCGAAGTCGCAGGCAACATCGTAGATCAGACCGCAGCGCGGCTCTGCCAGGCCATGGCCTTCTCTGAGCTTGGAGACTCCGGGGCTGGTGAGCGGCTGCTTCGCGAGACCCTGGGGCTGCCGATCTGTGAAGCCGAGGCCACGGCAAAGGGCAACGTGCAGGTGTATCTGGCTCAGCTGCTCGTACGCCGAGAGGAACAGCATGATCTAGACGAGGCTTGCGCGTTGGCGCAGAAGGTGATCGAAGCCAACATGAGCCCCGTTTATACGGGCCTGGCGAAGACGGTCTTTGCCCATGCCGCCCTTTTGCGCGGCCAGGTGGAAAAGGCCGTGGAAGAGGCCCACCAGGCGGTAGCCTTCACCAAACCCATGCCACCGTATCAGCTCGATGCGCAGGCCATTTTGATCCAAGCCCTGTTGCAACAAGGGCGTACCGCTTTGGCCTGTGCGCTCGCGGAAGAGGTATGCAACACACTGGAGAGGCTATCAGGCATTGGCTATGGCGAGGTTCCTGTGCGGCTCGCCATTGCCGAGGCTTGGCATGCCCATGGAGAGGTTTCACGCGCTCGGCAGGCGCTTCAAGAAGCCTACCGGCAGCTGCAGAAGCGAACAGAGAGCATCCCGGACCCGGAATGGCGAAACAAATTCACGACGCGGGTTCCGGCCAACGCGCGCGTCCTCAGCCTGGTGCGCGCTGAGGAACCTGAAATCAGGAAAATCTCGATGGTGTGAAGCTTCACCCCATTTAGGACCTTGGGTTTCGCCCAAGGACGTGTGCGGGCTTGATTGGTCCTTGGTTTTGTGCGACTGGTAACAGACGATGAGTGATGCGTTTGTGCGAGCCGAAGGAGTCCACAAGACCTATCGCTTGGGCGAAACGGAAGTACGGGCCCTGCGTGGCGTGAACCTGACGCTGCGAAAAGGTGAGTTTACCGCGCTGGTTGGGGCGTCGGGCTCGGGCAAATCGACGCTGCTCAACCTCCTTGGCTGTCTGGATGAGCCGGACCAGGGGCGAATCCTGTTTGAGGGCCGCGACGTGGCGCACCTGGGAGATGTCGAGCGCAGCCGCACCCGCAACCACCACATCGGCTTTATCTTCCAGAGCTTCAACTTGGTGCCGGTGCTGGATGTGTTTGAAAACGTCGAGCTGCCGCTGCTTTTGCACAGCGGCTTGTCACCAGCGGAGCGCCGTGGGCGCGTCGAACAGGCCCTGGCCGATGTCTCTCTGCTCGACTTCCGCAAGCACTGGCCAGACAAGCTGTCGGGAGGACAAAGGCAGCGGGTGGCGGTGGCACGAGCGCTGGTGACGCAGCCCATGCTGGTACTGGCCGATGAACCGACCGCGAACCTGGACTCGGAGACCGCCTCTCGGCTCATCGACCTGATGGTGGACCTGAACCAGAAGCGCCAGGTGACGTTCCTGTTCTCCACGCATGATGAAAAGCTGATGGTGCGGGTGGCCAAGGTCGTGCGGATTCGCGATGGAGTGATCCTCGATTCCTAATGGATCGAGCGGAGGGAGAGACGATCCATGGAGCGTGCGTGGACGGTGGCGGCACGAAACCTGAAGCGAAACCGCAGGCGCAATTTGGCCACGCTGGCGGCGGTGGCGCTTGGCTTCGCGGGGCTTATCATGATCGGCGGGTACGGCAACCGCGTCGAGCACTTTCTACGCACCAACGCCGTGTACTTGCAGCACTCAGGGCACGTCACGGTGTATGCCAAAGGTGGGCTGTACCTGGCCCCCGCAGAGCCGCTGCGCTGTCAGCTTGATCCTTCGGCGCAGGACAAGCTGCTTTCGTGGGCCAAAAAGGACACGCGTGTCGAGTTTGCGGCTCGCTACCTGCGTGGGGTCGGGCTGGCTGGCAACGGCTGTGGGACGTTTCCCGCGATGCTGCTCGGGCTGGAACCATGGGCGCTTGAGCGGGTTCGACAACATCGGGAAGTGAAGAAGTGGTCTGAGGAGATCGCGCTGCCGGAAAAAGGCAAGTGGCTCGACGCGTATCCGGCTGTTGCAAACGCTGCGATGGTCTCGTCGGGACTGGCCAAGCTCCTACAGAAACCACGGGTTCACGATGAGACAGTGGGAATTCCGCCCGCGCCAACCGTCCTGCACTGCGAAACCGCACAGAGAGAGTCCGAGCTGGCTGCGGATGCCAGCGTCCAACTTGTCGGCATCAACTATGACGGCTCGCTGTCCGCGGTCGATACAGAGATGGTCGGCACCTATCATCCGTCCGAGACACTCGGCGAAGACGGGTCCATGATTGCCTCGCTGGCGACCGTGCAGCAGCTTCTCGCGACGGATCGTGTCACGTACATTGGTCTGTATCTGCACTCGGCGCAGGATGCCCAGGCGGTGGCCAAAGAAGTGGTGGCAGCGATGGCGAAGGAAGGCATCACCGTCGATGCGCTGACCTACGACAACGAGGAATCGAAGCCCTATTACGTGGGAACGATGGCCTTCTTGGGGGCGGTGGCGGGGTTTATCACTGGACTTGTGATCCTGGTGCTCGCCTTGACGGTTCTTGGCGCGATGACGCTGACCATTCTCGAGCGGGTCAAAGAGATCGGCACGCTCCGGGCACTTGGCTTTACGCGGCGCGAGATCACCGGGCTGGTCGTGCGCGAGGCAATGCTCCTGTCTGCGGTTGGGCTCTGCGCCGGGCTTGCGGTGGGGCTGGCTGCATCCGCGGCGATCAACGCGTCAGGCATTCGGTTTGCGCCGCCAGGTGTACCGGGAACCATTCCACTGCTCTTGGTTCCTTCGGCTTGGATTTGTGCGGTTCAGGCCGCACTGGTTGTTCCGGGTCTGTGCCTGGCCGCGTGGCTTGTGGTGCGCGCCCAGGCCAAGCGCAACATCGTCGATCTGCTCACCGCCCAGACTGGATAAGCCTGCATGAGCCCCAACACCCCGCAGCTCATCTTCAAAGTCGCCTATCGCAACGTACGTCGCAACTGGCGTCACAGCATCGCCGCACTGAGCACACTTGCCATTGGTTTCGTCGCGCTTGCGCTGTTCCAGGGCTACATCGAAGAGTTCCTGCGGATGCAGCTCGACATCATCTACTCCCGCATGATGATTGGCGAGGTGCAGGTGCAGAAGCCCGGCGTGGAGCAGCGCGAGGCGCTCATCGATGCCGAGAAGTACTGGATTAGCGAAAAGGAGCAGCAGTTTTTGGAACAGTGGATTGCGGCTCATGGCGCGGAAGTGAAGACCCGCGTGAGGACGCTGCTGCTCATCGGAATGGCTCACACGGGAGGCAGCTCTGCCCAGATGATTGCCTGGGGTCACGACATTCCCGAGGGCCGCATCGCAAGGCGCAAGTGGAACTGGAACACGCTCGCCGGGCATCCGCTGCGCGAGAGCGAGCCGCAGAGCATGATCTTGGGCTCTGGGCTTGCGAGCATCTTGGGCTGCGAGATGGCCGACAAGGACGCAACGCTCGATTCCAAGACAGGTGCGCCGGCCCCCATCGAGAAGCCGTTCACCTGCAAGTTTCCCACGGTGATGCTGACGGTCCAGAGTGGCCACGGACGCACCAATGCAATGGAGGCGGACGTAACCGGAATCACCCGCGCTGGTGCCCGAGACTTCAACGACCGGTTGCTCTGGCTGCCGCTGTCCTTTGCCCAGGATCTTGCGCAGACCAAGAGCGTATCCCAATACATGATCATCTTGCGCAACCCGGAGGATGGTCCTCGGCTGCGTGCGGAACTACGAGCTGCGGTCCATCAAGCCGGGTTGAAGCTAGATGTTGTCGATTGGATCACGACCAAAGGTGCCGAGCTGTTGCGTCGCGGTTTGGACCTTCTGTCCGTGTTTCGCGCCATGGTCTTCGGCGTCATTCTGGTGATTGCCGGAGCCGCCGTTTTGACCAGCATGATGAAGACCGTCCGCGAGCGAACCCGCGAGATCGGTACGCTCCGCAGCCTCGGGTACTTGCAGCGGCACATCTTGGCGATGTTCGCGATGGAGGCAGCGCTGCTGGCCTTGCTTGCCGGGTTTGTCGGTCTGTGTACCTCTGTGGTTACGACCTCTGCGCTCAACGCCGCAACCATCACCTATCGCGGTGGACTCCTTGCCGAGGCCATTCCGCTCCGGATCGGGTACTCGGTGTCTGCATATCTTTGGGGCTTTGTCTTTTTGTCTGTGGTCGCAGTGCTGGCCGCTCTCGCTGCCGCCGCCCGGGTTGCCCACATGCGCATCGCCGAGGCTCTGTCCGATGGCTAACGCGTCTCGATAAGCGGTCGGCCCGCGATTTCAATCGGCGACTTCTGGAATCCCAAGTTCACCTTTGCGCTGCGCGATTCCGTCCTTGGATCCAACAGCGCAACGAATCGACAACATTCCCACAAGACAAGTGTGCTAGCGTACCCGCGGCCTAGGGACATGAAGCTCTGTTGCCCAACTTGCTATCGATTGTTTCCGACGGAATGCGTCAACATCGGGCGTGACGTGGCGTACTGTCCGTCATGCAACGAAGTCTTCGCGCTGTCGAAGCTTGCCGGGGCCGCCAAAGCAGAGCCCGAGATTGTCCTCAAACGGCCTCCACGCGGGATTCGCTATGAGCCACGACCAGATGGAATGCAGATCACCGTACGCACTGCGAGCTTTTGGACACTCGCTACCGTTCCCTTGGTGTTCTTGTTTGTGGGAATCGGGTGCGCTTTTTTCTACGGCTCGCTCATCCAGAAGCGCGGGTTTTTGATCTTTTTCAGCCTGCTCATGTTGCTTGGCTGCTTGAGCGCCTTGCACGGGCTGCTGATGGGTCTTTTCGGGAAGATGCGCGTGACCATTCGTGGCGATGCGGGCAAGATCTTTTCCGGTTACTTCGGAATCGGAAACAGACAGCAGTTCCGCTTGAGCGAAGTCACGGGCGTCTTTGAGCAGACAAGCGCCGACGGAGAGGATTCCTCGACGGTGCTGGTCATTGAGGGCGCTAAAGAGCTGTACTTTGGTTTGGAACTAGACCCCGAGCAGCGCTGGTTCGTCCTGCGAGCCCTGCGAACAGCGGTCGAGAAAAGCAAACAGACTCTTCCTCCGTCGGCCTGTGCTGTCGGCTTCGGGAATTGATGTGGATTCTCTGCGCAACCGTGACGGTTTTTGGCGCAGCGATTGTGCGACAGCTTCCCGCGCTCTTCCTCCATTTGTCCTGCGGGCTTGACGAACCTGGCGTAGCTTGCGGGTTTACTCCTTGCGCTGCTCACTTCGGATTTGGACGGAATGGGGACAGAAGCTGCTCTGTCAGCGTCCACAGTTTCTCACCGTCAGTCGGCAGTTCCTTGAGCGCCCGGGGGGGCTTTAACTTGGTCCGCGCGTAGTAGGAATCTCTCCGTTTTTGCGTCCGAATCTCTTCTATCACGGTAAGCAGCTCCGTCCCTGCACGTTGCACCGGAACCCCCACCAAGGCGTTTGCAATCTGTACAACCAAGCGCATCGGCTGTGGTTCATTTGCGAGGATCTTGGTCTTCACAAGACCCGGCATGTAGATGTTCATCGCGATGGGCGTGCGACGATTCCATTCCCTGGCAAAGACTTGCATCGCCCACTGCCAGCGCCCCAGCGCTTTCATCGATGAGAAGTCGCGCGCAGAAGATGGATCATCGAGGTTGAGACGATCCAAATTCAAGCCAACCACCGATAGCACCTGCGAATCAGGAGTCTTGTGGAGAAGGTCTTCGAGCTCCCAAGTCAAAAGTACACGCCCCAGATATCCCACTGCAAAGTTAGACTCGAACTTGTCGCTGGTGAGTACGTGCGTCTGCGTGATGGAGTTGGCGTTGAGAAGGACTAGATCCAGACGATCCGCGGTTTTTCGGAACTGCTGCGCCGCTTGCACAATGGCAGGCATGCGGGACAAATCGGCTGCGATCGCCGACACTTTTGCTGCCGGTACGATTCCACGGTATTCTGAAGCCGACGCGGAGCCAGAATGTGACACCATGCGGAAGCT